>JBBQVV010000565.1:0-3385 GCA_038211235.1 Chthonomonadales bacterium | reverse complement strand
TGGCCCAGGCGATGCACGACATGATGACGCCGATTGCCGGCGTCGGCATGGCGCAGGAGGCGTCGGGAACCTCCTGGATGCCGGCTGCCTCACCCATGTACGGAACTATGAAGTCTTCGGGTCGCTGGATCGTAATGACGCACTACAACGCGCTCCTGAACTACGATCGTCAGGATGGTCCACGCGGGGACTACCAGTTCAACTCGACGAACTGGCTCATGGTGATGGCGAGCCGGCCGGTTGGCAAGGATCGACTTCAGCTCCGTACCATGCTAAGTCTGGAGCCACTTACGGTGACACCTGGCGGCTATCCCTTGCTCTTCCAATCCGGTGAGCAGTACCATGGCAGGCCGCTGGTGGACCGGCAGCATCCGCACGATCTCTTCATGGAGGTCGCCGCGCGCTATACTCACCCGCTCGGAACGGACAGCGCGGCATTTGTCTACGCAGCGCCTTCCGGTGAGCCTGCTCTGGGTCCTACCGCCTTCATGCATCGCCTATCCGCGCTGGACAATCCGCTTCCGCCGATAACGCACCACTGGCAGGACAGTACCCATATCCAGTTCGGAGTGCTCACGCTCGGGGCATGGAAGAAGAACGTGCAGATCGAAGGTTCGTATTTCACGGGGCGCGAGCCGGATGAGTTTCGCTACGATTTCACGCCGTTTCATCCCGACTCATTCTCGGGTAGGATCACCTACAACCCGACGCCGCGATGGAGCCTGCAAGCCTCTTACGGCAGCATCCATAGCCCGGAACAGCTCCGCCCGGATGAGGACATCCGTCGCGCGACCGCCTCCGCGTCATATCTTCGGCCACTTCGCGACAGCGGCTTCTGGGCAACAACAGCGGGATATGGCAATAACAACAGTCACGGAACGAACTCCGACTCTTACCTGCTGGAGAGCGAGCTTAGCCTTACCGATCAAAACACGGTGTTCGCTCGATTTGAGTTCGTCAATAAACTCGGTGAGGAACTGGCGCGCATTCCGGCAAATAGAAAGTTTGGAATCTCACAGTTCAGCATCGGATACGTCCGCGATATGACGCCCAATCGGTCCTATCAAACGGGCGTAGGCGCCGCCGTGACCTTCAACATGGCGCCATCAAGTCTGGATGACATCTACGGGAAGTCACCCATGGGTTTCTGGCTCTTCGTTCGGATCCGGCCGGCGAGAATGAGTCACAGCAGCGCTCACAAAGGGACCCCTTAGCCCTAATAATTCACGAGTAGATCGTTTGACCGGCAGTAGAGCGCTATAGCGGTGCGCTATTCCCTGGGAAGAGACGGTCTCGAAGTGCAAGGATTGGGCGTTCACACACGGTGGCGATCGCCGCCCCGGCGGTGACTGCAAATACAATGCTGAGCACGAGCCCCGCGGTCCAGTGCATTGCATTCGGCAGTATGGACTGCGGCAGCCGGGCCAGGATCCACGCCGCGGGGCGAATTCCAAGGTCGGTGTGCCAGAGATAGATGGTGTAGCTAAACGCTCCGACGGAGGCGAGAAGCCGTGCCGGCCTTCGGCAGAGGCCATCGAGCGGCGTGAACAGAAAGGCCATCATAATAGAGCCGTATCCGAGCATAATCATTGTGAACCCGATGGTCACCCCGTACTGTGGTTTGGAGCTCCCGAACATCGCCGTCGCGACCGCTACTAGGATGCCGCCGGCCGCAAAGAGCTGTGGTCGATGCCTGCGGATCCATGCGATGGTGTCCGGTCTGAAGTGGTAGAGGTATGCAAGCCAGACACCACACATGAGGCTGTCCATCCTCAGGTGGGACGGCGCATGAAAAGTGTAGAACCGATAGTGAGGATTCAGCTGCCACGTCGCGATCCGAAGTCCGAGACAGATCACCATGAGGCCGAATGCGATCGCAGGCGTCTGGTGAATGCCCTTGATTCCCCTGCGCGTAATCCACAAGAACACGAGTGGGAGCAAGAGGTAAAAGTGCTCCTCGACGGCCACTGACCAGAGAAAGCCTCTATCAACCGGTAGGTAATTCTGAATCTGAAGCAGGCAAACCATGTCGCTCGTGACCACGGACTTCCAGGTTGCGCCATGCGTCGTTATGAGAATGAACAGCGAGAAGTAAGCGACGTATATCAGATAGAGGGGCCAGATCTTAAGGCCTCGGCGGATAAGAAATCGGCGAACGTCGAGCTTGCCTCGCTTCTTCATCTCGCCCATAAGCAGGCCGCCGATTAGGAAGCCCGACAGTACGAAGAATAAGTCGACGCCGGTCCAGCCGACGCGGTACTGAAGGACGGTGGCAAAGACTTGTAGACGTCCGGCGTCGCGTGGTCGCAACGGCGTATGTTGCGCAATGACAAGCAGGATTGCGATCGCGCGCAGTATGTCCAACTGGACGATACGGCCCGACGCTTTCCGTGGTAGGGCGCCTGAAGTACGCTCGATCGCCGTTTCACAACCTCGCACCTGCATCCCGATACTAGCTCCTTGTTGCGACGCGCCGTGCCATTCGCGCCGAGATCCTGTTACAATTGGAAACACATCGCAACTTGCGCCTCGTATGTCGCACGGTCAGCATGCCGACGTTGCGACTCTCAACCTGAAGTAGCAGGAACCATGCCATGGAGCAAATCACGAAGACGCAGAACTTCGGTCTCTTCAGATCGCCAGTTAGAACCCCGAATTCTTGCTGCCTAAGGCCTTTCACGGGCTCATCGTTGTTATGCGCCGAGCAGAGCCGCCCCCAACGAACGATGGAAGTGATCGCTTTGGGCGAATTCCAAATAGTACTCGGCTTCAAAAGGAACAAGGGCGGCGTGCGCGGAATCTCTGCCAAACCCCGTTTCTTCGAGAGAGGCAAACCAGAGTGAACAGACGAGAGTTTCTCACCGCCGCATCTGCCCTTCCCCTCGCAGCCGCATACGCCGCGCCGCTCGCGGACCGCCCGCCGCGCGTCGGGCTGATCGGCTCCGGCTGGTACGGAAAGTGTGACCTGTTCCGGCTCATTCAGGTTGCGCCGATCGATGTGGTCTCCATCTGCGATGTGGACAGTCAGATGCTGGCCGAAGCCGCGGACCTCATCGCCGAGCGACAGCTCTCCCACAAGAAGCCGCGGACCTATGCCGACTACCGCGAGATGCTGAAGCCGAAAGACCTGGATATCGTCCTGATCGGCACGCCGGATCACTGGCATGCGCTGCAGATGATCGCCGCAGCGGAGGCCGGGGCCGACGTCTACTGTCAGAAGCCGGTCAGCGTGGACGTAGTGGAGGGCGAGGCCATGGTGGTCGCGGCACGGAAGCACGATCGCGTTGTGCAGGTCGGCACCCAGCGTCGCAGCACGCCTCATCTCGTGGAGGCGCGCGAGATCGTTCGCGAAGGGAAACTAGGAAAGATCGGCCTCGTCGAAACC
>JBBQVV010000564.1:0-3391 GCA_038211235.1 Chthonomonadales bacterium | reverse complement strand
AGCAACTTCGCCAAAAGTCTGCGCCAGGATTATTGCGCCGTTGAAGCGGCACTTTCGTCCGAGTGGAGCAACGGCCAAACGGAAGGTCAGGTGAACCGCCTCAAACTCGTCAAGCGTAGCATGTATGGTCGCGCGGGCTTCGACCTGCTTCGGGCAAGAGTGTTGCCGAGGCAGCAGGCGGCGTAAAGAACGGAGAGTTTGCACAAGGTACCGCCTGCTCGCTTTTCACCAAAATGTCGGGAGTTCCGAGAAAGTGAGCCATCCTGCCTCCTGTATCACTGATTTTGTCTTCTTTTCTTCCATGCTGTGGAAGGAGGAAGCCACCATGATCGGATTGGAGCAGTGGATGGACATCAAAGAGTTACAACGCCAGGGACTGTCCCAAAGACAGATTGCCCGCACAACGCGATTATCGCGCAATACCGTCGCCAAAATGCTAGGACAAGCGGCTCAACAGCCGTTCCAAAAAGCCGTACGCCCCTCG
This sequence comes from Chthonomonadales bacterium, assembly GCA_038211235.1. Lineage (GTDB taxonomy): Bacteria > Armatimonadota > Chthonomonadetes > Chthonomonadales > Chthonomonadaceae > DATGJU01. The sequence goes on along the minus strand of JBBQVV010000564.1, from coordinate 2,907 downwards.
TGCCTTGATCCTTACAAGGGGTCCGCTCACGAAAAGGAAAAAATCGTACGTTAAGGATTTGCGAACGGACGTAAGGGCCTGAATTTGCCCCGCTCGACCTGTTTGCTCTGTCGCCAGGCATAGTCGCCGGTCAGATTGATGTGTTCCCAGCCCAACGGCGACAGATGTGTCAACAGCACATCGTCTACGGGCAAGCCATGCGCTTTCAAGCCTTGCACTGCCCGCTCCAGATAGACGGTATTCCATAGAACAATGGCTGCCACTACCAGATTGAGGCCACTGGCCCGGTATCGCTGATTCTCAAAACTGCGGTCGCGTAGCTCACCTAACCGATTGAAAAACACCGCTCGCGCCAGGGCGTTCTTCGCTTCACCCTTGTTTAGGCCGATTTGTACGCGTCGGCGCAGCTCCGTGCTTTGCAGCCAGTCCAGGGTGAACAGGGTTCGTTCGATATGCCCGAGTTCCCGCAACGCCACCGCCAGACCGTTCTGACGGGGATAGCTGCCCAGCTTCCGCAGCATGAGCGAGGCGGTGACGGTTCCCTGCTTTATCGAAGCTGCCAGGCGCAGGATCTCGTCCCAATGCGTCCGAATGTACTTGACTTGGATCGGGCCGCCGATCAGGCTCGACAGCGTCGGATAGGCTTTGGCATCGCCATGCACATAGAGGTTCTTGTCTTTCAGGTCTCGAATGCGCGGCGCGAAGCGGAACCCCAGCAGATGCATCAAACCGAACACATGATCGGTGAAGCCAGCGGTATCGGTGTAATGCTCTTCGATATGCAGGTCCGATTCGTGGTAGAGCAGGCCATCGAGCACGTAGGTGGCATCGCGCACCGGCGTGTTAATGACCCGCGTGTGAAACGGTGCGTACTGGTCGGAGATGTGGGTATAGAAGGTCACGCCGGGGTCGGATCCGTATTTAGCATTGTAATGGCTGCTGGATTGCCCTACGCCTCCGGTACGGAACCACTGCCCGTCGGAAGAGGAAGTCGTGCCATCTCCCCACCAGTCAGCGAACGCATGCTGTCCCTGCGCGTTGACCAACTCCGCCAGAGCCGCCGAGTAGTTTTCATCCCGAATATGCCAAGCCTGTAGCCAGGAGAGCCGGGCGTACGTGACGCCCGGACACGATTCTGCCATCTTGGAGGGGCCAAGATTGATCGCATCAGCCATGATCGCTGTCAACAGCAGACTGATTTCTGACGCTACCTCTGCACTCTTGAGGTGAGTGAAGTGTCGTGTGAATTCGGTCCAAGCGTTCACCTCCATTAGCAATTCCGTGATCTTGACGTGCGGCAGAAGGGCGTAAGCCTGGCGCATCAATGCATCGGCAGCTTCCGGCACTGCGTTCGTTAGCGGAGTGATCTTGAGGACGTGGTCGGTGATCTCGGCATCGGGCAACTCGTTTTGTGCGGCCAGTTTCTCGGCCTTCTGCAGCGCACTTTCCAGCGCCGCCAATCGCGCCGTCAGGAACGTTTCGCAATGGGTATTCACAGCGAGACCCAGTTGTTGCTGAGTACGCTGGGCCGCAAATCGGGAGGGAGGTATCAGGTACTCCTCGAAGTCCTTGAACTGGCGAGAGCCCTGCACCCAGATGTCGCCAGAGCGGAGCGCATTCTTCAGTTCCGACAGTACGCACAGCTCGTAAAAGCGTCGGTCGAGCCCATCGTCAGTGTGAACAACACTCTCCCAGCGTTTGCGCACGAAGCCTGTTGGCGCCTCCTCCGGTACTTTGCGTAACTGGCGTTGGTTCATATCTCGGAGCGTGTTGACGCCCTCCAGGAGGTTACAGGCAGCAGGCGCCGCCTTGAGTTGAAGCGTCTCCAGTAAGGCAGGAGTGTATCGACGTAACTGTGTGAAGCCCTCGCCGGCCAGCGGCAAAAAGTCGAAGTCCTCCGGTTCCGTCAGCTTCTCGGCTTCGGTCACGATGTCAGTAAATGCCTCCCAGGGCAAGATCGCCTCAATCGCGGCAAACGGATCTTTGCCGGTTTGCTTCGCTTCCAGAAGAGCGCGACCAATGCGTGAGTAGATCCGCAGCTTAGCGTTAATCGACTTACCGGACGCCTGAAAGCGCTCCGCATGGTGTCGCTTGGCACGAGAGAAGACCGTGCCGAGGATACGGTCGTGCAAATCAATGATCTCATCAATGAGCGTCGCCCGCGTGTCTAAAACCACTGCGACCAGTGTCGCGTAACGCCGGAGTGGCTCCAAATCGCGCAAGTGTTGCGCCGTCATCTGACTGCCTTCCCGTGCGAACTTGAGCAGCCGGTTCTGGTGAATGCTGCGTTCAAGCCCTTCCGGTAACTCCAGGCCGTGAATAGCGCGCAGGCGTTCGATATGGATCAAGATGTGCTTGGCATTGGGCGTTCCCGCCGGTTGCCTCAGCCAGGCCAGAGAACTCGCAGTAGAATTTTCGCGCACCTTCAGCAGGTCATCCAGACGTTGCTGGTGGGTGGCCGTCAGGCTCTTGGTCACCGCTTCGTAGAGTTTGCGGGTTCCCTGCGTGAGAGCCTGCGCGCACACGCGTTCAATGACATCGACAGTCGGCACGATGATATGCTGCTGACGGAGGGCCTCCAGAAGCGCGTTCGCCAGGACAATACCGCGATCCGTCTGTCGGGCCAGGTCGGTGAGATGCTCCACGAAGTGACGGAAGTGTGAGGCACCGAATGGCGTGAGGGCAAGCCAGGCTTGCATTTCCAGAAGGTGTTCGCGGCGAGTTTCGGCGCGCTGCGCGTATTGCGGCCACAGGTCCGGATCGACCTGCAGTTGACGAGCCACGAAGGCGAGAAGCGCGTCCGGAGCCTGAGCGTCCAGTGACAATATGCACCCTGGATAGCGCAGGATGCACAACTGAACCGCAAAGCCCAGACGGTTCTGACCGCCACGATGCTGACGGATCACC
>JBBQVV010000563.1:0-3442 GCA_038211235.1 Chthonomonadales bacterium | reverse complement strand
CAATAGTGCTCGACGCAAGCATCGCCGTTTCTGTTACGGCGAAGGAGTCAGCGACGGAAGCGTTGGCGACGTTGGCACGCGCGTGCGCGCCTATCGTTAGCCCGGCAGCGCCGTCCAGTCGAACAATACGCCTAGCGTGCTGGATCGATCTTCCTGCATCAGCCCATAGGCGCGAGCCGCATCTCCCGGGTCGAAACGATGGGTTATCAGGTCGGAAGTGCGCATCTCTCCTCGCGCGAGATACCGGAAGAAGAGCTGAACCATCTGCTTATGACTCCAGGGCGCGTAGTCGCTGGCAACAGGCGGAGGGTTCGTATCGTGTGCGCCGCGGATGGTGATACCTCGCGTGACCACGTCCTTCGTCAGTCTCTGCCGGGACGGCGAGCCCGTATCACCGAGCACCATCATCGTACCGAAACGGCGCACCAGCGGCAAAGCGTGCTCAAGCACCGCCGCGTTGCCGGTAACGTCGTACACGATATCTGCGCCCGCACCGTCCGTCGCCTCCAGGATCTGGTCTCTTGCCAGCTCCACCACGTCGTTGATAGCGATGGTTGCGCCGTGCGCGCGGGCCATCTCAATTCGCATGGCGCCAGGGTCGACGACAATAGTCTCACGCGCTCCCAGCAGGCGCATGTACTGGACGACCAGCTGACCCAGCGGTCCGCAGCCGACGACCACAACCGCGTCGCCAAGCGCATGCTGCGCCTTGCGCACCCCATTCTGGACGATGGACGCAAGTCCGAACCAGGTGGCTGCTTCGTCTCCAACCGCCTCAGGAACGTGGTGAAGGCGCGCGGTGGACACGACGTTGTATTGCCGATGCGGCGACCGCGAAGCTACGCGATCTCCAACTGCAAAGTCGGTTACGCCTCCTCCGACAGCCTCGACCTTTCCGATCAGGCAGTATCCGGGCGAAAACGGGTACTTCACCCAATTCTCCCAGTGCGTGCCGGCCTCGAATAGGCGCGCAAAGCAGATGCCCTCGGTCCCCGTGCTGATGAGCGTCTTATGCGATCTCACCAGCACCTCGTTCGGACCCGGATCACGAACAGGCTCCGTGCGCGTCTCGGCCTGCTTTTCGCCTGTAAATACGATGTTGAGTGAATGCATAAGGGTACTGACCTCCTATCGTGTCCGACGCTGCGCCTTACCGAGTGCCGTGGCGGTGCACGCCGGACCTCGAACGCTTCCTCAACTCCGCCTGCTTCAATATGCGGATTATCTCGTGATTGTCCAGCTCGCCCACGCTATGAGTCCGGCCCCAGAGCGCGTAATCCAGGGCGCGGTTCCCATCTGTGCTGCGCAGAGTGAGGTCGGCGCCATGGCTCAGCAGCAGTCGAATGCATGCGGGACTCTGCGCGTACGCCGCCGTCAACATGAGCGCCGTTTGACCACGGTGATCCCGGGCATTCACCTCTGCTCCTCGGTCGAGCAGCAGCTTCATCACTTTGACCAATGGCTGGCGGTTATTCACATCTCCCTGGCTCGCGAAGTCTTTGAAATCGGATACCCCTAACCCATACGTCGCAGCTTTCATCAAAACTGTCTGGCCGTCTTCATCGCGAGCGTTGACGCGCGCTCCTTGGTCCAGCAGGTTGCGTACTAGAACCGGATTCTCTTCGGAGGCCGCCTTCAGAAGCGCTGCAGATTCGCGCCGGCCGGCGGCCGAGTGTACGGCGGTCCGCGCCCGCTGCATCCTGGGAGATTGGGCATTGACAGGAGCCTCGATACACACATGGTGCATTTGGAGCAGCTGCAGCACGCCGCAAGATATGAGAAGAGCATTGTTACGCATAGAGCACGGACGTGGTTCGCAGAAAGTAAGGGACATAGCAAGCGAACAGTCAAAACCTGTCCGGTTTGTGGCCTGCTCTTAATGCCACTTGCCCGGAGAGGTTATAGAAACGCCTGCGGAGTGTACCGATATGACGTGATTTCCCAAATATGCCGCGACCTGGGTAATAGACGAGCCAGGACAATCACGAACTCCTCGCGGGTTACAGGCTGTTCGCCGCGAAACGTGTGATCCGGAAAACCCTGCATCAATCGAGTTACGGCCTTGGGGTGGTCGCGACTGCCGATCGTATCCAGAGTGTAGTATAACTGCCGTTGGCCGAGCCGCTTCATCGCCTGCCGTGCTTCTTCGGACAGGTCGGTGTCCGCGGGCTTCGACTCCTGGCCGCTTGCGCCGAGCGCGAATAGTAGGAGTATGGTTGAGCAAATAGTGCGCACTGACTTTGCACCGTTTGACCGGTCGCCACGCGTTTGGATGATTACTCCCATCGCCCGCGGGCGCATACCGAGTGTCCGATGACGTCGGGGGTCGGCGTGATGTCTCGCTGCGCCGCAGCCCAGATTGACAGCTACGTCAGCTTCTTGAACTCGCCGCAGGCCGGAGGACCGATAGCGGACAGCCCGACCATCTCGCTCTGCCGGTTTTTGCCGAGTTCGGCCTCGTAGAGTACGATTATGCCGTCTATTGCACATTCTTCGGGTGTATTCTGAATCCCTGCGGGCGCCGAAAGAGGCTCGCAGTGATTACCGGCTAGGTTCACGACCCAGTGCAATTCGCGACGGAGTGCAGGAGGTTTTATCGATCCCTCGGGGAACCCTGTTCGGCGGTTCAGATGGCGACCGGTGCCCAACGACCCGTAGGCGCCGGGTCAGGTCTACGTCAAAGCCGAACCGGCGTCACATCCGATCGAGAACACGTACTGGTGGCAGAGGCTGTTTTCGAAGTAGGTGGCGGGCATTCCGCTTCATGCCTTTTGAAAGGTTCTAACATAATAGATCTCTTTGACATTACCCTGTGTGACCTGTCGCCGGGTCTGGTACGTGCCTGGCGAACGGCGTTTGCGGCGTTTCCTGGGGCCACCGTGTTACAAGGAGATCTGTTAGACGTTGAGGCTGACGCTTACGTCTCGCCGGCCAACAGTTTTGGCATCATGGACGGTGGAATCGATGCCATATTGAATCGGCGGTTCCCTCACGTCGAGTCGCGGGTTCAAGCGGCAATCGCGAGGGTAGGCACGATGCTGCCGGTTGGAGAGGCCCTCATCGTAGAGACTGGCGATCCGGATGTCCCGTATCTGGTCTGCGCACCCACGATGGAGTTGCCCTCTCGCGTCAGTCACACCAATAACGCGTTTCGCGCAATGCATGCCATCCTATCGGCTGTGGAGCTCTACAATGTCGAGAACCGCGATGTAATACGATCCGTCGCCGTTCCCGGACTGTGTACCGGTGTTGGCGATATGGCCCCCGATTTAGCTGCGATGCAAATGGCGGGAGCGTATTCCCAGTGGCGAGGCAATCGCTCCTGACGGCGGAGACGTGCCTTCGAACGGCCGGTGATCTATATCGACGACTAGCTCTCACATTCAACTTTTCAACATCGCCGCAAAGGGATTATCGCGACTGTTTGTGCGCCGCCGGAGCC
>JBBQVV010000562.1:0-3443 GCA_038211235.1 Chthonomonadales bacterium | reverse complement strand
TCAGGCCATGGGTGCGGAACGCCTGGTTCAGCTGACCACGTGCCAACAACAGCATCTCCGCCGCAGCGCGATGAGCCAAAAGCGGACGCAGGTCGATACGGTCCTGCACGCGAAACGCCTTCCAACAATGCAGTACCCGGTGTCTGCAACGGGGCGGTGCCTCGACCCGGGCCAAGTCGCGGCGCTTGCATAGAACACCCACAGTACGCGGCCACCAACCCCCATCAACCTTAACGCCCCGGATCGTGTGAGACGACGACAGGAATCCGTGTCACCAACGCCGAACAGGCAGTCATGAAATGGCAGGTCCGCCAGGCGTCCCTCCCTAGCACACCATTCAGCCGCCTCTCATGCTGCGCCGCAGCAACGCCGAATACTCATTATGGAACATTAGAGTGATGAATTTGGTCCGGCTACGGCAGGACCTGGCCGAATGTGAACGGGCGGCTTCGGGAAAGTATCGGGATAAAGCCGACGCCCCCCATTAGCATCGCGGCCAGGCCGCTGCCGACCAACCTCAGTCATTCCCCGCCACCGTCTCGCTGTCTGACAGCGGTCGGCGGGAGTTCTGTGTGAAGGCCTGCTCACGCGCATATACTGTGGGAGGTAGGCCAACATGGCGTGCGAAGGCGACGCTGAACGTGCTCGCCGAGCTGTAACCTACCCGCTGAGCTATTTCGGCCACGCCGCCCACGTTCCTACGGAGGAAATCCTTCGCCAGCGTCATGCGCCAATGGAGCAGATACTCCATGGGGGCGATGCCCACTGCTCGCCTGAACCGTTCGAAGAACGACGATCGCGATAGCGCCGCCTCCTTTGCCAGCTCGGGAACCGTCCACGGCCACCTGGGACGGTCGTGCATCTGCCTCAAGGCACCGGCGAGTCGTTCGTCAGCGAGACCGCGCAGGAGGCCAGCTGGAGCCTCTGCGCTTGAGGTGGAGCGGAGCGCCTCGATCAGCAGAACTTCGGCCAGCCGCGCCAGGATCACTTCCCGCCCCAGACGGCTCGCTCGGGACTCCTGGTTCACCAACTGGAGCAGCGTTGTCAGCCGTTCGTCGCCGCGAACATGTATCAACTGCGGTAGGAGCGAAACGAGCAGGGTCGCGTCAGGCGAACCAAAGGTGCAGTAGCCCAGCAGGACGCGCGCTTCGGGCGGACCGTCCTGGCTGCCAAGTCGAACCAGCCCTGGGCGCAGTTCAATCGGCACGGAGTCGCCCCGTTCCGATGGCATCGGCTCAACGCTCGACATTGCGAAATCGAAGACGGCGGGGATCAGGACGAAATCGCCGCTCACGAGCGTGATTGGCTTTCCCCCGCCAACCTGCAGCTGGCACTCGCCAGCGAGGATCGCGCAGTAGAAGGGCCTCCCGGTTTCAGAACGCCGCACACGCCAGGCAGCCGCGCCTTCAACCACTTTGGAGTACCATGCGCTCGGCTGAAGCAGGCCGACGATCTGAGTGAGCGGGTCGGACAATCCGGACTCCTGCCAACGTAATTTGGACTTGGGCCCGTATCACGTCCAGTCGCTACCGCCTACCTACGGCTTCGCAGGTAACGAAACCGGAGTTCCCATGAAAAATATCCTCATTACCGGATGCTCGTCCGGGTTCGGTCTCGAGATTGCGCGCACCTTCCTGGATCGCCCTGACTGGACCGTGGTCGCCACCATGCGGACGCCGCGTGAGGACGTCCTCCCGGCTTCAGACCGGCTACGCGTCCTGCCGCTCGACGTAACCGATCCGGAGAGCATCCGCCACGCTATCAAAGCGGCAGGACCGATTGACGTGCTGGTTAACAATGCCGGCATCGGCTTTCTCAACGCGCTCGAGGGCACGTCAATGGCTACGGTGCGCGACGTGTTCGAGACAAACGTCTTCGGCACCATCGCGGTGACGCAGGCGGTCCTCCCGCAGTATCGGGAGCGCAGGTCGGGCGTGATTGTCAACGTCTCGTCCAGCGTGACGCTGCTGCCGCTGCCTCTGCTCTCCGTTTACACGGCGAGCAAGGCGGCAACGAACGCCTTCTCGGAGGTGCTCGCGCTGGAGCTAGAGCAGTTCGATATCCGGGTGCGTGTCGTGCTGCCAGGCCGGGCTCCGGCCACCGCGTTCGGCGACAATGCGCGCTCGCGCATGCAGGCAGGTTTCCCGGAGCCGTATGCCAAACTGGCGCAGACCGTTTTCGCGAACTTTCAGCAAGAAGGCCCGATCACCAACGCGTCGGACGTGGCGGAAGCCGTGTGGCGCGCGGCGACCGACGCGTCCTGTCCGATGCGGCTCGCGGCGGGCGCCGACGCTGTCGCGCTGATGCCAGCTTGAACGGAGTGAGGAACCTTCCATGACCCACAAACAGCATCCCATCGGCAGCGGCTTCACGGCAGCAGCGACGGCCGATGACGTTCTCGCCGGCATCGACCTCACCGGCAAGAACGTGATCGTCACCGGCGGACACGCCGGTATCGGCCTGGAGGTGACTAAGGCGCTCAGCAAGGCCGGCGCATTCGTGACCGCGACGTCGCGCCACCCGGAGAACGTCTCCGCCTCCCAAACCGGTATCGAGCGGATGCAGGTTGATCGGCTCGATCTGGTGGACCCCGCCTCGGTCGACGACTTCGTCGGGCGGTGGCTTGCGACCAAGCGCCCGCTCCACATCCTGGTCAACGGAGCCGGGGCGTCGGGTGGGCCGGAGCGGGACGCGCGCGGCTACGAGACGCAATTTGCGACCAACCACTTGGGACATTTCCAGTTGACGCTGGGCCTGCTTCCCGCGTTGCGCGCGGCAAACGGCGCTCGCGTGGTCAACGTCTCCTCTGGTGCCCAACGTTTTGCCGACATCCGCTGGGATGATCCAAACTTCCACACCGGATACAACCCTAGGGCCGCCTATGCGCAATCCAAGACGGCGAACGTGCTGTTCACGGTGGAACTGGATCGCCGTTTCGCCGACGACGACATTCGCGCTTATGCCGTTCACCCTGGCGTCGTGGTCGGCACGAAGCTGAACAGATCCGCCGGTGAGGATGCTCTACGAACGATGGGATTGATCGACGGAGACGGGAACCCGATCATCGATCCCGAGGTCGGCAAGAAGACGCCGCAACAAGGTGCTAGCACCATCGTCTTCGCGGCGACAAGCCCGCTGCTCGCTGACATCGGTGGCGTATATCTGAAGGACAACGACATCTCGCGATTGGACGACGAGCCAAGACAGCTTACCGCCGATTGCATCCCGGCTGATGTCGTGTCGCATTCCGTTGATCCAATCTCAGCCCGGCGGCTATGGGGTTTAAGCGAGCGACTGCTCGAAGGACGATCCGCGCCGCCGCCGTGAAGAGCAGCGGGCCGAGGCGATCGGGCGCGAGTATCGCGCCAAGCTCGATGACCTTGCACGCCAGTATGCGACGCGGGTGAGGGTCGAGTGGGTGCAGACGCTGGAGCTGGCGATGC
>JBBQVV010000561.1:0-3447 GCA_038211235.1 Chthonomonadales bacterium | reverse complement strand
CGTCGGAGATCAAGTACGAGATCGTTTCCACGTTGGCGATCGCTTCGTCATTCAGGCCGACGTCTTTTATCGAGGCAAGAGCATGGCGTACGGCTATGCAATTCGGGGCGGCCTCGCCGAGTTCAGTGTGATACCCAGGGCAGTTCTCGATGGCGATGAAGGCTGCTATCTCCTTCCGATCCGTTCCGATACAGGCTACGTCGAGTCCGCATTGACGGAGCCCTGGGCCTGTGTGGTATCGGCCTATGCGCAGCAACATCGCTCCGGAATAAAGCATGGCGGTCGATTACTCGTTGTTTCCCGGGGTATAGGAGCCGCAAACGCGTTCACATTCAGCCGTCTGCTGTCGGCGGACCGAAGGCCGGCGTCGATCACGCTTCTTGGACTGGGGGACCCCACAACGCACGAGCTGGTTTTGATCGCCGAGGGGCTCGAAATCGCGGTGGAGACCATCGAGGACTTCGGCATCAACCGGCTCCGGACAGAGCTTACTCAGATCTCAGCGTTCGACGACATACTAATTCTTGGTGCAGTCGACGCGGACCTGATCGAACGCGTCGCGCCCCTCCTGGCAAATCACGGAATTCTCAACCTCGTTGGGAGCGGACGCATCGATAGGAAAGTTAGCCTGGACATCGGCCGAATCCACTACAACTGGCACCACTACCTGGGAACGGCCTCGAATGATCCGGCCGACGCCTATGTCGAAACCAGGACGGCCGACCTGGTTGCCGGCGGAGCGGCGTGGTTCATAGGAGCAGGCGGCCCCATGGGGCAAATGCACGTACAACGCGCGGTACAGCATCCCGAACCGCCTCGCCTGATCGTTGCCACGGACGTCGACGACGCCCGACTGCGGAGCGTCGTCGATCGATTCGGCGCCATGGCGACCGCGAACGGAATTGACCTGGTGGCAATCAACCCTAAAAGTATGGGCGGCGAATGGTTCGACGCGCGGCTGGATGAGCTTTCCGCCGGTAACGGGTTTAGTGACATCGTTTCAATGGTGCCGGCAGCCGCGCTCATCGAGACCGCGGCGGGCTTTCTTGGCGAGGGCGGATGGCTCAACATCTTCGCGGGCGTGGCTCGTGGCACGATGGCTGCTATCGACGCCAACCAGGTGATCGGCAAGCGAGTACGGTTCCTTGGTAGCAGCGGATCGTCTCTGGCGGATATGCGTGAGACATTGCGCCGCGTGGAGAGTAACGAGCTATCCACCAACGCGTCCCTTGCCGCGATCGGTGGGATGAGCGCCGCCAAGGAGGGACTGCGGGCCGTGAAGGAGGGATGGTTTCCAGGTAAGACGCTTATATTTCCACAGATCCACGGTCTTCCGCTGACACCGTTACCGGAGCTCAAGGAGAGATTCCCGTCGGTCTACGCCAGGATGCAAGATGGTCAGTTCTGGACGCTCGAGGCAGAGGAAGAGCTGCTCAGACTCCTCCTGTAATGCGCGACCTGGGAGGATTCCCGAGGGGCACGGCGGTCCGACGAGTCGCGCAACGGATCGAGGGTCAAGATCTCGTTCAACGCGAGAGTTGGGACGCAAGCGCCTCCGGCGTTTCGACCGGAGCCGTGCAGACGAAGTTCTCGCACACATATGCCGTCGGCCTGCCGTCATGCGCCGGCCGGTCTCTTAGGAGCGGCAGATCGAGGTCCGTGCTGCCGTCGCCTGCAACGAGCACTCGGTTAGGGAGATAGCGCTCCCGGATAGGGCGAAGAAGAGCGGCGAACTTCCCGCTATGTGAGTCGCCAACCAGCGCGATCTCGAGAGGCGACGAAACAAAGAAGTCCAGGGCGCCGAGCATCCGGGCAAATCCGGCCGGATGCTTTTCCAGCAGCGGGGCAAGTTTGCGCAGCACGGCAGCTGCCGCCCCGCGATAGCTCTCATTTCCTGTAACGACCGCCAGCCTCAGCAGCACATCGACTGCGACAGAGTTTCCGCTGGGCACCGCGTTGTCGTCCCAGTCACGGGGTCTCTGGATCAGTGTCTCATGATCGGTGGCCGTCGCAAAGAATCCCGCGCCGCCAGGCGTTTCGTCGGCGAACAGCGCGAGTACTGTCTCCGCCAACTCTTCGGCGTGCCTCAGCCATCGCCGGTCGAAGGTTGCCTCATAGAGCCACAAGAGTCCATCGGCGAAAAACGCATAGTCCTCCAGGCATGCGTTGAGGTGTACCTTGTCCCCACGTGATGTTCGATATAGTCTGAATCGACCCGCATCGTCTCGTCCGCCGTGGGTCGCGAGAATGGTGACCGCATTGCGCACCGCGGCATCACGAAAGTCCGCGCGGTCGAACGCCGCGCCGCACTCAGCGAACGCCGCAAGCATCAGACCGTTCCAGGAGGTGAGCACTTTATCATCGAGGGCCGGCCTGATGCGCCGGGTTCGCACATTGAACAGCTTCTCGCGTCCACCGTCAAGTATGGCCGCGGCCTCCTGCACCGCTAGCCCGAACTCACGGGCAACTTCCTCTACTGTCGTCACTACGTGGAGGATGCTCTTGCCTTCCCAGTTTCCGTGCGGCGTAACGTCATAAAAGGCGTAGAATAGGCGCGCATCGTTCTCGCCAAGAGTCGCTGCAATCTCCTCCGGAGTCCAGACAAAGAACTTGCCCTCGACTCCTTCGCTGTCGGCGTCCTGCGCGGAGTAGAATCCGCCTTTGGGCGATGTCATTTCACGGAGCACGTACTCGAGGGTCTCTTCCGCGACTCCTCGATAGAACGAGTTGCCCGTGGCTTGCCAGGCGCGGCAGTAGATCTGCGCCAACTGTGCGTTGTCGTACAGCATCTTCTCGAAATGCGGAACCAGCCAGAACTCATCCGTACTGTAGCGGTGAAATCCTCCCCCGATCTGGTCGTAGATTCCTCCGAGCGCCATTCGCTGCAGCGTGCGCTCGACGAGAGCAAGCGGCTCTTGCTGTTTTGACCGATAGTGATACCTGAGCAGAAAGTCGAGGTTCATCGGCTGAGGAAACTTGGGTGCTCCGCCGAAGCCACCGTTCCTCCGGTCGGATTGCGCCGCCAGCGTGCGATAGGCGCTATCCAAGATCGCGGGCGTCAGCAGGGTGTCCGACAGCCCGACGAGCAGATTGTCGGATTCGATTAGATCGGCGGTAAGGTCGCTGCCCTGCTGCTCGATCTCCTCGCGCTGATCTTTCCAGGCCGCTGCAACGGCCGTGAGTACACGAGGGAAACCGGGCCGGCCATGGAGATCGTGGGGCGGAAAGTAGGTGCCCCCGAAGAACGGCTTGCCCTCGGGCGTCAAGAACACGGTCATGGGCCACCCGCCCTGTCCCGTCATGCGCTGAACCGCGCTCATGTAGATTGAGTCCACCTCCGGCCGCTCTTCGCGATCCACTTTGACCGAGATGAAATCCCGATTCATCTGCTCCGCGATCTCGTGATTCTCGAAGCTCTCGCGCTCCATGACATGGCACCAGTGGCAC
>JBBQVV010000560.1:0-3464 GCA_038211235.1 Chthonomonadales bacterium | reverse complement strand
CTCCCACCGGTGTGCCGCCTGCTGGCGACCGCCGCAGGGTTCGCTTTATCGGCGGCGGACAGAGGCAGATCTGCCTCGCCAAGCCACGGATGGTAGTGGACATCACAAAAGTCCGTCGCCTTGTTGCCGTCGCTTCTTCGCTCGACCACGTAGATGGATTGCGCGGGCGTGTCGATCTGCGCGAGCGTCGCGCCGAACAGATAGTAGGCGTTGATGATATAGCTTCCCAACGGGCCGGGCGGCAACTCGCCGTTGCTCAGGCAGGCGCCGCTCGCGTCCGTGATGGCCTTCCCGTGTGGATCGGGATCGGACGGACAGAGATACAGTTGAGTCCTGCCGCTGTCCCTGCCGGCCACGTAGGGCAGGATCTTGTCGAACGGAGAGCCGTAATCGATAGCCTCCAACTGCCCCGTGTTGTCATCCAGAACGGGATTTCCCGTGGACGGGTGCTCCTGCGGAAATCGCTCATCATAATCCTGCACGTACATCGCGAGGGCAACGCCGATCTGGCGCCCATTGGAGAGGCAGGATATGGCCTGCGCCTTTTCGCGCGCATGCGCGAAAACGGGAAACAGAATTGCCGCGAGCACGGCGATGATAGCGATGACGACTAACAGTTCGATCAGTGTAAAGCCGTGACGGACTATCCGTCCCGGCAGCATAGGCGCCATACTTGAAGTCCTCCTGATTTGCATCGAGTTGACGGGCGGGTGCGAGCACCCGCGACGACGAATCCTCAACGCAGACAGGGAGGCCGCTCCAACGGAGATGCCGCTCGCGAGACGACATGTGCGGGCGCCGGCGAACACGGAACCACCCGAGCGGCGAATAGCCTTACGATCGAAAGGGCGACGACTGGAGTGCGGCACGCCGATTCGCGCTCGGCCGCAATCGCGGCGGCCGTCGGCCTGCAGCCGGAAAGGGAGCACGAGGAGCGGTGCGATTTTGCCCCGGATGCGCCGGAGTTCGCGGGACACTGTGCCATGCGGCAGGCGCCGCCCGCGCAGCAGCATGCCGCTCGTCCGGCGAGACCTGCACGGACAACCGCGCCGCCTGCGCACGACGGCGGCAGAAGCGGAACGAGGAGCGCGGCGAGCCAGCCGCAGCAGATTATCCAGATGGTGGTGCGCAAGCGCATGGTAGGTTACGATCGCGGTAGTATCGACTTGATAGCGCTCAAGCACGGAGATTGACGATCAGCAAGAGTAATAATCACGGAGTTATTGTAACATAATGGGTATCGATTCGACGCCGGTAAAAGGCCCTTCACTCTCGCTTACTTAGTCCGGAAGAACTCGATGCTCTCTCGGATCTCCTCGGGAACCGCACTAAAGTGATCGCCCGGCGCCACGATGGCCCGTACATCGAGCCCTCGCTTCCCGGCAAGGTCTGAAGTTCGCTCCGACGATGCGATGAAGAACCACTCCTGGCTGCCGCAATAGATCCGAACCGGACACTTGAAGCTCGTGGCGAAGGCGATGGGAGAGCGCATCCGGAACTCGCGCTCATCTGCCGGATCGAATTTATTGCAAGCGTCACAGGCGCTTTTTGGAAGCGATTGCGAATAGTGAATTGTAGCATAGCGACTCGGTGCACGCGTAGAACTGCGGCTTCTGGTCCGGCCGATGCTCGTTCCACGAAACTATCCTAAGTTTTAGCCTGTCAGGACTGAAGGCGCATTTAGCGGCCGCCATCGCCGCCGCGATAGAGAACGGGCGCGCGGGTGCCGGATCGATACCGGTCCCAAATGTGGGGTCCTCAGCGCAGGAGGTGTGTTGTGACGGTTGTGATACGAGATTTTCGACTGGACGATCCGAGCGACGCCGACCGCGTTGCCGCGATGTTCAACGACTTCGATTCGGCATGGCCAGGAGGGTTTACGAGGGGCGAGGCCGAGACGGGCGAGGATATCCGCAGGCGGGCGGCCAACGAGCCCCGTCTCGCCATTCTCGTTGCCGAGGAGACGGAGACCGGTGATCTCGTCGGATTCTGCGATCTCGACGCGCAGCCGGAACAGAAGGACAAAGCGTACGTCGGTCTGCTTGGAGCGCGGCTGCGCGTGCATGGGCAGGGCGTGGGCAAGGCCCTTATTCGTGAGGCGGTCCGGCGCAGCGCTGAGCAAGGATACCGCGAAGTGACGCTCTATACCTGGGCTGGCAACACCAAGGCCGTACCGCTGTATAAGAAGACTGGCTTCCAGTGGGTGCCGGACACCGATGTGTACATGCGAAACTTTATTCCCTCCGCGCTCGCGACGCCGATCGTGCGCGACTTCCTGGGCGATAGAGACTGGTACGTCCTTCACGACCGCGATCTTACCGTGGCGCCCGACGATCTCACCTGGAAAGGGATGAAGGTCTTTCGCTACCGGTTCCGAGATGGCGACAACGCACTGCAGTTGACCTACCAGGCCGACTCGGCCGGGCTGACCGCCATCGAAACTCCGGACTTCGCGGTCTCCTGTATCGTGCCGGTCGAAGAGGCAGCAGCCGGACTGAGCTATCCCATCCTGTGGGAGATCGAGCCTCGCCGGGGCAAGAATCTCGACTGCGTGCTGATCGCCGAATCTGACGCGGGGCTGGACGCCGCCGTCCAGGAGAGGATGACCGTGCGTGAGCCGGTGACGATTTCACGAACGCTGGCGGTCGCATCCGAGGCGAAGCCGCGGCGCGCCGGAGAGCGGACGCACCTCGTCCGCACCACGCTCATCATCGACGGGCGCCTAATCACCCTGGAGACCGGCGTGAAGGTCGTCCGTCCAATCGAGATACAGTACTCAGGACAGTCCCTGCTATCGGGCCGCCCGGAGAAGGTCACAATCGGACTGCGCAATCGGCTTCACAGCGCGGTGACGGGCCTCCTCGCGCTCGATCCGCACTCCTCGGTCGAATGTGGACAGCCGGTTCTGCCGTTTCATCTGCCTCCCAGGTCGTGGACACAGTGCGAGTACGAACTGACGGCGCTCGAAGGCGGCAGTCACTCCACGCGCTTACGGTACAGGGCCGAGGTCGAAGGCGGCAGTTCCGCCGCGGCTGGGCCATCGGTCGCTGCGCATCCGGGCGGCAAAGCGATTCCGACCTCAAGCCTGCGGCTCTCAGGATCGCGTTCCGTGGCATTCCGGGCATTCGCGGGCGGAGAAACGCGCGCCAGTATCGACGTCGAGGATGACGAGAAGGCCGTCCTGGAATCGCAGGAGTTGCGCATCGAGATCGCGCTGCGCGGCGGGAACACCAACATCTATCGCCACGGGCAGAAAGAGTACAGTGTACATTCGGGCGCGAAGCTAGGTCCGCCGTTCGGATCTACAAACATGCGGCCGCCGCTCTACTCGGCTCAAATCGAGCGGCGGGCAAATGGCGAGTGTCTGCGGCTTATTGCTCCGTCCACGCAGATTCCGGGACTGACGTTGGAGCGCCTGTTTTCATTCGCCGCGGGAGGAGTGGTACGGGTCGAACACCGCGTGG
>JBBQVV010000559.1:0-3465 GCA_038211235.1 Chthonomonadales bacterium | reverse complement strand
GGTGGTCGCGCGGCATCGCGGCGCGGCGCGGCGATATGCCGAAGCTGTCGCGGAGATGGCTCGGCGGAAGCTCGGCAGCCCGATATGACAGAACATGAAGAATCGAACCGGTTTCCCGAACGCAGGCGGATACGATCGTCCGGGCCGACGGAGTACCTTCTTTCTGTTGTTCAAGGTCGGGGAGGGCTGATTCCCGGTATAATAAGGGCGTTCCTGACCTTCGGTTCGATCCTATATACCGTCGGACTAGAGATCTACCTGCTGCTTTACCGCCTAGGGATACGCCGGGCTAGCCGGCTCCCGTGCACCGTCATATGCATCGGCAACCTGACGGCCGGCGGCACCGGCAAGACGCCGACAACGCAGATGGTCTGCCGCATGCTGATTGCGGCGGGCAAACGAGTCGCGGTAATCATTCGTGGATACGGCGGAGAGTTCGAGCATCGATGCGCTCTCGTTTCTGATGGCGACCACGTGCTGCTGACGCCTGCCCAGGCAGGAGATGAGGCGTATCTACTCGCGCGGACGTTACCTGGCGTCCCTGTCGCGGTGGGCCGCGACCGGATTAAGTCCGGCCGTCTCGTCTTCCGGGAGTTTCGCCCGGATGTCGTAGTCATGGATGACGGGATGCAGCACTGGCGACTTCATCGAGACCTGGATATCGTCCTGCTGAACGCCTGTGAACCTTTCGGCAACGGCAGGATGATCCCGCGAGGAACATTGCGGGAACCGAAGAGCCATTTGCAGCGTGCAGGGATGGTGTTGTTGACCAACACGCGGCGGGCCGGCGATTCGAAACTACACCAGGTTCGGAAGGAAGTTGCCGCCCTAGCGCCGGGTACGCCGATTTTTGTGGGCGATCTTTCGCCAATCGCACTACTCGCTCTGGACGGGAGCGAGGCTGAGGAGTTGGATTGGCTGAATGCCAAACGTGTCGCCTCAATGTGCGCCCTTGGCAACCCCATGTCGTTCGAGTCCATGTTAGGCGAGCAGGGAGCGATTCTGGGCGCGACATTCAGATTTCGCGATCACACTGAGTTGACGCGAAAAGAGCTCGCGTTAATTCGCCAGGAGGCGGAAGCTGCCGGTGTAGATGCTATCGTCACGACTGAGAAGGACGCGGTCAAGATGTCGTCGGTCGAAATAACGCCGCCGGTTAGAGTGCTTCGCGTCGCTATGCTTGTGAGTGATGAAACCGCATTTCAATTGGCGCTGATGTCGAACGTGAACCGGTCACGCGAAGGCGGAAGGACCGAGAGCCCATCGCGGACCGTACGCTGTAATCCATGATCATTCCAGTTCCTCCTCCGCCGGCGGCGGCGACGGCGCCGATAAGAAAGCGCATCGAACGGATTGCGGGCCGAGTGGCAATGCATACGCTGCTTGGTCCGCTGCGCTCGCTACCACTGCCGGCGGCGCGAGTCTGTGGAAGATGCCTCGGCGCAATCCTGTACCGATGCCTCGGTCGGTATCGGCGAGTCGCGCTCAAGAATCTCGGCCTGGTCTATTCAGAGCTGCCAAAGCGGGACCGAATACGCATGGCACGCGCTGTTTTCGGGCATTTCGGCGAAATGGCGGCAGAATTCATCAAGCTTCCGCAAATCGGACTCGAACAGGTTGACCGGATGGCGATCGTCGATGGCGAGGAGCATCTGGCGAGCGCTCTACAGGCGAAGCGCGGTGGATTTATCATCACCGGGCACTTTGGCAACTGGGAGTTCTTGGCGCGGTGGCTCACGACGCACGGGTACAGGCTCAACGTGGTTACGCGGGATGCGCGAGACCCCGCAGCAACCAAGCTAATGACAGACATTCGTCGGGGCAGTGGGGCACAAGTTCTCTACCGCGGCAACTCTGCGCGGGCGGTACTGCAGTCGCTTAAGCGAAACGAGCTGGTCGGGATCCTGCCCGATCAAAATGCGGCCGATGTGTTCGTGCCGTTCCTTGGAATACCGACCGGGACAGTTGACGGTCCGGCCATACTGCATCTTAAGACCGGAGCGCCCCTGATCTTCAGTTGGTGCCGACGAATGCCGGACGGCCGTTTCCGAATCACGTTTGAGCCTGCGGAGATTGTGGCTCCTACCGGCGATCGCAATGCCGACATTGTGAAAGTCATGACTCTCGTCAATGCGCGACTCGAGGCCCAGGTCAGGCTCTGGCCAACGCAGTGGCTTTGGCTTCACGATCGATGGAAGGCAAGTCCTGGCGTATTTCCTGGTGGTGATTGGCAGGCGCACGAGCTTACGACAGCGGCCAATAAGGTGAAACGGGAAGTAGAAGAGTTCCATGACTCCGCCCAACGTTGATATGGGCCTCGTGCACCGCGTCCTGATCATAAAGCTAAGCGCGTTCGGTGATATCATTCACGCGCTTCCGGTGTCGGCCGCCCTGAAGCAAGCCTATCCGCACGTTGAATTGACGTGGGCGATCGAGGAGGCCTTCGCACCGCTCGTCGCGGACAACCCATTTCTGTCGCATATATTGACGCTGCCAAAGGTTCGTGGGAGACAGCTCAGGTCACCCTCCTTTCATCGCGAGTATTTCTTGCGGCTGCGGGACGTCCGATCGAGGCGATTTGACTTGACGCTCGATCTCCAGGGACTGACAAAGAGCGCCGTGGTCGCCGCGGCATCCGGCGCACGAGTTCGCCTTGCCTATAACTGGATTAGAGAGGCTGCGTCTCTGTTTGAGCGGGCGGTTCCGCGAGAGCCGAGCAGCGTTCACGTTGTCGATCAATACCTGGATGTGGTCCGGTTTCTCGGAGCAAGCACGGACCACCCGCAGTTTCCGTTCACTATTTCGCCACGCGACGATGCGATGGCCACGGCCATGCTTGCCGAGCACGGCATTGACGACGATTCCCCGTTCGCCGTCATCAATCCCGCATCGGCGCTTGCGATCAAGCAGTGGAGCATGGCAAACTATGCGCTGCTCATGGACACGTTGAATTCTCAGTTTGGCTTACGAGGAGTTCTCGTCACGGCCGATAAGAGCGCGGCAGCCCAGGTAGCGGCCTGTACCGCACGGCCGTTTGCGAATCTGGCCGGCCGCACTAACCTGAAGCAGCTGGCCGCGGTGCTGCGACGCGGTGCGATCCATGTCTGTGCGGACACAGGATCCGCCCATCTGGCGGCCGCGCTCGGCAGACCCGTGATTGCTCTCGTTGGTCCGACAGATGCGAACCGAATCTGTCCATACGGCCAGAAGGAGAACGTTATTAGTCACGCCGACCGGTGCGGCAGCGCATGCAACGCGCATCATTGCCAGTTTCTCCGCCCTCGGTGCATGGAGTCCATCTCTGTTGACGAGGTCGTTTCCAGGGTTGCGCAGGTATTTGGAAGTCCGCATCGGCCCGATGGCCGTTGCCGTTCATAAGATGTGTGTTGTACCGCCGGCCGCGATAAGCATTCGATCGTCCCAGGCACCCACGCGTACGGAGCACACGACGAGTACGTAGAAGTG
>JBBQVV010000558.1:0-3480 GCA_038211235.1 Chthonomonadales bacterium | reverse complement strand
GCACGATGCGAGGGCCGGCGAGAAGGCGGGATCCGGCAGGATCTCGCTAGCCGACTACAGGGACAAGAAGCCCGTTGTCCTGTTCTTCATGAGTGAAAAGTGCAGCGTCACCTGGCGCTACGAGAAGCGGTTCGGCCAGCTCACGCAGAGGTTTGGTAAGAACGTGGCAATATTCGGCGTCCGGTGTAGCGCCAACGACACTCCGCAGAGCATCTGTAAATTTGCCGAGAGCAAGAACTTCGCGGTTCCGGTGTTGAACGACGAAGCCGGCAGGATGACTGCCTACTTCCACGTAACCAACACTCCGTCGTTCGTGCTCATCGACAAGAAGGGCGTACTTCGGTACTTCGGCTCGTTCGACAACGCGCCGGATGAGCCGGCCGTCACTCAGCGCTTTCTGCCTGACGCGATCAACGCCGTAATGAGCGACAAGCTGGTTGCGGTAAAGCAGACCAGGCCGTTTGGTTGAGGCATCGCGCCAATGACCAGGTAGGTCAGCTTCCTGCGCTACGCTTTTGGGGCGGTCGGAAACTCCGCTCGCCCCATTTTCAGTTTGATGATATGAACTTATCTTGATCCTTATGTCTATGAAACGCTTGATATTCGGCGCAGCCCCTGCTCTGCTTCTGGTTCTTGCACTTGCGCCACCAGCCGCTCGAACCGCGAGCCCGGCGAGAACCGTCGATCGCTCGCCCTCGGATCTTTCCATCTCTCGTGATGGCGCATTCGCGGTGACCGCCAATACGACTTCGAATTCCGTATCACTGGTGGACCTGAAGTGCGGTCGCATCGTAGCCGAATCGCTGGCCGGGAGCGCTCCGTTCTGCATCGCCCTGGCACGGGACGGTAAAACAGCTGTCGTCTCCAACCGCCTTTCGGATACTATCACGCTGTTCAACGTGTCGCCGCACAGCCTCAGTTCCGTGGCTACAATCGCCGTCGGCGACGAACCGCGCGGTGTGGCGCTCTCCGCGGATGGCAAGACAGCTTACGTCGCGCTGTCTGGCGAGAGCACGCTGGCGTTTGTCAACCTGGCGCAGAGGCGTGTCGAAAGTCGGCTCCCCGTCGGTGCGGAGCCCTGGCACGTCGGCGTCACTCCGGACGGCAAGCGGCTCGCCGTTGGGGGCGCTCGGTCACAGGACGTAAGCGTGATCGACGCGGTCACTCGCAAGGTAATCGACACCGTCAAGCTTCGTGGCCACAACGTCCGACACATCGCGATGTCGCCGGACAGTGCCTGGGCCTACGTTCCCAACATAGCCGAACGCGGCCGCTCGGCAACACGACCGAACATCGATCAGGGATGGGTCGTGGGGAACCGATTGAGCAGGGTTCCGCTGAACGAGGAAGGTCCACGCGAGGCGATCGCGCTCGATCCGCGCGGCAAGGCAGTTGGGGATGTCGATGGAGTGGCCGTTTCTCCGGACGGACAGACGCTGGCCGTGACGTGCGGTGGAACGCACGAACTTCTGCTGCTTCGGCAGCCGCTGCCATTCATCGCATTTGGCGGCCCGGCCGATCACATTGAGCCGGACCTGCTCGGCGACGGAAAGCGCTTCCAGAGGGTCCAACTTGGCGGAAGGCCGCTTGGAGCTGCTTTTACGCCGGACGGTCGCACGGTCGTTGTCGCCAACTATCTCTCGAACTCGCTGGAACTGGTCGACGTAGAGACCGCGCAAGCTTCCCGAGTGATTCCTCTAGGCAACGCGCAGTCGGAGTCCCTGGCGAGGCAAGGCGAGGCCCTGTTCCTGGACGCCGACCGATCGTTCCACCACTGGTACTCCTGCAATACGTGCCATGTCGAGGGCCACACCAACGGCAGCGACTTCGACACGTTCAACGACGGCAGCTATGGTACGCCGAAGAAGACGCTGAGTCTGCGCGGAGTCACGAAGACCGGCCCATGGACATGGCACGGATGGCAGAAGAGCCTCCGAAGCCTCGTGCACGACTCCATGACAAAATCGATGCAGGGGGATGAGCCCACCGACGCGGAGCTGGACGCGGTCTGCGCCTTTCTTGCGACGCTGGATTTCAAACCAAACCCACACCGTAAGCCGGACGGTACGCTGACGTTGTCTGCAAAGCGTGGAGAGGGGGTCTTCAAGGCGAAGGGGTGCGACTCTTGCCACGCTGCGCCGAACTACACGTCGCCGGGGGTCTACGTCGTCGGTCTCGAGGCGCCGGAAGATGTCTATCGAGGCTATAATCCTCCGGCGCTTTGCGGGGTCTACAACCGATCGCCATACCTTCACACCAGCGTCGCGCGCACGCTGGAGGAGGTTGTGACGCTGTATCACCGTCCCTCAAAGCTCACCGGAAAGCCGGATTGTACTGCCGCGGAGCTGACCGACCTTATCGCGTTTCTGAAATCGCTGTGAAGAGTGCAGGTATACTCCGCTAAACTACGGTTGTGAGATGGATGGAGGATCGATGATGGCCGAACGGATTAATCGGAGGAGTTTCCATACGGTACTGGTGGGTGCAGCCCTAACTGCCGGCGTGGAGACTTGCGCCGCCGCGGATGACGAGACGCGGGACTACCCGGCGCCTACGTTCAAGCCGACGTTGAAGAAGCCACGCCTCGGCAGTCTTCTCGTACAGGACTTCGTCATTTTCGGACACTACGATCTCGATATGGTGAAGAAGCTGCTGGACAAAGACCCGGCGGTCTTGAACTCGACCGTGGACTGGGGCGGCGGCGACTGGGAGTCCGCGCTGGGAGGCGCGTCCCATATGGGCCGGCGCGACATAGCCCAGTATCTGATCGAGAGGGGAGCGCGACCGGACATCTTCACGGCGGCAATGCTCGGCCATCTGGAGATCGTTAAGAGCTTGATCGCCCTGCACCCGAGCCTTGCCGACGCGAAAGGCCCGCACGGCATTCCGCTGATTGCGCACGCCAAAATGGGCGGCAAGGGGGCGGAGGAGGTGCTGAAATACCTCCAGAGCTTGAGGCCGCAAGCCAGGCCATAGACTGTGCGCACGCCGCCGACAATGCCTCCAATTTGAAGACCAAGAGGAGAAATCAAATGAATCAGTTGAAATGGTTAATCGGGCTGAGTTCGTTGAGCATCGTGATGGGAGCCGCGGGGTGCGGCGGCGGAGGCGGCGGGCAATCCGCGAACAACGCCGGGCGCGCGGCGGTTCCGGTCTTTGTGACCGATAGTCCGGATACAGACAACGACCATGTTTGGGCAACCATCGTCAAGGTCGAAGTGTTGAACGCCACGGGGACCAGCGTGACCGTCTTCGAAGATTCCATTGGGCAATCCATCGATGTGAAGACTCTTCGCGATGCATCGGGCCAGCGATTTGCGTTCCTGTCCAACGGTTCCCTCGCCGCCGGAACATATACGTCTATTCGAGTTACGATTGGCAGCAGCATCACGATCTTTCCTCGGTCCGCCGGTACGGGCCGGACCCTGCCCATCGACGACAGTATCGCTCGAGACAGCCAGGGTCATGCCGTAATAACCT
>JBBQVV010000557.1:0-3491 GCA_038211235.1 Chthonomonadales bacterium | reverse complement strand
CCGGACCATGTGGATGCACAGCGCAGCGTCCTACTCGTCATAAGTCCCTGGGTCAAGCACGGGACCGTATCGCACAGGCATACGACGATCCTGAGCATGCATCGCACGCTCTACGAGATCATGGGGCTGCCTCCGCTCAATCTTCAGGACGCCATTGCGAACGATTTCTCCGACTGCTTCACGACGACGCCGGACTTCCGACCGTACGTCTCGGTCCCGGTCGATCTCCGCATTTTCAATCCGGAGAAGGCAAAGGATCTCAACGATCCGGAGTTCAAGAAGGCGCGGCGGGCCGTGTCCATTCGGCGCGACGATCCGGACGAAGTGGAACGCGGCGCGGCCGACAACCGGTGAAGTCTCGCGCGGCGCCAGGCGGCCGCGCGCTGCCTTCGAAATCGACGCTGTTGCTCGCGTGCGCGGTACTGGTCGTGTCCGGTGGGTGTCTGGCACGCCGCCAACCGTCTCGAAACCTCGCCGGCGGAGTCCGTTCAGCATCTAGTGATGGACCTCGATTCGCGGACGTGGCCGCGCGGTCCGGCCTTCGATACCGCTGGGAAGCTCCGTCCCGGCGACCGCTGACCGTATTGGACACGATTGGAAACGGCTGCGCCTTCCTGGACTATGACCGGGATGGTTGTCTCGACATCCTGCTGGTTGGACCGCGGTTGGCGCTGTACCGCGGAGACGGCAAGGGACATTTCACGGATGTGACCGCTGCGGTCGGCCTTGCCGGGATGTCGGCCCACTTTCTCGGCTGCGCCGTCGGCGACTACGATAACGACGGATATCCCGACATCTACATATCAGGGTATATGACCGGCCTCCTGCTGCACAATGTGGGAGGCCGGCGGTTTGAGGATGTGACGCGGAGCGCGGGAATAGCCCCGCAGACCTGGGGAACCTCAGCGGCTTTCGCGGATGTCGATGGCGACGGCAAGCTGGATCTTTACGTCGGCAACTACGTGCGGTTCACGGCGTCCTCTCAGCAGTACTGCAAGACCAACGGCGTGGAGACAAGCTGTCCTCCCGGAATTTACGACGGAATTCCTGGACGGCTTTACCGTAACGAGGGCAATGGGCGCTTCGCGGACGTCTCCGCGGCGTGGGGGTTGCGTTCATCGCGAGGTAAGACGCTCGGGGTCGCGTTCGGGGATTTCGACCAGAGTGGGCGGCAGAGTCTGGCGCTGGCAAACGACGAGGTTCCGGGCGAGCTCTACCTCAATCGTGGCGGGACCTTCACCGACATCGGCTCGGAAGCCGGAGTCGCCTATTCCAACGTGGGACAGCCGCAGGCAGGCATGGGCGAAGACTGGGGCGACTACGACGGTGACGGACGGCTGGATCTGACCGTGATGACCTTTTCCACGGAGCTCAAGCCGATCTACCACAACGAGGGCCATCGATTCTTTACCGATTGCGCCGCTCAGCTTGGAACTGCCAGTGTGGAGATACCCTACGTCGCGTTTGGCGTCAAGTGGATCGACGTCGATAACGACGGGTGGCTCGACCTTCTGATCACGAACGGTCACACAGCGGACAATATCGCGGATACGGGTCAGGGCCTCACCTATCGGCAGCCGACCCTGCTGCTAAAGAATCAGGGCGGAATGCGTTTTGTCCGCATCTCACAGCTGGATATCGATCGCCCGATCGTCGGGCGCGGATTGGCGATCGGCGATTACGATAACGACGGGAGAATGGATACTCTTATCGTCGACAATGAGGGATCCCCGATTCTGCTTCACAATGAGACGCCGCCATCGGGACATTGGTTGACTCTGCGCCTCATCGGTCGCAACGGAAATCGGGATGGCTACGGTGCCGAGATCACGGTGGAGACCGGGAAACGCAAGCTGTTTCGGCACTGCCATGCGGATGGATCTTACCTGTCGAGCAGTGATCCGCGCGTCCATTTCGGGCTGGGCGACGAAACCGTGGCGCGAACGGTCACGATCAGATGGCCCGGCGGAAGAATCCAGACTCTGAAGGCCGTGCGCGCCGATCGCATCTTAAGCGTCGAGGAAGGCGAGGCGCCAAAATGAAGCGCCCCGTGATTCTGGGCGCGATGCTCGTTCTCACCTCGCTCTTTTGGGTCGGCCTGATCGCCAGAGACCGCATGGCACATCGCTGGATCGAGACGGCAAGCCGCGACGAGCTTCAACACTACGTGCGCGACCATCCGGACCGGGCGGAAGCTCTGATTCGACTAAGCGGCATGCTTCGGGCCGAGGGAGATCAGGTCGAGGCGGAGAGGCTCGCCCGCCGCGCGGTCCAAGTCGCGCCAGGCGACGAGGCAAGCTGGGTCGCCCTCTCACGCGCGGATGCCGACGATCGGGAGGCGACGCAGGGACTGCAAAACTTCCTGAAGATTAAACCGGACAGCGCTCCCGTCATGGCGGAGCTTGCTCGACGGTATATGGCCTCGCGCGATGTCGCCGGGGCTCGAGCCTTGGCGGACAAGGCGGTGCAAGCGCAGCCGGAGCTGCCGGATGCATGGCGTGTGCGAGGCGACGTCATGGGCGCGCTTCGCCAGGAGCCTGAAGCGGAGAAAGACTACAAGAAAGCGCTTTCGCTGCGCGACGATCCGGAGACGCGTCTTGCGCTGGCGCGCACGCTGATCCCGCTTCAACGGTACCCTGAAATTCTTGCCCTATGTGCGCCGATCATCACTCCAGAGAGGACCGCGGAGGTCTCATCGGGACAGCGTGCGCGCGCGCTGCTCTATTCCGCGGGAGCGCGACTATACGATCCATTGACGACGGTCGAGCTGGCGGCGGTTCAGGCTCAGTTGAAGGAAGTGGACTCACTGTCGTCCTGGCTTCCCGCGGAGGAGCGATTCCTCCCGCCCTACTTTCTCGGTGAGAGCTGGCTTCGGCTCGGCCGGCCGGCCTTAGCGATCGAGCCGTTGAAGCGCGGCATTGCCGCCGGACCCATGTTCGCGGGAGGTCTCTACTCGCTGTCGCGAGCCTATCGACTGGCGGGAGATCCGGCGAAAGCGAAGGAGACAGCCGCAAAGCACGCGCGCCTCAGTCGCATACTAAGTGAAGTGGAGATGTACGGCAGTCGGTTGGAGCAGCGCCCGAACGATTCCGATACGATGCTACAGCTTGCCGGTGCTCTGACGGAGGCCGGAAATACCGCGGATGCCGAACAGATATATCGTCGCCTTATCGCGAACGGTCAGGCGGTTCAGACCGCCCAACACCGGCTCGATACACTGACCGGAAGATAGGCAAATCCTCGCAATGAAATCAAAACGAAGCAAATGAAAAGCCGTAAGTGATCGGCGTCACTTACGGTTATACCCGTGGTTATCGGATGCGGATTTGCGAGCCGCTTCCGTGCGCTTGCTGAGTTCCGGCATATACCAGTCTATTTCGCCGACGGCGCCCCCCCGGTGTGATGGAAGTCCGGCTTAAGCGCCGCAAACTACGCGTCTATGAACGAGCCATCGGCGTAAAACCGAACGATGGCGCCGTCCACTTACATCC
>JBBQVV010000556.1:0-3507 GCA_038211235.1 Chthonomonadales bacterium | reverse complement strand
CCCGGACCTTGCAAGGGTAGCACCTCAGACCTTCGCAGAGCCCCAGCCATTTTTAGGACGATCTCGTCTGAACAGTCAACTATCCTGACCTTACGCACAGGATGGCGATGAAAATCTGAGGGGAACCCGAGGCGGCGAAAGTCTTCCCCCGGCGGCTCTGTATTACTCGGCTCCATAGTTAGCGCATGTCGGCGCAGCAGGCGCTCCACATCCCCGGCACAAACCCGTATTCCACCCGGTTCACTAAACCTCAAGTTAGTGCATATTATTCTACTATCCGTCCAAATACTTGCCACGAGAGGCAGGGATTTCATCATGTCTGACATAAGGAACTACGGCCTCGCGCCATCGACGATGGAATATCTGACCGGGAAATTGGCTTTGTTTCGCAGAAATGGTGATTCGGATGGGAGCATCGTTGATCTGGAGGATCACGACGACCGAACCTCCAATTGTCGTTGAGCCGCCGGAATAGGAATGTGTACCACTCCGTGGGATAATCAATAATCAATTTCAAGCGAATTGGCCCAATCCGATTCGCGGCAGATGGCCGGATGGATACGAATCTGACGAGAGGATTATGTGGGTGTCGACGTACGCCGTAAGGGGAGATTTTGGAGCTTGTGACTCCCATGACCATCTGTAGACGTCAGGTTCTCAAAGTTCCGCGTCGAAGGATGTAAAGGGAGCGATCGGACATGATGTCACATACAGAAACCTTCATGCGGCGCTGTCAGAACCTAGCCGAACAGGCCATGAGCCTCGGCGATCCCGCTGTGGGCGCGGTGATCGTGCGCGATGGGCGCGTTATCGCCGAAGCGCGGGACCAGGTGAAATCGACACGGGATGTCGCCGCGCATGCCGAGCTATCGGCGGTCCGCCTGGCCTTCGCCGCCCTGGAGACGCTCGACCTGACCGGTTGCACGCTCTATACCAACGTCGAGCCCTGCTGGATGTGCTCCTACGCCATTCGCGAGTCGCGCATAAGTCAGGTCATAATCGGAGCGGCCGTGGATAGCATCGGCGGCGTCACCTCCCGCTATCCGATCCTGACCGATGGGCAAGTGGACGGCTGGTCCGCCCCGCCATCAATTGCGTGGTTACGGCCCGAGGCAGAACGCAACTTACCGTAGCGTCATCCAAAGGCCCGTCAAGCTCAAAAGCACGGCGGGCCTCTAACTATCTCAATTGTCTGAACAGTGCCTTGTGGGGTCAGGAGAACTGCAATAGTACCGCAATATCCCGGCTCAAGGTATGTATCGACCTCGTGTGACCTTCGGTGCCCGGCTGAATCCGTGAATTCGATCGAAACCGACGACTCCCCGGTAGGGTTCGCTCGAACGGCTTTGCTCGATCCTGTGGCCAAATCGCCCAATGAATAGGAAATACCGGTGAGCCGGACTTTGACATCCTGCATGATTGGGCCGTGGTTTGTCACTTCGACGTTAATGCCACGAAATGCCAGGCGCGAGGCGCCCCAACCGATCATTATGATTGCGACCACACACGCTGCAGTTACAGAGGCTCGCGCGACTCGTCTCATCGTACATTCCCTCCCCACGCTTCAATGTCCAAACGATCATTTTGCAAGCTGCCCGTTTCACCACATTTCACGGAGGACGCAGCAAGGGCGGCAATGAATTCTAAGCCGTCGCGAGTCGAAAGCCTGGAGACAATCATGCCAGATTCTCAGCCACCACCAACATCAAAGATCCCAACCGTTCTCTGCTTCGACGTCGAGGATCTGATTGCGCCGGAGAGCGACGACGCTGTACTCTGGCTCGCCGAGATCCTGGCGGAGCATGGCCTGACCGGCACGTTTATGGTCGTTGGCGAGAAGGCCCGTCTGTGGGAGCGGCGGGGCCGCCGCGACGTGATCGAGGCCCTGAAGAAGCACGATATCGCGTTTCATTCGACATGGCACTCCATCCATCCCACGACGACGGAGATCTGCCTCGACAAGAATTTCGCCGAGGGCATGGACGCGCTCCACGAATGGGACGGCGAGGGTTGGCGCGACACCGAACGCATCCTCGGCCGCCCGCTCATTGGCTGGGCCCGCACCGGCACGAGCTGGTCGCCATCCGTCATGGGTCTGATGGGCAGGATGGGCAGGGCTTACGCCTACAGCCTGGTCCGACTGCCCGGCCACAACGTCTGCTGGTACGCCGGCTGCCTGGGATTCTACGGTGAAGGTGTCGGCGGGTTCGACGAGACTTTCTACGACGACGACCTCTTCGGACCGAGGCTGGAACGTGTAATGCGTCAGGTGGATGAATACGACGTATAGGACAGGCGAGGCGCCAACTGGCTCTGCTTCTTCATGTGCCACCCAACGCGCGTCATCAGCACGATGTTCTGGGATGCCGTCAACTTCGCCAAGGGCGCCAATCCGCCGCGTGCCGAATGGAAGCCGGCGCCGCAGCAGCAACCATCCACCATCCCGATCATGCAGCGGAACTATCGTAGACTGTGCGACTACCTTCGCGGCGATACCCGCCTGGAGATCGCCGGCTGGAGCGAGCTGATCCGGCGCTACGACGGACAGCGCGCATTCGCGACACAGGAAGAGCTTATCGAGATCGCCCACCGTATCGTAAGCGAACGCCAGGTCATGTTCACGGATCACTTCACCGCAGGCGAGATCCTGCTGATGATGTGTCAGGCTGCGGCAGGCGCCCGGCCGCGATACGTGCGACCCTCCGTCTACGGTCCCCTCACGGTGCCGCCGGCCGGCTCTGCAGACAACCTCGCCGCAGCCGCCGTGAAGGCCGCGGCCGCCGCGGTCCTGGCGCATGCCGGAAGCGGATACCTACTCGCCGCCGTTACCGTCGGCGATCGCGAAATCGGCATCGGCGCCTATTATGTCGCCCTTGCTGCCGCGCTCGTTGGACAGGCGCGCATCTCGGCTCCTTCCGAGTTCCGATATCCGGTCGTCGCCGATGAGATCGCGGACCACGCCGCGGAGGCGATCACGCACTGGGTCATCCATCCGGACAACATGGACCTGACCTACCTCAAGGAGCAGACCCGTCTCCAGTGCTGGACCCTGAAACCCGCCTGGCCCCGTCCCGCGCTTTCGTAGTGATGCTGCAATCGGCCCCGATTTGAACCAATCACGCCGGCCGCATCCTCTGCAAGTGTCGAGAATGGCCACTGGCTATCGTCGGACGCAGTCAGCAGCTGTCAAGCCATGGGTTCAGATAGCCGTACGCATGCGATATAAGTTTCATCGCACTTGCGTCGCGTAGCGACAGAATGACGGTAGCCGTGGGATTTGTCCCTCGGACAGAAGAGCATCGCATTTGCATCGCGTAGCGACAGAATGATGGTAGCCGTGGGATTTATCCCACAGGCGACTCCAGAGATAACGCATGACCAACCTGGCAATCCGTATCTCCACTCCCGACGACGATCCGAGTATTGTCGCGATTCGCAACCTGCGCGAGCCGGACGCGATTCCGCTGACGGTCGAACGCTACCGGACGGATACTGCCGGGGAGAGCG
>JBBQVV010000555.1:0-3510 GCA_038211235.1 Chthonomonadales bacterium | reverse complement strand
AGTATTTTCAGATCCCAGTGATCTGGGAAGCGCCGATTGTCGAAGACGTCCACCGGTTCTTTGAGGTCATGGAGGCACAAGCAGGAAAATCAATGTTTGTTCACTGTGCACGGAACATGCGGGTTTCAGCGTTCATGTATCTCTATCGCGTGACCAAACTGAACGAATCCGAGGATGTCGCGGTTCAGGATCTGCACCGTATCTGGCAACCTAACGCAATCTGGCAGCAGTTGATCGACAGCGTTTCCCCTCGCCCCCGACCCCTCTCCCGCAAGGGGCGAGGGGAGCCCAATTTGTAGTGCGCCGTCATTATATCGAAAGCTGCCCCTTCACTATCAGTCCCTACTTCCATACGGACGCCCGTATGGAAGTACTGGACCCCTCACCCACAGGGGGCGAGGGGAGCCAAGATTGTAGTGAGCCTTCATTATGTCGGTAGCGGTTCATCAAACGGCGGCCGCTCGTAACCGGCGCCGAACGGCTCCTCTGGCCGGCTCCACTCACCAAGCAAAGCGCGCCGCAGCGGCGTTGTCCGCTTCACGAAGGCCGGATCGTTACGTTTCCGGTCAGATGGTATCAGCCACGGCGGCGCATAGACCATGTGCTGAATGTAACGCGCATAGTCACGTCGATTGCACGTCCCGCAGTGGTACACGCCCTGGTGGAACAGCAGCGCGTCTCCAGGCTCGCCGCGGATCACCTCTCGAATGGGAACCTCATCGCCTGATAGGCCAGGAGGCAGCGGGACCGAGCTATTGTGGCTGCCCGGGATCATCACCATGTTGCCCATGTCCGGCTCCGACTGATCGGTCAGAAAGTAGCCGACACGGAGCTGCACCAGTGGCGTCGGCGTGGAGAGGCGCCTAAATTCGTAGACTCCCGATCCGTCCTGATGCCAGCCTCCACCAGGGAATCCCGGAGGCGAAACCGTGCACCAGCTGCTCTGCAGGATGAAGTAGTCTCCGAGCAGAGCGCGGACTTTCGGAAAAACCGATGGGTGGTCGATCAGCGGCTCGAGCGCGGGCTCAGACTCGTACGCCGCTCCGACCTGCCGCCAATCCCCGGGTGGAGTTTGCGCATGGACACGCCGCGCGGCCTGTACAAACGGTTCCACCTCCTCACCCGTAAGGGCTCGCCGAATCACGAGATAGCCTGATACATCAAACAAGAATCGCTCGGCTTCGGTCAGCGGACCGGGGCTGGCGTATGGCGGCATAGGAACTCCGATCGACCGTTAAGAGCACACGGCGCGCTGCGCTGGTTTGCGTAGAGTATATCAAGCCCTGCCACGATTCGCAACTCGCCTCGAATCCGACTCGCCGCGCTGAACGTGGGCCGCGCGCTGAGGATCCTCGCAGACGGGCCGCCGCGATCGAGTAGGGTCATTCAGTTCTCGCCGCTTTCGGCGGCTGAGTCAAAGTGCTGCGTCCGTGTCGCCCTACGTCCATGGTTCTGGGAAGAACTGCTCCGCGCCGCGAGGCAATGCGAGCGGGACGCCCGCGCTCCCAGCAGCGAACTTAATGACCCTTGCGGTCGCCACCGTAGGCAGGTGAACGCGGTCGCAACAGACAACTATGGCTTGCTTCGTAGGAGTGGAAGCCGTGATGCGCACTTCTGTCGGGTGCCAGACCGCTCGCCACCGACGACTGTTACCTGATTGTTCGGCCGGGCATGAGATGCAGTCCGAACATCTCAACGCTCGACATGGAGAATCCTATGCACTCGCTTCTCTGGATCGGCCTGCTGTGCTTGACGTGTGCTGCCGCGGGAGCAAACGTACCGATTGCATCGCAAGGTCGCGCGGCGGCAACCATCGTGATGCAACCTGGCGCAACGGCGGCGGAGAAGTTTGCGGCGCGAGAGTTAGCCACCGGCCTTAAACAGGTTACCGGCGCTACGTTCGCGATCTCCGCGTCCGCGAGGGCGCCCGAAGGGCCGGCCATTATCGTTGGGCCGGGTCCCATCTCCAGGTCGCTGTTTCCGGACGTCGCTCTGAATCAGTTCGGCGGGGAGCAGCTGACCATGCGGACCCGTGGCCATCACCTCCTTCTGGCAGGCGGTCGACCACGCGGCACGCTCTATGCGGTAGCCCGATTCCTTCAGGAGCAGTGCGGCGTCAGATGGTGGACGCCCTGGGCCACAACTATTCCGCACCGGAGCGAGTTATCGATCGCGGATCTCGCGGTGGACGAGAAGCCGGCGTTCGAATCGCGCGATCCCTACTGGTTTCCGGCCTTCCAACCCGACTGGGCTGCTCACAACGGATCCAACAGCCAGGCGGCGCATCTGGACGCCGACCATGGGGGCGGCATCGTCTACAGTGGCTTCGTTCACACCTTCTATCCACTCGTCCCGCCCGAAAAGTACGCTTCGACACATCCCGAGTGGTACAGCCTGATCCAGGGTAAGCGGACGTTTGAGAATGCTCAGCTTTGCACCACCAATCCGGAGCTTCGCGAGTTCCTGGTCGAGCGCATTCGCGAGCAGATCAAGTCAAACCCGGGCGCGAGTATCGTTTCACTCAGCCAGAACGACTGCTTCAATCCG
Organism: Chthonomonadales bacterium; assembly: GCA_038211235.1. Taxonomy (GTDB): domain Bacteria; phylum Armatimonadota; class Chthonomonadetes; order Chthonomonadales; family Chthonomonadaceae; genus DATGJU01. Next base: position 963 of record JBBQVV010000555.1, on the reverse strand, counting down.
TGCGAGTGCGCGAACTGCAAGGCGATCGACGAGCGGGAGGGCAGCCACGCCGGCACGATGTTGGCGCTCGTGAACTACGTGGCCGAGCGTATTGGAAAGGAGTATCCAAACGTCGCGATCGATACGCTTGCCTACCAGTACACGCGTAAACCGCCGAAGACCATCCGGCCGCTGCCGAACGTGATCGTCCGCCTCTGCTCGATCGAATGCAATTTCGCGGCGCCGCTGGACGATCCGAGCAACAAATCGTTCGCCGATGATATTCGCAACTGGAGCAAGTTGAGCCGGCGACTCTATATCTGGGACTACACCACTAACTTCGCGCACTACGTCCAACCGCATCCGAACTGGTTCACTATTGGGCCGAATCTCAGGTTCTTCCACGATCACGGCGCACGCGGAGTATTCGAGCAGGGAGCCTATCAATCGAACGGCTCAGAAATGTCCGAGATGCGCGCCTGGGTGCTCGCACAGCTGCTCTGGAACCCGGAACACGACGATCGAAGGCTGATCCGAGAATTCCTGAACGGTTACTACGGGAAGGCGGCGCCGCCGATCTGGGACTATCTCGTTCTGCTGTCCGGCAAGTCGAAGGGCGCCCCGGTCGGCTGCTATTCTCCTCCCACGGCGGCTTTCCTGGACTTCGGCACACTGAGTCAGGCGGAACTCTTGTGGCAGAACGCAGAGACCGAGGTCCTGTCCGACCCGGAGCTTCTCTGGCGGGTGAAGCAGGGCCATCTGCCCGTTCGCTATGTGTTCCTTTCGCGCTGGGAGCATCTCCGAGAAGACTGCAGGACGACCAACGTCACATGGCCGCTGGCGGCCTCGCGTAAAGCGGTGGCCGACGCGTGGCTCGCAGATGCAACCGGTCCCGGACCCGCCGGGTGGACTCCCATGACCCACCTAAATGAGGGCGGCCTTACGCCGCGGGCATTCATCGCCCAGTTCGCCGATGATAATTCC
>JBBQVV010000554.1:0-3521 GCA_038211235.1 Chthonomonadales bacterium | reverse complement strand
GGGCCTGGAGTTTCCCGTGGTATTCCTCACCGGCATGGAGGAGACGGTATTCCCTCACATCCGCGCGGCGGCGGACAAAACTCAGCTTGAGGAAGAACGCCGTCTCTGTTACGTAGGCATTACGCGAGCACAGACGGAGCTCTACCTCACCTACGCCGGCGCTCGCACGACATTCGGACAGACTCGTCGCAACCCCGTATCGCGGTTCTTGCTCGAAATCCCGCAGTCCCTCTTCCTGGCGACAACCAGCCGGCGTCGCTCCCTGCAAGGATATACTCCCACCCTCGCGCCTGGCAGCAACCGTCCGCAGAGCCAAATGGCGCCGACATGGGACGATATGGCCAGGCGATCCAGTCAAAAACTTGCCAAGCCCGCAACCACTCACTCCTTTAAACTCGGCCAAAAGCTGCGCTCCGAGAAGTTCGGCCTCGGCACGGTGGTGAGCATGGAGGGCGATTCGATCATAAACATCGCGTTCCCCGCCCCCGTTGGAATCAAGAAACTCGATACCAATTTCGCCAAACTGGACACGGTTTAGCACTCCCTACCACCGGGTAAATGATTACCGGTACAAGTGGCAATGCCGGTATAAAGTCCGGCTTTTTTCGGAACAGCGAATATTTTACTAAAATTCGTTGACATATCAAATAAACGGCTGTATAATGATTTCAGTGAGTTAAACGTTTACCATAGCGCTAGACTCCCGCCAACTTACCAAGCAAACGTTTATTACAATTGGAACACACCTAAAAGGAGGCAGTTTCAGGCATATTCTTTGTTCGTTCTGTCTTATTTCACAATTTAACCCTATTGGTTCACTGCTGAATGTAGTGATTCCACGTTCGCAAGGAGAAATCTATGAAGATCAAGAATGGTTTTACGTTAATTGAGCTGCTCGTCGTCATCGCCATAATAGCGATTCTCGCTGCTATCCTTTTCCCTGTTTTCGCCAAAGCCCGCGAGAAGGCTCGCCAGATATCCTGTACAAGCAACATGAAGCAGATCGGCCTGGCCGTGCTGATGTATTCCCAGGACTACGACGAAACGTTCCCGTCCAAGGGCGTCTGCCTCAACGGCGGCAATTGGGTTCCGTGGGAGACGATGGTCGCCCCTTACATCAAGAACGGTGCTCACTCAGGCACGGCGACCGGCGACACCAATTATGGTGGAAGCGTATTCGCGTGTCCGTCGAACTCGAACAAGACGTCCGCTTTTGCGAACCTTGCCGGTTCCTTCCAGTATAGCTGCGACTACGCGGCTAACTACAATGAGGCCTTCGGAACAGCTCCCACGGGTGGCAATCAGTCTGCCGGTGACGGTCCCTTCGGCGGACAGAGCGGCTCCGGAGCCATGGGCGTCGGAATTGCGGCTCAGCAGGCGCCTGCCTCGCTGATTATGCTTGTTGAGAACAACGGCAACGGCCCCGGTAACTCCGCCTGGAACCTCGACCCAACCAACGCTAGCAATAGCACGTCGGCCGCCAACAACCCGCTGTATGTGGGCCACACAGGCACCGGCAACTACGCATTCTGCGACGGCCACGTTAAGTCGCTTCACCCGTTTGCCACGGTCGCTCAGGCTGATGGCGGCGGCGGTTCAACCAACCTTTGGACCATCGACGGCCGCAACTTCAGCGCCAGCCCGGTTGCCGCTGACCTGACCAACACCAAGGCCTTCCTGTCACAGGCAGTTGCTAACTACCCGTAGGCTAACTAACTCGGCCCTACCGATGTAGGCGCCTTTCAAGCGGCGGATGGGAATTGTCCCATCCGCCGCAATTGTCGAAGAGACTCGGAGAATGTTATGAGACCGAAGTTGATTGCAGTTTCACGAGCGGTTGCGACCGGAATAGCCCTACTTGCTTTATCGGGTTGCGCGCAAAAGGCGCCCGAGACGAAGCCGATAGCCCCCGCCGCCACCGCGCCCGCATCCGCACCGGGCGGTGGCCCGACGGCTAGCCAGATCCAGGCTGCCAACCAGGCCCCGCCGGCTTTCCGGCAGCAGTTCCTCGGCGACAACGCCAAATAAGAGCGTTGTTCACCGACCTCCCGATCGAACATAGCCCATCCGGCGGTGCGCCGGAGGGGCTTTGTTATGTCCAACCGCCATTCGCTTGACATCCATGTGTGCACCGAGTAAGCTGCAACCGTCGTCTCGCGGCACTGCTGCTCACACCGATTTTCGCCGCGTGGGAAACAATCTCTATGCAGATCAACTCGAGATGGGTGTGGACATTGGCCGCGCTGGCGGTGATTGGGGCAATCGTCGTCGCTATGATCGTCCGGCGGCAAACCGACTTTGGCAACGCAGCACAGGTCATTGCCTTGCCCGCATTGACTGAAGTATCGTTCACCGCATCGCAAAACCAGTCGATCGTCCTGCAGCCGTACCATTGGCTCGACGTGAATCACATTGCGCTCACCGAGGACGCACCGCCAAGTCCGGGATTTCATCACCGCGGCCCCCGCACTCACGTCAACGTCATCATTGATGTCACGGCTAAGCATCCGATGTCCACGGCACAGCCGCTCACGGGGTTGCCGTCGGGGATGGAATCCGGCTATAGCCCATCGCCGGACGGAGATCGTCTCTTAATGACGACTGCCCCAGGACATCCAGGGTTGATGGCGTTTTCACGGTCAGGAAAGCCAACGGTGTATTCATCGGCATCAAAATTGGAATGTCGATATGCCTGGTGGTCCCGTGACGGCAGCGGGTGGTACGAATGCTTTGCGCAGGCCCCTAACAAAATGACCGTCTGGTATAGACCACTGGCCGCGCCGGCGGAAACGCACCCGCGCGGTCAGATCATACTGGACACGGATCTCAATGCTCAGATGTCGTTTGCGGGGATCGACGATCGCGGTTACATCATCTTGGATGGCCTAGACACAAAGTACCAACCAGCGATGGTGAAGCTGGATGCTACCGGCAGGCAGCCGGCCGTTCGACTGCCGATGAGAAACAGCACCCGTGACGTATGCGCCTCACCAAACGGTAAGCGGCTTGCATGGCTGTTCGTAGACACGGATGGCGCGAGGATGTCTTGGAAGATTGCCGTTTCACAATCGGATGGGACTGGCTATCGTGTGATTTCCTCGTCGCGGCGGATGAGCAGACCGCCAGACGACGGGTCCTCGGTTACCGCTTTGAACGAGATGGCAGCCAAATATCTTCAATGGAGACCGGACGGAAATGCGGTGAGCATTCTCTATCAGCAGAAGCTCTATGTCATACCTTGCCGGGACGGTAGCGCGGATCGGGCACGGCGGGGCGGCCTTCTTGGAGCCAGTAGAACTTGCCCGCGGAGAGTGGGCCGTAGGTTTGGCGAAGGCCTCTTGGCCAGCGTACTTCGAGGCTAATGATGGCGTCGAGGTCGGCCAGGCCGAAAGTGACGCGGCGGTCGCTGTGGGAACAGTAGCTCGAGCCCCCACGAACGGACTGTGTTTGCATGCCGTTCTTTGTGTGGATCGTCACCTTGGCGCCGACGGCATCTCGATTGCTGCGGACGCCTTCCAGCC
>JBBQVV010000553.1:0-3522 GCA_038211235.1 Chthonomonadales bacterium | reverse complement strand
CATTGCGGCCTCGACGTCGGCGACCACGTCCGCGTCCGTCTCGCCGGCGTCGACCCCGAACGCGGCTTCATCGATTTCGAGTGCGTGTAGCCTCCGGGTGCCATGCCCATAGCTCTGGATGGGCATGCCGACGCCGGTCTGTCAGTGTCAAGGTCGTCCATCCACGTGGCATATGCATAGGACCGGGCCCATGCGCAAAAATACGCAGGGCTCCGGCCCCCTAACCCCCAATCCTGGGGGGACCGGACTTGGAAGACGCAGCCTAGTTGATCAGCGTAAGTAATCGGACTTAACCGAGATTGGCGACGCTATATTGACATAAATCGGTGAGAAGGTCTAGGGAAGTACGTTGCGGATACCGTTAAAATTGGTGATGGAGCCGGGCTATCAGTCTTACGACTGCACGGGGTGCGGCGACTGCTGCCGGGGGCGGTTCGCGATCGTCATTTCGCAGGAGGACCGAGACCGGATCGTCGAACAGAAATGGGACGAAAAGGAGCTAGGTCTAGGCGGGAAGCCCTTGTTTACGCCACAGGGCGACGGGTTTAAGCTGGCCCATCGCGAAGACGGGTCGTGCGTGTTTTTGCAGCCCGACGCGAAATGCCGCATCCACGCGCTGCATGGCGAGGCGGCGAAGCCGCTGGCTTGCCGGCTATATCCGTTTACGTTCGTCCCGACTGGGAACAACGTGCGGGTGGATGTGCGGTTCGACTGTCCGGCGACGGCCGGCAACCTTGGGCGGCCGATCACCGCGCACAAATCCGACCTGCAGGTGCTGGTGAAGACCGCCGTGCCGCCGGACGCGCTCACGGCTGAACCCCCACCCCTCTATGGCAAAGTGCGCATGACGTGGGACCAGCTCGCGCGCGTTACGCAGGCCTTTGAGCGGGTGCTGCTCGATGTCTCGCTCGACATTACGCGCCGGGTGGGGGCTTGCGTCAATCTGGTCGACGTGCTTAGGGAAGCTCAGATCGGCGACGTTTCCGCGAAGGATCTTCCAGAGTTCCTCGACGACGCCGCGTCGCATGTGCAGGAAGCGGCCGTGCACGACAGCCTTGATCGTACGGCGCCGAACGGCACGCATCTCGCGGCTTTCCGGCAGTTATTGAATGTCTATGGACGGATCGACACGGTGGGCGAAAAGCCTCGCATGATCCGTCGCTTGAACACGGTCTTTCGCATGCTGGCCGGCAAAGGGATCATCCCGCCCCTGCGGGATGGCCTCCCGAATGTCACGTTCGCCGACGTCGAGAATGCGCGCGGGATTCCGTCCGGTCCGGCGGCGCAGGCGATTGAGCGGTATTTGCACGTCCATCTGACGAGCATGGGCTTCTTCGGTCAGACGTTCTACAATCGTGACTACCTCGACGGCATGAGCGCGCTGCTGCTGACCTATCCCTTGATCTGCTGGTTCGCCCGCGTCTTCGCAATTTCCGAGGGCCTGGAGACGCCGGATGTCGGTTGCGTCGAACGGGCGATCATGATCGTCGACCACCAGCACGGCATCACCCCGCTGCTCAACCTCCCCAGCGAAAGGGCCCGCACCAATTACCTCTGCGAACGGAGCGTCCTGCGTTCGCTCGTCGTCTGGTACGGCAGCTAGGACCCCTCCTCCCGACCCTCGCCAGAGAGAGGCCTGGTTCTCAGGCCTACACAGTTGGGCAGCGCAAGGCCACGGCCCCCTAACCCCCAATCCTGGGGGGACCTGACTTGTGAAGTCGCAGCCTATCGGTTGTATGCCGGACGATGGCGGGTCTTATGGCAGGACCCAGCGCTCGGTTTGGAGGGCGATTTGGTGAATGAGGACGTCCATGACGGCGGCGTCGGTATTGATCTGGTAGCCGAGGCCGCGCAGTTGGGCCATGACGACGCGGGCGGCGATGGAGGTGTCTAGGTCGGGGCGGAAGGAGCCGTCGGCGACGCCGCTGTCCATGATGCCCTTAAGGTGCTTGTGCCAGTATTCGTCCTGACGCAGCATGATCACCGCAAGCGCCGGGTCGCGGGAGGCGCGGACCCAGATTTCGGTGAGCACGACGAAATGGGCGGGGGTGTTGCGAAAACGCTCGCGCAGATCCTCGAATTCGAAGCGGAGCGCCTCGAGCGCGGTTGCCGGAGGAGATTCCGGCAACGGTGTCTCGCTGAACTCTCCGATGATATAGTCCACCACGCCCTGAATGATGGCTTCCTTGGTCGGGAAGTAGTAGTGCAATGTGGCCGGATTGATGCCGGCCTCGGCGGCCACCTCACGCGTCCGGAAGCCTTCGAAGCCCTTCTCCGCGATGAGGCGACAGCCGATCTTGACGATCTCAAACGTCCGATCATGTCCGATCCGTGTTCGTCCCGCCGTATTCGGCTCAACTGCCATTAAATTCTCGATTCACAATCATTGTTCGAATATTTTACGCTTTAATGCCGGCAGTTTGTCAATCGTGCGGAAGAATGTGCGGCCGGTGGCCAGCTTCAAGGTGCTGGTCGACGTGATGTCTCGGAGCCGCCCCGTCGATTCGCGGACTGCGTCGAAGGCATAACGGAACATCTGTTGTTCGTACTGCTGGACGGCCTCGGTCAGGGTCATCTCGCCGCGGTTCGCGGCTGCGAGACGGTCCGCGAGAAGGTCGGCGTCGCGCAGGGCTGTATTTCCGCCGATGCCGCCGGTGGGGGGCATCGAGTGGATGGCGTCGCCAATGAGTGTAATGTTCGTAGTCGACCACGGCTTGATCACGGCGGCGGTCCGCATGGGCCACGTAGTGAGGGTCGAAAGGTCTGAATCGCAGACGAGCTGCTTGAGGCGTGGATGCCACCCGTCGATCATTTTGAGGACGTAGTCACGGAGAGCGACCGGCGTCATCTTGTCCAGGGCCGACCCGTTTTGCATATGGCGCCTGTCGGATGCAATCAAGTTTGAGCGATCGGCCATGAAGCCCCAGAAGGCATAGTCGGCTGAGTTGTCGGTGAGAAGGCCGGTCGCGTCGGATGCCGAGCCGTCGGAGCCGATCCCGTCCAGCACCAGTTTGGGCGAGTTCCGAAACTCATGCCGCGCGACGAACATCGCCCGGCCTTTAGGACCCTGGATCACGCAGGCTCCGGCCAGACAGTCCGGGGAGAGGAGTTTTCGGGTGCTCTCGTCGAGTGCGATTTTCGCGGCAATGGCGAACACGTTCGTAGAAATCGGAGTCGCGTGCGGCAGGAACTGTTCCCGAACGCGCGAATTGACGCCGTCGGCTCCGACGAGGATATCGCCGGTGGCGGAAGTGCCGTCCTCGAAATGGACGGTTACGCCCTTGTCGCTCTGCTCATAACGAATGAGGCGCTTGCCGAAGTGGACGACGTCGTCCAGCCCGTGGAGCAAGATTTGTCGCAGGGTGATCCGGCTGACCGACCGGAAGGCGCGCACGGTGGCGGCGTCGGGCTCCGGCCGGTTGATTGCCAGCAGCTCTTCCAACTGCTCGGTTGCGAAAGCGAAGCGGTTGTTCGGATCGCCACAGGTGGCCGCGAACGCGTCGAACAGTTTCGGCGGCAAAC
>JBBQVV010000552.1:0-3531 GCA_038211235.1 Chthonomonadales bacterium | reverse complement strand
GTACTGTGCCAAGCGCTGGGCGCGGCGATCGTCGCTCAGGCGCTGCCATGCACTCAGCCTGAAGCCATGAGGCAATCCCTGCCGTCCCAGTGTCGCGTCGCCGACAACGACGCGTTCGGCGGCCTGGCGCATTTGCGGGCCGAATCGCTGCAACATCCTTTCGACGTTGTCTCGCAGGTTGGTCAACAAGTGCCAGCGGTCGGCGACCTGTTGCGCCGTGGGCAGCGCAGTCTCGACGGCTTCAGAGTAGGCGCCCGCCCGGTCTCGAGCAACGATCTCGATGGTGGGGTGGGCTCGTAGCCAATCGGCTACGGCCGTCGTTTCTCGGCCTTCGAACACTGCGATTGGTTCACGCCGCTCCAAATCGACCACGATTGTCCCGTACCGGTGACCCCGCCTGATCGCCCAGTCATCAATGCCCACGACTCGGGGACACGGTTTGCGCTTGGACAAGGAAGACCTTCGTAACTCGCGCAATAAGGTGTCAGCGCTGGTGCGCAAGCCCAAGGCCTTGGCAAGCCGGGCGGCGGGCTCGCCTCCGAGAGCGTGGCCCAGAGCCAGCAATGCCCGCGCATGCGAGCGTGTGCGGCGCTGGTGGCGACCAGCCAGCGAGCCGATGTCTTCTGCAAATGTCCGTTGCGCACAGGCGGCGTTCGGACACTTGGATCGATTCATCTGCACGGTCAGAACTAGACGCTGCTCAAGCATCGGCCGCTCGTGCAGGTGCCGGACATAGCTGCCATGCAGGCGATTGCTCCAAGTGCGGCACAACGGGCACGGCGCAGCACGGACCGTGCTGCTAGCCTCGACAGTGATTAGCTCCCCGTGCACGTCGCTGTGGACGATTCGCTTGCCCACACGGGCGAGGATTTTATCGAACCCAAAAATATCCGCCATGATGAGTCCGAACATCGGCTCCACCGGCCGGAAATCAAGGCCGCAAGCGGGTCGTCACACAAAGTGCGGAAGACCCAATTTTCGTACATGGACGCCCCCGTTTGCCAAGCGCTCTGTTCGTGAAAGCAAGTAGGAAAAGATTGCACCCGTACATTCGGACTCAGCATGCGGCGAGCGCTGCGGTCCCTGATGGGATTTGCTGGTTGGCTCCTCTATCGGTCGGAGGCACTCGAGGTGCTTCGAAAATTTCGGGTTTTGCCAACCACGGTCTTACCTGGTTTGCCATCACTTCGAGATTGCCTGTGCAATCGGTGGAAAGATCTCCTTGTCTATGCTGCTTGGTTCACACAAGATCAATTTGGCTCAGGTCGCCGCGGCGTGCCTTTGGTAGCCGGGCTCATAGCTTCGTCCTTGAGCAAGTATGGCCCAGACGATGCGTGCGGTTTTGTTGGCGAGTGCGACCGCTGCGACGTTCTTGTTGCGTCGCAGTACCATCTGATTCAGAAAACTGCCCTCTTTGACCTTCTCAGGTTTCAGTGAGAGGTGATAGATGACCGATCTCGCGCCGTGTATGAGCAAAGTTCGCAGATAGGCATCGCCTCGTTTGCTCATTCCGAGCAATGTTGGCTTGCCTCCGCTCGAGCTCCGTCGCGGAACGAGACCAAGCCATGCCGCCAATTGCCGCCCGTTGTCGAAATTCTTTGCATCGCCGACCGTCGCGGCGATCGCTGAGGCTGTGAGCGGATCAATCCCGGGCACCTTCTCAAGCCGCTTGCTGACTTCACTGCCTCGATGCCAGGCTTTGATTTGTACCTCCAGATCATCGACCTGCGTGTCCAGTACCTTCAGGAACTCGAGTAGCCTGTCGATCAAGATCCTGAAGCTGCCGGTGAGTTGCATCGAGGCATCCTCAATGAGCTCCGGCACGCGGGATGCGATATTGGTAATGCCCTTCGGTACGACCAGACCGAATTCGGCGACCAGCCCGCGTATCTGATTGGCTTGTGCCGTTCGGGCTTTGACAAAGCCCTGTCGAGCGCGATGCATTGCGAGCACGGACTGCTGGTCGATCGTCTTGATCGGCACGAACCTCATGGTGGGGCGCGTAACGGCCTCGCAGATGGCTTCTGCGTCTGCAACGTCATTCTTGTTGCTCTTGACGTAGGGCTTCACGAATTGCGGCGCCATCAGCTTGACGGCGTGCCCCAGTGCCTGCAGCTTGCGGGCCCAGTGATGAGCACCGCCGCAAGCCTCCATTCCGATCAGGCACGGCTTCATGTTCGAGAAGAAGACGACAAGCTGGTCTTTCCTTAGCTGCTTGCGCAGCAGCGGCTGACCCTTCGCATCTGCCCCGTGAACCTGGAACACATTCTTCGCCAGGTTGATTCCGAAAGTCGTAATCTGCATGGTGAACGCTCCTTCCGCAACAAGTGGTTGCTAGAACCTCCACTCTGGCACATTCATGCCGTCAGAGGGTGGGGGCGTCCATCCCATTGGTCGGCGCCAACAGCCAAGTTCTCATCCCGCGCATCATCGGCTGTGCCAGGCGCCACGACATCGCGCGCGCGGCCGGCAGCCTTAGCGGCGTAAAGCGCTTCGTCAGCCCGGCGCAGGAGCTCGTCGATCGGCTCGTCGTTCCGCGCTCCCGCAAGGCCAGATGAAAATGACAAGCGCAGCCCAGGGCACGACTCGTTGACGACCAATGACGACACGCGCTCGCGCAGGCGTGCCATGGCGTTGACGCCGCCTGGAACCGGGGCCGCGTCGTCCATCAGCACCAGGAATTCTTCGCCACCCCAACGTGCGATGGTGTCACCGTCGCGCATTGCATCAGTCACAGCGTCCGCGAGCGCGATCAATGCGCGGTCTCCTACCTCATGTCCATGGGTGTCGTTGACGGCCTTGAAGTGATCCAAGTCCATCAGGGCGACGCAAAACGACTTGTCGGGCGATGTCGCCATCCGGGCCTTGGCTTCCTGCAACCTGCCTTGCATGTACTGCCGGTTGAAAAGCCCGGTCAACGTATCGCGGACGACTTGGTCGTGCACACGACGCACGGCCTCTTCAAGGCGGGCTTGGTCCCGGGCGACTTGGTGGCGAACCGTGCTGTAGGCACGAGACAGCATGGCTAGTCGGCCGATCACGAACAGCGCGAGCACGAGTTTCAGCGTCTCGGCGGTGGTGTCGGGTCCCCCTCGAGCGCGCAGGTAGGCGAGCACCAAGCTCAGGATCACCACCGCCCACACCCCGGCGATGCGGCTGGCGGCCGGCGGCAAGGTGACCATACCAAAGACCTGGATGACGCACAGCAGGTGCAGGAGCGACGGCCGAAGTAGGGGTGCGACGACGTAGCCGAAGCTCGCGACGGCCGAGGCCGCCATCATTTGGGCCAGCACCAGCCCACCGTCCTCGAAGCGCCGGGACCAGCCGCTGCGAATCAGCGTGTAAAAGCCGATCGCGCACGCGGCTTCGTAGGCAAGGATGATGCGGCCGTCGGTCTGTCCAATCTGGCCCGCGGGCATCGCGTAGGCGTAAATCGCCGTCATCCAGACGGCGTGCAGACCGGTGGCCATTAAGGGTAGCCGCAGGTGCTCTCGGATGTCGGCAGCGTCGCTGGTGACCCAGCGCGCGATA
>JBBQVV010000551.1:0-3531 GCA_038211235.1 Chthonomonadales bacterium | reverse complement strand
GGTCCGGCTCGCTGTACAGGTACTCGTCGACCGATCTCGGCAACACGGCCGTATCCGGCTCCATATCGTTGAACTCCCCGCGCGCATAACGACAAATAGAAGATACTAATCTACTCGATCTGCCCTGAGTCCTCGCCGGTAGAACTGCCAGTATCGCGCTGACGAAGCGCGGCTGAATAACGTGGCACGCGCGGACCTCGCGAAACTGCTCCGATTCATGCTGTGGGTTCCGTCCCGAGTCGCGGCGTCGCCCACAGTGTCTAGCATGTCGAACAGGGCTACAATTCCCGATAATAGGCTAAACACAAACGCTCGCTCCCCCGAAGGACAACGGAGAGCCCGACAGCCATGGAAATCTCGATGCCTCGTGCCGGGGATGAAACCCGCGGAGAGCCAACCCCTGCTCTGTGCCTGAACCTTCTCGGTACGATCTACTACAGCCAGCGAGGCGACATCGTACTCAGTGCCAGCGATATCATGGTTTTCCCGGACTCAGAAGCCAGGATCTGGGAGTACCGCGACAAAGGTTACCTTGTCCTGGGACTGTACAACGACTCTGGTGTAGCGTACGGATACAAAACAGTGCGGCAGAGCGTCGAGGACGTGGCGGAAATGCGCGTACGCTTCGCTCGCGATCCCTTCCACCTCATCGAGGTCGACTTCCACCATCCGCGAGGGAAGGTCGCGCCCTACAACGTCCGATCTCTCATGCGCAAACCGGGGACGGGAATGTTGGCGCTGATGGAAGTAAAGCTGTTTAGCGAAGGCATTATCGTGGACTGGGATAGGAGCCTATACGTCGGCGACACCGAGACGGATCGCATGACCGCGGCAAACGCGGGTATTCCATTTGAGTGGTCAGAATCGTTCTTCAGTCGCGGGGCGAAGCAAACGGCGCCGTTGAGCCGGCAGATCCACCGTAAGGCGGGTCGCGACCGGCGGCGATAACGGCTCAGTCCGGAGTGCGGCCGGAGATACGAACCGGCGGAATTGGCGAACCCTCCGCCGATATGCGCGCCCGCATCTGCGATGGGCTGGAGTTTCTCGATCTTGGCGTAGATGCCTGCGTCAATCGTGCGGCCAGCGGAGCGGCGCCCGCTCCCGTCGGAGCGGAGGCGACAGGAATCCCCGCCCCCTCTGGCAAACAATCATTTCAAACCCACTCCGTCACCGCCGACCTCCCGGATCGACGTCGCTCGCTGCCGCACAAGCAGATTGTCTGAACTCGGATTATGCGGATAAGGGGATTTGCTATGATTGAGAGGGAGCACGGGCTGGGCGCAATGGTTCGGCGACCCGCCGAATAGGCCGGCAGTGGCTCGCCGCCAAGATGTGTGGCCTGAGCAAATGGGTTCCACCCCATCCGTGAAATCTCTTCATCCGACAAATCCGAGTTCAGACAGTGCATCCCCAAGCAGGACTTCCACGTCCGCCCGCCGAACGTTCGCTGAACAGATGCCCCAAAGGAGCGCCCTTGCCAGACGAACCCGCCCACTTCACCGCCGTCCCCCGCAAGCCCCGCCTCTTCTGGCGGGGCGAAGAGTTCCGCCCCAAAACCGCCGAGCCGATGCCGGCACAAACTGTTTGCATGCATGCGTTCGTCAGGTCCGGATAGACACGTCGCTCGATGTACAGCGTGCTCTCGTCGTGAAGGGCGGTCGGAAGATCGGCAAACGCCTCGGCGTAGTGGCTCGCGACAAGTTCAATTTCGTTTTCCGGTTGCCTATCCCCCGAAACGTACGTCTGTTGCTTACAACCGCTATGCTGCAACCCATAACGGGCACTATTCCTAACGCGGGATCATTCTGGGCACTCTCTTATGGCTCGATTGACCTCAACGCAATCAATCCCTGCCCGGTATCGCGTACGCAACGGTGTGTGATACCGGGCAGGGAACAGTACCGAGCGTAACTGGACAATAAACACGCACCATTTGAGCCGCGCATTCCATATCCCGTCTAACCTGGATCTGTTGCGCCGGTACGGACATTTGCGCGCAGGATGTGACCGGCCGGAGAGAGAATAGACCGAAGGGCCGGACATTGTTGTAAAAACACAATCACACGTTTCCTGCCATATCGATCCCGATGGACCCAGCGCCACGGCCCCTTCTCCAACATCCTCTTCGTTCTTCATCACCGGCGGCACGCTCTCCACATCTGCCTCCTCCTACGCCCGCGCCGTTTCGATACCCGGATTTGAGGGGCCGCAGCATTGACTAATTCTCCCGCAGCCGAACGTGCTCCCGGGTCGATATGGTGATCCGTGGTACAATTAATCTCGAAAGACTGGCCGGCAGCGCGTGTGTGTATTGCGGTGCGATGGCGCAGTGATTGCGAGTGCAGCTGTTGCACAAGCGGAAGATTGGCGAACTCCATGTCAGAGAGCGGCAGCGGCATTCCGCACGACTAGTTGTTCAAGGATCTGCTTCGCGAGTTCTTTGCGGAGTTCATGGAGCTGTTCTTTCCGCACATCGCCAGGCGCCTGGATCTCTCCAGGGTAGCCTTCCTCGACACGGAGACGTTTACCGATTTTCCGAGAGGAGATCAGCGAGACGCCGACCTCGTCGCCCAGGTCCATACGCTTGACGGAATACCCGAAATCATCCTGACCCACATTGAGGTGGAGGCGCGGAGGCGAGGTGGTTTCCCCGAGCGGATGTCCGACTACTATCGAATGCTCAAACTCCGGCACCGCTTGCCCGTATACCCTATCGTCGCCTACCTGTCGGCGGGCGCCGGCGGACTTGTGTCTGAGCAGTTTGTTGATTCAGTATTCGACGAGGAGGTCAACATATTCAAATACCAGGCAGTGGGGCTACGCGATCTCCAGGCGGACGACTATCAGGATCTGGAGAACCCGCTCGGACCTGCGCTGAGCGCGTTGATGAAGCCGTGCCGCCGCGGAAGAGTGATACAGAAGTATCGCAGCCTACGGGCCATGGCGCGCATCGGCATCGATGAGTCCCGTAAGGCGTTGCTGACGAACGTAGTAGAGACCTACCTCAGGTTGAGCGAGCAGGAACTGACAGAATTCGACCAGCTAATGACCGCGCCGGAAGGCGAGGAGATCCGCGAAATGATCTCGATCTACGAACAGAGAGGCATCGAGAAGGGCATCGCAATTGGCGAGCGCAGGACGTTGCTGCGGCAGCTTAAGCTGAAGTTCGGTGAGGTGCCCGAGGCGGTACGGGAGCGCATCGAGTCCCTGTCGGACACCGAGGAACTCCAGACGCTGGCCGATAGAGTCGTCCAAGCAAACACACTCGCCGAAATGGGGTTGGATTAGGCCCTGTGCCGGTGCCCCAAAGCATTCGAGATGACTCTCAACCCCCAGCTACCATCATCGTCATTTTTCGTCACGGGCGGCACTCTTTCGTCGTCTGCCTCCTCCTACGTCGTCCGCCAGGCCGATACCGACCTCTACGAGAACCTGCTCGCCGGCGAATACTGCTACGTTCTCAACTCGCGGCAAATGGGTAAGAGCTCGCTCTGCGTCCGAGCGATCGAGCGACTCCGAGCCGCGGGCGTC
>JBBQVV010000550.1:0-3544 GCA_038211235.1 Chthonomonadales bacterium | reverse complement strand
AATGTCGCCAGATGCGCCTCGGTCCAGCGCGAGCGGATGGCGCCCAGCATGCCCAGCGCCCGCAGCGACTCGGCATTGCGGCGGCCGCCCTCGATCCAGGCATTCCGTCGCGACGCGTGTTCGGTTGCCTCGCGGGTCGTTTCCCTGGAAGCGAAGTATCCCAATACCGTCAAGCCGACCAGAATAACAGCACCAGCGATCGCCAGCGCGCCGAGCAAAGGATGCAGCAGGAAGCAGAGGGCGATGTAGAGCGGCATCCACGGCAGGTCGAAGAAGGCCGTCAGGCCCGGCCCGCCGAGAAACGTCCGCACCGTGTCCAGGTCGCGAACCGGCTGCTGCCCGTCGCCGGTGGTGCGCCGCAAGAGCTGCTGCTCGATCACGGCATTGAAGACGGGCTCGCGCAGCGACCGGTCGAGCGCGAGGCCGATGCGCACCATGATGCTCGAGCGCAGCTGATCGAGGATCGCCATCAGCACCAGCAGCAGCGTCGCAAGGCCAAGCAAGGCCACCAGCGTCTCGTGGCTGCGGCTGGTCAGCACGCGATCGTAGACCTGCAGCATGAAGATCGGGCTGGTCAGCAGCAGGAGATTGATGATCGCGCTGAACACGGCAACGCCGACGAGCGCCCGCCTGTTCGATCGCAAAGCGGTGCGTACCGCGTCTTGCGCGGCGCGCCGGCGCAGCAAGTCCATGTCCGACCTCCAAAACCGGATGGAAGTGTCTTTGACCGGGGGCCGAAAGTCAAAGGTACGGTCATGCCACGCTGAGCGACACACAATCCCCGCGAATGACCGCCGCGTGACACCCCCGGCCTGCGCGCTGTGTGCGCTATCTCACGCGCCGGAACGACCCTGTTTCGGGCGGAACAGCCTCCCGGGCCCCCTCACGACATTCTGCTTCCAACGACGACCGGAGCATGGGCAACCGGGTCGGGGCACCTGGGAGACTTCAAATGGCGATCAATCGGTTTGGCACTTCGGGCGACGACACGATGCACGGGTCGAGCGCGGACGACGTCTTTTTCTCCGGCGCAGGCGACGACACGATGTTCGGCGGACAGGGCAACGACACCTTCATGGCAAGCGCCGGCTCTGACTTCATGTTCGGCGAGGGCGGCAACGACACCGTGGATTACTCACAGATTACCTCGCAAGCGAGCTTCAACGGCCACGCCCTCGGCGTCCTCGTCAGCCTGCGGGACGGCGCCGGCTTTGAAATCGGCGGCGTCGGCTCGGACCACTATTCCAGCATCGAGAACGTCACCGGATCAAGCTTCACCGACTTCATCGAGGGCGACGGCAATGCGAACGTCATCCGCGGCCTCGACGGCGATGACTTCATCGAAGGTGGTGGCGGTGCCGACACGCTGGAGGGCGGCAACGGCAACGACACGCTGATGTACACGCAGTCGGGCTCTCGCGTGGTGGTGGACCTTCTGGCCAACACCGCGAGCGGCGGCGACGCCACCGGCGACGTCTTTTCCAGCTTCGAGAACCTGGTCGGCTCCGGCTTCAACGATCGCCTGTCCGGCACCAACGGTCGCAACGACATCTCGGGTGGCGACGGCAACGACACCATCAACGCCCGTGGCGGCGACGACACGATCGAAGGCGGCCGTGGCAATGACGTTATGACCGGCGGCACCGGGCGCGACACCTTCGTCTTCAACATCCAGCAGGAGCAGACGGGCGTCGATCACATCACGGATTTCGACGTGAACCGCGACAGCATCAACATCGAGTTCCAGCACGGCTATACCCCGACGATCACCATGGAAACCGGCAACTTCAACTTCGCCACCATGACGCTCGACGTGGTCCTGCATATGAACGACAGCACCGGTGAAGCCGGCACCATCATCCTGGACGACATCTCGCTCGGCGACCTCAGCCACGTGATGGGCCAGGTCCACACGCAAGACATCGGCTAAGCGGGAGCCATTCAAGCGAAGCGGCCGGCAGGGCAACTTGCCGGCCGCTCTCTGTTTGAGGGAATCGCGTGGTAAGCTTTCGCCTGCATGACCTCAGCCTTCAAACTGCGGGACTTCTCTGCCGATGACACATCGGCGCTGAACGGCGTCGCCGTTGCAGCATTCGCGCAATTCAAAACCGCATATTCTGATTGGCCCGCAATGGAACGCGGCGTCTCGCAGATGTCGCAGCTCTCGCAGACCGGCGAAATCGTCGTCGCCGAGATGGATGGCCGCATTATTGGAGGCGTCGCCTATGTCGGACCGGGCAAGCCGAAGGCCCCCTACTTCGACCCGAACTGGCCGATCATCCGCATGCTCGTTGTCGATCCGCAGGCGCGCGGTCACGGCCTCGGCCGCGCACTGACCGAGGAATGCATCCGCCGTGCGCAGCGCGACAAGGCCTCAGTCATCGCCCTGCACACGACGCCGATCATGACCGTCGCGCTGCCGATGTATCTGCGGATGGGCTTCAAGCTTCGCGGAGAAGCGCCGTCGATTTATGGCGTGCCGTACGCGGTCTACACGATGGCGCTCGGACCAGCCATGTGACTGGTCTGATCTGATTTCACCGCCTGACCTTCGGTTTCGCATCCAAAAGCTGAATGATTATGCCGTTATCCCCAGCAAGCTCGGTGATGTTCAACATGATGTTCGGACCATACGCGTCTGGCCAAAACGTCACCCGATTGCCATCTGGCAACGTCTGTTGCACGCGCTGGCCTTTCGGCTGCAGCCGCTGAGTGATGTTCGCGATGTAGCTTGCTTTGTCGCTGATGCGTGCGGCGACACCGCACGTTGCGGCGTTTACGGCGGGGGACTCGATTTTTTCAATCATCAACGTCCACGGTCCCTTGGCCGTGCTTCCTTCGAAGCTTCGCACGTGCCGCTTGACACCTGGCACTTCCTCATCGGCTTTATCGGCACCTGCCTGCATGCGCATCGCCAAAGCTCTGGCGCTGATGCGATCGAAATTGACGGGCTCCACGGTGCACATGACCTCGAAGGCGTTGATGACGCTGTCTTCATAGGTCTTGATCGGAGCCGGCAATTCCGGCTTCGTCGAATCCTCGGCCATGGCGGGATGGCCCAGAAGCAGGCCGAGCAAAACAGCAAAAATACGCAACGCCTATTCTCCAATAACTTCCTTGGTAATCGCGGGCTCTGAACGATGGACTTGCGCCATATTGCTTATTCTGCTGTCGCACGCCAGCGTCGTTGTTTTTCGCGATTGCCGCAGTTCTGCATGCTGCACCACTGCCGTCGGCGGGCCTTGCTCGTGTCTATGAAATAGACCTCGCAGTCAGAAGCGCAGCACTTTCGGATTCGACTGTGGTCGGCAGCGACAAGCAACGTTTCCACAGCCAGAGCGCAGGCATGCAAAGGCACCTCCGGCGAGGATGACGAGAGCCAGGAGTGCTTGACTGCGCCTGACGCGTCCGTTGCGACGAAATTTCGCGCTGTGTGAGCACGACGAACCTCCAACGCAATAGCGTCCAGGGCGACCTTAGGCGCGGTCTGCTCGCGATGGGCTGCAACCAGGATTTGGTACAGGTGTTCCCTCAGCTCACGAGC
>JBBQVV010000549.1:0-3586 GCA_038211235.1 Chthonomonadales bacterium | reverse complement strand
TGGCGAAGTATTTGGACACGTCATTGGCGATGCTGAACGTCGTTAATGATCCGCGAGTCATCAGTAGCTGCTTGCCGATTTCGACGATCTCGATCAGCTTTGTCGGGTTGCTGTCGAGATCCACCATGTTTCCCGCCTCCTTGGCGGCCTGTGTCCCCGTATTCATGGCCACACCAACGTCGGCCTGCGCAAGCGCGGGAGCATCGTTGGTTCCGTCACCGGTCATTGCAACAAGTCGTCCGCCCTGCTGCTCCTTCTTGATGAGGTCCATCTTATCTTCCGGAGTCGCCTGCGCTAGGAAGTCGTCGACTCCGGCCTCGTCCGCGATCGCCTTCGCGGTTAAAGGATTGTCGCCGGTGATCATCACCGTGCGGATTCCCATGGCGCGCATCTGGTCGAACCGCTCTCGCATTCCGCCCTTGACGATATCCTTCAGATAGATCACGCCCAGCGCCGTATCGTTGACCGCGACCACGAGTGGCGTGCCTCCGGCGGCTGATATCCCGGTGACGATCTCGTCCAGCTCTACGGGACATCGCCCCTTCTGGTCGCCTATCCAACTCTTGACCGAGGCCGCCGCACCCTTCCTGATGCGTGAGCCGTTCATATCGACGCCGCTCATTCGGGTCTGCGCCGTAAACGGTATAAACTCAGCGTCACGATCGCTCAGCTCGCGGCCACGCAGTCCATACTTTTCTTTGGCCAGTACCACAATGCTGCGGCCTTCCGGTGTTTCGTCCGCCAGCGACGAGAGCTGAGCCGCGTTTGCCAGTTCCGTGATCTCCACGCCCGGAAGCGGGATGAATTCGGATGCCTGTCGGTTGCCGAGCGTGATGGTTCCGGTCTTGTCCAGCAGCAGCGTATCCACGTCTCCGGCGGCTTCAACCGCCTTGCCGGACATGGCCAGCACGTTGTGCTGCATGACGCGATCCATGCCCGCGATGCCGATTGCAGAAAGCAGGCCTCCGATTGTCGTCGGAATCAGGCAGACCAGGAGTGAGATAAGCACGGTAATCGTCGGCGGCGTGCCGGCCGATGCCGCGCGAACGCTGTAGATCGCATAGGGCTGCAGTGTCACGACGGCCAGAAGGAATACGACGGTGAGACCGGCCAACAGGATGGAAAGTGCGATCTCATTTGGTGTCTTCTGCCGCTGAGCTCCCTCGACAAGAGCGATCATCCGGTCGATAAACGTCTCGCCGGGGTTGGAGGTGATCGCGATGACAATGCGGTCGGACAGTACCTTTGTGCCCCCTGTCACCGCGCTGCGGTCCCCTCCGCTCTCGCGAATTACGGGAGCGCTCTCTCCGGTTATTGCCGACTCATCGACACTGGCAATCCCTTCCACGACCTCGCCATCCCCGGGGATAATGTCGCTCGTCTCGCATATAACCCGATCGCCCTTTCTAAGTAGTGTGCCGGAGACGCGCTCCTCTTTGCCGTTCACGAGCCGACGAGCAACGGTTTCGGTTTTGGTCTTGCGAAGCGTATCCGCCTGCGCCTAGCCGCGACCCTCGGCCATGGCTTCGGCAAAGTTCGCGAACACGACCGTGAACCACAGCCAGGTCGAGACTTGCCCAACAAATAGGGCCTGTCCGTCATGGACGATGAGGCTCTTGATCCAGTAGAAGGTCGTGATGGCGCTGCCGACCTCCACCACGAACATGACCGGATTCTTCGCGACCATTCGTGGATCGAGCTTCTTGAAGGAGTCGATCAGAGCTCGCCTGACGATGGCAGGATCGAAGAGCGAACTGGGAGCGTTTTTCGGTTTGTGGTATCCTGCCGGCCCACCGATAGGCGGCGTAGCCGGAGGCTTCATGTGAGTAACCATGTTCTCTTCCTTCTAGAAAGTCTTTCCGCCGAGCATCTGGAAGTGTTCCACGATCGGTCCCAGCGCGAGAGCCGGGAAGAAGGTCAGTGCGCCGACGATGACTACGGTACCGACCATCAGAACCGCGAACGTAGCGGAGTCTGTCGGGAACGTACCGACGGTCTCCGGTATGTGCTTCTTCTTTACCAGGCTGCCCGCGATCGCCAGCAGCGGAAGGATCATAAGGAAGCGACCGATACGCATGGCAATGCCTCCCGTCAGGTTGTAGTAGGGAGTATTGCCGGTTAGTCCCGCGAACGCGGATCCGTTGTTTCCCGTTTGGGAACTGTACTGATACAATATCTCCGAGAATCCGTGCGCGGCCGAGTTGTTCACGTTGTTGTAGGTGACGCCGTAGGCGGTGTCGCTTCCTCCGTAGGCGCCGCCGGGCCATAGATTCCAGAAGGCTGCGGGCGACTTGCTAAGCAGCTTCGTCTCGTCCGCCTTCTGCGCATCGGTGAACGTTTGCGAGGTGTCGCCGGGCGGCAGCTTCACGTTGGCCCCGAGGGCTGTGAAGCAGAGGATATCGGCCGCCAGCACAAGCACCGCCAGCATCGCCATCTTGACCTCGAACTGCTCGATCTTCTTACCCAGATACTCAGGCGTGCGCCCGACCATCAGGCCGGCAATAAACACGGCGATGATGGCGTACATCAGCATCCCGTATAGGCCCGCACCGACGCCGCCGAAGATAACCTCGCCTGTCATGATGTTGCCCAGCGGCACCATGCCTCCAGTGGGCGTGAAGCTGTCGTGCATCGAGTTGACCGCTCCGCACGATGCATCGGTCGTGACAGTCGCGAACAGGGCCGAATTGGCGATACCGAAGCGGACCTCTTTGCCCTCCATGTTCCCGCCGGGCTGAGTCCCGGTGTCCTGGCTCATAACGCCCAGCGCACTGACAGTTGGATTGCCTTTCTGCTCCGCCGAATAGGCCACGCCTATACCGATAAAGAACATGATGCTCATCGCCGCGAACAGTGCCCAGCCCTGTTTAGTGTTCTTGACCATGACTCCAAACGTGTAGGTCAGCGCCGCGCCAATGCACAGCAGTGACACCATCTGGACGAAGTTGATCAGTGGCGTCGGATTCTCGAACGGATGCGCGGAGTTTGCATTAAAGATGCCTCCTCCGTTCGTGCCGAGCATCTTGATCGCCTCTTGTGAGGCGACCGGTCCTTGAGCGATGTTCTGTGCGGCGCCTTCCAACGTGGTAGCCTTCGTGTAGGCGCTGAAGTTCTGCGGCACCCCCTGCTGCACCAATACCAGGGCATACACCAGGCAGATCGGCATCAACAGGTACAGCGTGCCCCGCGTGACATCCACCCAGAAGTTGCCGATTCCCTGAGCCGAGCGACGTGCAAAACCGCGCACCAGGGCGATGGCGATAGCGATGCCGCAGGCCGCGGACATCCAGTTGTGTATCGCAAGTGCCACCATGTTGGAGAAGTAGCTGAGCGTTACTTCCGGTGAATAGTTCTGCCAGTTGGTATTCGTCGTAAACGACGACGCCGTGTTGAACGCAAGGTCCGGTGTCATCTGCTTCGGCCCGAATCCCTGCGGATTAAAGGGGAGCATGTGCTGCAGCCGCAGGAACACGTACGTGATGAGAAGCCCAACGATGCTGAACGACAGCATGGCGAATGCGTACGTCGTCCACTTCATGTCATCGTCTTCCTTCACGCCGAACAGCCTGTAAAACAGGTGTTCAAC
>JBBQVV010000548.1:0-3609 GCA_038211235.1 Chthonomonadales bacterium | reverse complement strand
GGCAGGCCGGCGGCAGGCGAATGATGCATATCGTCCCACGTCGTGCGAAAATCCTGCAGCATCTGCCGGAGGCTCCCGTGTGAGTCGAGCAGGAAAAGGCCGAGCGCGACGGTGAGCAGCGCGAGAAGGACAGCACGACGTTGGTTCATCTGGTTTCAGACCTCTCAGACGGCGACCGGGTTGCAGACGGTACCAGAAGCAATAGTACAACGCCCAAGTGGCGATTTCATCTGTCCTGCCTTTGTTGAAATGTGCTTCACACCACCGCTGCTATTCCCCCACCCTGCTTGAGGGGCCAACCTCGGAATGAGTTTCCGCATCTGTGCAGGGCTGCCGTTGTTGATGACTCTCGCGATTCCCGGCATCATGCACGCTCAGCGTCATGAATCGGAAATCGACGCGCTGATGGCACCGTACGCTGCCAAGGGCGGGCCCGGCGCGAGCCTGCTCGTGGTACGAGACAGACGCGTGGTGCTCGAGAAGGGATACGGACTCGCCGACGTCGAGCGGCGTGTACCCGTGCGTGCCGAGTCGAACTTTCGGTTAGCCTCGCTCTCCAAGCAGTTCACCGCGACGGCGATCATGCTGCTCGTTGCCGAGGGCACGCTGCAGTACGATGATCCGATAGCGAAGTTTGTCACCGGCCTGCCGGAGTTCGGACACGGCGTCACCGTTCGGCAACTGCTCAACCACACAGGCGGCCTGCCCGACTACGAGGACTTCGTTCCGGATTCGCAGACCGCGCAGGTGCACGACCGCGATATCCCGGCGTTGATCGCGCACGCCCACGCGGCGAAATTCGCCCCGGGCTCGCGGTACGAGTACAGCAATACGGGGTACGTGCTGCTGGCGCTCGTCGTCGAGCGGGCGAGCGGACGGCGCTTTGCCGACTTTCTCCACGAACGCATCTTCGCGCCACTCGGCATGAACGGCACGGTGGCGTTCGAGGAAGGCAGGTCGGTGGTGCGCCATCGGGCGTACGGCTATCACGTGGACACCGCAGGCACCCGCCTCACCGACCAGAGCAACACCAGCGCGACACTCGGCGACGGCGGCATCTATTCCTCCGTTGTGGATCTGGCGAAGTGGGACCGCGCGCTCGACCGACACACGCTCGTGAGCGCGGCGGCGCAGCGACTCGCGTGGACTCCGCCGGTGCTGCCGAATGGCACGGCCAGCGAGTACGGATTCGGCTGGTTCGTGGATCGGGACCTCGGCACCATGCGGCTGCGGCATCATGGCGAGAGCCGAGGGTTCACCAACGGCATCGTTCGCTATCCGGAGCGTCGTGTCACCGTCGTGATCCTGACGAATCGCACGGGTGGCGCGCCGTGGGACATCGCGCAGCGTATCACTGAGCTCTATCTGGGGGGGAAAGCCGCGGCGTGGCGCCCGTAAGCGGCATATCCGAAGACAGAGTGGAGAGCCGTACTGCCAGTGTGATCCGTCGTGTGTAACGCTGGCTTATGCGGGGAGACACTCAGAGCTTCTGCCGCTCGGAGTTCAGTCGCTCCCGGATGTCACCGATGACAGCGACCCATGCGTTGTACTCACTCTCGCGCAGGCTGTACCGTGAGCCCACGATCTCCGACCTGAGGGTCAAGGAGCGCGCTGTGCGCCGCCGTGACGAACCCCACGATATCTGTTGGGGCGACATCATGGTGTGATTCTGAGCCGTTTCTCGCCGATCACGGATTTTATGCAGGCCTGGCATGTTCACGATTTGCGGCCTTTCCGGAACACCCCGCGCGTCCACTCCGGGATTGTGCTGTATGCGGTCTGCGGTTCGCTCACTCCCACCATGAGCTCGCCGACGGACACTTTGCGCCGTTCGAAACGAAACCCAGGCATGATGATGAATGCCAGACAAGTTAATTCATATTTATATATCTTGGGGCCTCACTGTCGCATATCAACCGCGCGCTGCGCCTTGCGACACACGGATTTTCAGGCCGGCCCCGACTAGTCGGTTGGCATCGTTGAGCAGACCTGAGTTGCGATAGTATTGGCATAAGAATACTATAATAGATCTGATGAGAGACTTTTATAGTATCTATCGAGAACTTTTATGTCGCCAACCCTGACTGGATCGGAGCACATTGAACTGGCGCTCGCGCGGGTGGGCGATCTGTTGGCTGCGGATGGTTGCACATACTCGGTAGTCGTTCTTGGCGGAGCTGCCCTGAATCTTCTCGGTATCGTAGAAAGGGCTACTCGCGATGTCGACGTTCTCGCCGTAGGGCTCCCGGCTGGTGAACGACCTACCGACATCGGACCACCTGAGGAACAGCTTCCAGTTCCCTTGCGTCGGGTCATTGCCATTGTAGCTGACGACCTGGGACTTCCTCTCGATTGGATGAACACGGGCCCTGCCCTTCAGTGGAAGTAGGGACTGCCTCCAAAGCTGGAGACTCGCGTCCATTGGAAACTCTACGGAGAGCCAGAACACGGCGGCCTGTGGGTTGGTTTGGTCGATCGCTTCGATCTTGTATTCTTCAAGCTCTTCGCTGCTGCGGACTCACCGGGAACGCAGAGCGTCCATTATCAGGACTTGGTCGCACTGGCGCCTACGCGTTCGGAGCTCGTGCGAGCAGAAGCGTGGGTCCATGATCAGGATATGTCTTCATCCTTTCATGACATCCTGAGGCAAGTCGTCAGGTTGTTACATCGAGACGTGGGCCAGTCGGAGAAGGATGATGCCGAATAGCACATCATCCGGCGTGCCTCCTGGAGAAAAGACTGAAGAATATCAGCGCACACACCTGTTGCTTGATCGGCTTACAATGGTGCTCACTGAGGCCTCGGTTGAAGTCCTGTGGACTCAGTGGTCCGCACTCGGAGGCGCCGGCACCCGCAAACGAAGCGCGCATTCAACCATCGATCCGGAAGCGCTGGTCCTGCTCTCGCTCTTTCTGAGCCAGTATGAGCGCCGCCTCGGCGATCTCACCCATGATTGGGTAGCTGTTTCGTCGAAGCTTCTGAGTACTCAGCGTCTCAAGAATCTGGCGTCTGCATATCCCGATAGCATGCGCTCACACGTGGTACTTCTGGCACAGACTGCGGTGATCCGGGGGAAAGATTCTCGTTGGAAAACGCTGGCCCGCTCGTCGTCTCAGGACTCGCTCCTGATAAAAGCTGTTGCGCGTAACAACAAAGTGCGCGCGGTCCGTCCGTCCCTCATTGAGCCTGCGGCGCTTCTCCTTCGTTTGCGCCAGGCATTCGGAGTGGGAATCAAGGCAGACACTCTCGCGTTTCTGCTTGGAACTGAGGGAGCTTGGGCCACCGCGCGCGTTATCTCTGCGGCCATCGGATACAACATCGCCGCAGTTCGCCGTGCGGTCGATGAAATGTCAATCGCACGTATAATAGCAAGCGCAGACGATACGGCGACCGTGTACCGCGCGGACTCGCGGGCGTGGGGAGGTTTGCTCCAGACTCCGCAGATACCCGCATGGCGAAGCTGGCATGAGCGCTTCGCTTTTGTCGCGGCGTTCCTCGACTGGGCCGAACATGCCCGTGAGCGACCACTCACCTGGTATGCCCTGTCCGTGAAGGGACGCGATCTGTTCGAGGCGCACAGGCCTGCCTTCGAGCGTAACCACGTCTTTC
>JBBQVV010000547.1:0-3651 GCA_038211235.1 Chthonomonadales bacterium | reverse complement strand
ACCTCGCCGTCGCCACATGCATTACACGGGCACGGACGTAGTCTCTCGTGGTACCATCCTGGTAGTACCCAAGCGTGCCCCCGAAACAAAATGGCGTCGCCGTCGTGCCAGTGCGGACGTTTACCTCGCCATACGGCCAATAGCTAAAATTCTGCAATGCTTCACGGCCGGCCGAGGCGGTGGCATACCGGGCAGACGGATCCTTCGCCAGCAGACGCGTGACGATCGCGCGCAGACGCTCTGTCACGGTCTCGGAGTTTCCTGAAGTAGTGCGTGTGATTGCACAGCTACGCCGGGGCACTGTCCAATAGCTACTACTGTCCAATAGCGCCACGGTAGATCCGAGCGGGTCAGGGACGTAGAGGCTGCGCACGCCGCCGCGCTTCTCCGCGATCACTTCGCCCTCGATCACTGTGTACCGTACCGTTGCCATGTCCGTTTTCCTTCCTTGGCATGCCCGTAGTGCCGATCGAGAGGAGAGTAGGGCTATACGTTCGTCCTTGGCGCGCCTTGGTCACATGGTCGTCTATAATCTCTGTGGCGGGCGATAAATGAGCAGTCACTCATAAGCGAAGAGAGTTCGATGTAGGCTTCAATCACGAATGCTGGTTCTGGATGCGCTACCTTGGCACGCCTACCGTGTAGAAGGCGCCGTTATACGTGAAGGAAAGCTCGGTGCCGGCTGGCTCCCATGCCAGATTTCCGAT
Organism: Chthonomonadales bacterium; assembly: GCA_038211235.1. GTDB lineage: Bacteria > Armatimonadota > Chthonomonadetes > Chthonomonadales > Chthonomonadaceae > DATGJU01. Next base: position 2,944 of record JBBQVV010000547.1, on the reverse strand, counting down.
CCCATCGTTAAGCGGGTTCGGCATACTCAACACGCTGCCGATCTCGCGCATCTGCGAACCATCACATCGGCTTACCCAGATCCCCGTCATGCGTTTGCCGCGCATCGGAGTTGCAGGCACAACACGGTGGAGCACTTTAGACAGCGCGGCCACGTCATAATAGTCCAGCACCCAAGCTAGTCTGTCGCCCGTGACCGAGATCTCGACGGTATCGACCTCGCACGCGACCGGGAACATTACCGTGAGCGACCGAATGGCTGGAGAACCTAGAAATATGCCAACGAGAGAGAGTCGAGCAGACTTCACCGGCCCGTTTCCAGCGGTATCGGACGATACTAGGCAACCCTCAGCAGAAATTCCAATGACAGGTCTCTTAACGCCTACACGCCGGTTTAGAATCTGCCTTGCGAACTTCGGTCTATCCACGTCGTGCAGTACCAGATTAGCAGTTGAACTCTGTCGAGTCTGGCTCGTTTCAAGCCACTCGTGACCGACATGCGTCCAGTAGGCAGATCCTGGCCCATTCGCCCGATAGCGCACTTCCGAATTTTCATTGATCCTCACGGCCGTGTAGAACGATAAGTCAGAAGACTGCATCAGCAACCACGATCGATCCGGCGATAGAGAGATCTGAGGGGGCACGTGAATAAGAGCGGAACGCAACTGACCAGTAGGTAACTGAGTCTGGGAGATGACGCTTGTTCCCGAAAGGCTGGACTGGTACCTCTGAAACTTTGAAGCAAGGGACAGACGGGCGCCGGTGTCGGTATCGATCCGATCGAGCACGAATCGCTGACTCTGTTCGTCCCATGACAGACAAAGAAGAGAACGGTCCGATTGCCAAAGGTAGCGCGCTTGCAGAACAGCTGGCACCGAATCGATCTTGTGCGCGACGCCGGTCAGCGAGACTGTTCCCTGGGCCGCCGCACGCGAAACTAGGGAAAGTGCATATGTTGCCGATACGAAGGCGATGAATCCGAAAGGCCTCATGATTCCGCGCAACTCCATTTCACACAATCGTCGGGCATCATCCGTCCAACAGAATTGTGAAGCAGACGGACCGCTTTCTCCACTATGGACAGACCGCCTCTGCGTCACGAACTTCTCGTCCGCTACACAGAATTATGGCTGGCCGTAATCGACGACAATCTCACAAATGGCGACAGGAGCTTTGTAATTCGTCTTTTCCTTAGGACAGCAACAATAGCATGCCCGAGGCATTTTCTTGAGTGAACTACATGCCTTTATACAAATCAAATAGGCAACCCAATCAACGCAGTCGGTCCAGCTCACACCTCCAAAGGTCAAGTTACTACACTTGATCCTGCTCTTGCAGGGGCTCGCGGGAGGACCGACTGCCAACATTCGAGGCGAGTCCACGATTGAGAGCAGTGGTCTCGGCGCCGGACCTTGAGACGCGCTGCCGTTCCGGTTGCTGGGTACGGCTTCGTCTCGTTGTTGTCGCCGTCGTCTAATACTGCGGCTGTACAGGTCGGCTGGTTTGTTTGCAGCCGCCCGATACTGCGGCTGCACCCATCGAGCACGCTGCACAGGCAGTAGAACGTGCCGCAGATATTGATGTAGCTTATATCGATATGCCAGTGTTCGTGCGGCAGTAGAGGCTGAACGAACCCCTGGCCCTTGCTCGATGGCTTGCGGTTCCAGCGGCGCAGGACACCGGCCGCTAAGAGGACGCGGTAGACCGTGCTGGGACTGACGCAGACCTCACCGATATCCAGGAGCAGGTAGGTGAGCCTCCGATAACCGTCCGTAGGGTGGTCGCCGTAGGCCCCGATAATGGCAAGCCGCTCCCACTCCGCGATCCATAACGAACGAGGGAGCTGGCTGTTGTGCCGGCTCTCGATGCCTTCGCGCTCCCGCCAAGCATGGAACTTGCTCTTGCAGAGCCCGATCCAGCGCAGCAGGCGACAGGCGGCAATCTCGGTCTTGGCAGACCAACGGTCGACGAAGCATACGACTTCGTCGCGCGTGTGAAGGGGAACCCAGCGGCCATTCAGGCTTCCCCAAGCGCTTTTTTTAGCTGGACATACTCCTCCATTAGCTCGGAGAGTGTCTCATGCTTGCGGAGGAGCTTCTGCTCGAGGGCGAGGATGCGGGCGGCATCGTCAGACCGGTTGGGCTGGGCCTGCTGCGCCTCGAAGGCTGTGGCGCCGTTCTCGAAGAACTGCTTCTGCCACCGGTAGAAGCAAGTCGGCGCGAGACCGTACTCGGTGCAGAGCTCTGAGATCGGAACGGCGTCGACGAGATGGCGGCGGAGAATGGCCACCTTTTCGGTACCTGAGAAGTGTCTGCGGTTGCGTGTCATTAGGTCCCCTTCTTGATCGAAGTGTACCTAACGCCGAGAGCCTCAGAGTCCTATTCCGTGAGAAGCAGCACACTACCACCTACTTTGCGTGCGCCAGTATCCAATCCCCCATCGTCGCCAACGCCAGGGGCGATATCGTCTCCTCAATCGTTGCATACTCGGAGGGCGAACCTGTCTTGCATGTCTGGAACAGGTGGTTCATGCCGGGCATCAGCTTGATGGTCACATCCTTATTGCCGCCGGCTTTCAGCGCCGCCTTGATGGCGGGCAGATTGATGGTTGGCGGCACCTGGAGGTCCTTCTCGCCATTCATTTTCTGTCCGCATTCACCTTGACTTCGTGCCGAATGGCTCCGCAGTGCAGGTAGAGCAGCTTCTCCAATTCGACCTTGCCCGTGGCGTTGCGCTTAGCCCGACAACGAATCTGGTTGTCACGAGAGGTTGCTGACATTGTCGTGGGCCAGCATCACCATCGCCGGCATCTTCGTAGGGCTCAGCTTCTTTCCGCCCCAACTTACATACGCCGCCTGGCCTATTTCGACCCTGCCATTCTCCTCGATCGCTGACATTGGCTGAGCGACTTTCAGCAAATGCCTTGCTCCGCCCCCCTGCGGTCGCA
>JBBQVV010000546.1:0-3664 GCA_038211235.1 Chthonomonadales bacterium | reverse complement strand
ACTGATGTCAGGAGCCAAGAAGACTCCTTACGTCGATGGCAGCGGACTCAAGAACACACTCGAACGCGAGGCCGTAACGTGGCTTCAGGAGTCTGGCACGCTGGATATCAGCGCAATGAGCGTACTTATGGTCTGCTCGGTTGACAGGTTTGGCATGGCAGAGGCCCTGGCGAAACACGCGAAGTCAGTTGTGTACGGCGATTTGATGTTCAGCCTTGGGATCCCTATCGCGCTGCACACCTGGGCGACTACCCAGCGCCTCGCCCACCTGCTGCTGCCGATCGCGGTGCGCCTGCCTTTTCAGTGGATCTACCCCACGGGCGAGAAGCAGGAGCAGAACACGCCCAAGTACACGAAATATTTCCAGGCAGCCGAGCTCATTGCTGGGGACTTTCACTACATTAAGAGATACATGCCGTCGGACCTTCGCGGAAAGATCATACTGACAAACACGATTACAGAAGAAGATACAGTGGAGCTCAAGGCGCGAGGTGTCCGTCAGCTGATAACCACCACGCCTGTGTTCGACGGTCGCTCATTTGGAACCAACGTGATGGAGGCCGTTCTCGTGACGCTGCTCGGACGGCGTCCTGAGACGCTTACTCCCGAGGATTACATGTCAAAATTTAAGGAGCTGCACTGGAAGCCCGCGGTTCGAGAGTTGAACCCGGCGGTGGTGTAGCGGCTTGGAGCCCCGATGCAGCAGTTTGCCTTTATCATCCATCCCATCGATGCCCGCCGCGATGTCGGCCGGAAGTACCCCATCGCCCGTTACATGCCCGTGCCGCTGATCGAGTGGTATATCCAGCGCAAGAATCCGATGGTCGTTGCCGAGATTACCGGCATCCGATCTCTGACCGGCGAAGAGGCTCGGGGCTGGTTCATCGGCTGTCCACTCACTCCCCGCCAGATGGTCACCCTTCCCATTGAGTTCGTATCCGACAAGCTCGAACAGTGCGGCAAAATTGCGCGCTCGCTTGGCGCCGGCATCCTCGGCCTGGGCGCGTTCACATCGATCGTCGGCGACGGCGGGATCACGTTGGCCCGCAGGCTGCCGGAGATCGCCGTTACGACCGGCAACTCGTACACGGTCGCGACGGCGCTCGAGGGCGCCAGGCGCGGGGCGGAGATGATGGGCCATTCACTGTGCCAAGCTCGGGTCGCCGTAGTCGGAGCGAACGGCTCCATTGGCGCGACGTGCGCCGAGGTGATGGCGCGCGAGGCGGCGGAGTTGACGCTCATCGGCAGAGACGAAGCGCGACTTTCCACGCTGGCTGCCAGGCTGCGACAGACCGGATCCGCTCCCGTCCGAACCTGCACGGATGTCGCCACCGGACTGATCGATGCAGACATCGTGATCACCGTTACCAGCGCCGTGGATGCGGTCATCCTGCCCGGCCACATCAAACGCGGGGCCGTCGTCTGTGATGTCGCGCGCCCAAGGGATGTCTCGGTGCGGGTCGCGCGTGAGCGTAAGGACGTGCTGGTGATCGAGGGAGGCTTGGTTGCGGTCCCAGGCGACATGCGAGTACCGCTGGCGGACAGGCCAACACAGCAGTTCAATTTCGGCTTCCCGCCTGGCACGGCCTACGCGTGCATGTCGGAGACGATGGCACTCGCGCTCGAGGGCCGCTACGAGAGCTTCACGCTGGGAAAAGAGGTCTCCGTGGCACAGGTCGACGAGATCTCCGTGCTGGCTGAGAAGCACGGATTCCATCTCGCAGGCTTCCGGTCATTCGAGAAGGCGGTCGATCCGGCGGCAATCGACCGGGTACGACGGCTCGCATTCGGCGCAGAGCGCAAGCCCGTCGCCGGCGGATCAAAACGAAGCACGATACGGCAGGCTGTGGCAAAGAATCGTGGTGACGCCTGAAGAGGAAACTCCCCGTGATGGACTCGAACCATCAACATTTCGGTTAACAGCCGAACGCTCTACCATTGAGCTAACGGGGAACATGCTGACGAGCAACTGCGCGAACGACGCGGTGCCGCGCGCAACGTTATGATAACACGGGCGTTCATTCGGTGTCAAGGGTATCCAATCTATTTCAGAGTTTGCGGCTGGTCGCTTTACACCGGGTCGTGCCGCCACGCACCGCACCGATCCTCGTTGATGCTGACGCCCGGATCTAGGCAGCGCCGGCATTGACAAGAGCAGTAGTCGCCGGTATAATACACCGTTAGTTATACGAACGTAGACTAAGTGCGATCAGAAGAGCCTGTTTCGGCTGAGTCCGCTTCCCGCCCGATGCCGCCCACGCCGTTTCCAGCACACAAGGGTGAAGTCGGGCGTTTGTGTCGTCAAGGCTTATCGCCATTTGGGATGCCGTTCAGGTAGTGATCCCGGTTGCTCCGGCACCGCCGGCAGGAGCGCAAATGGGACGTTGAGTTAGACCCGTTTTGAAGACTCAGGATTACACCGTTTATGTTTGAAAGCCTATCCGATAAACTGCAGTCCGTATTCAGGAGGTTGAGCGGCAAGGGGCGCGTATCCGAAGCCGACGTCACGGAAGCGATGCGGGAAGTCCGCATGGCGCTCCTAGAGGCGGACGTAAACTTTCGTGTCGTGAAGGATTTCGTAGAGCGCGTCAAGGCAAAGTCGATCGGTGTTGATGTGCTTGAGAGCCTCTCACCGGCACAGCAGGTTGTTAAGATCGTAAACGACGAACTCGTGGCGCTTCTCGGGGGTGAAAAGACCGAGATCGAGTTGTCGCCGGACCCGCCAACCGTGATCATGCTGTGCGGTCTTCAAGGTACGGGCAAGACGACGCTGTGCGGCAAGCTGGCGCACTGGTACCGGAAGCAGGGCCGCAACCCGCTCATGGTCGCGTGTGACATCTATCGGCCGGCGGCTATCAAACAGCTCCAGGTGTTGGGCGGCCAGGTCGAGACGCCTGTCTTTACCCTTCCCGTCGAGCAAGAGAAGAGCCCGCCTTCGATCGCGCGACAGGCGATCCAGCAGGCCACGTTAAACGGGAACGACGTTGTCCTGTTGGATACCGCAGGGCGTCTCGCCATCGATGATGAGTTGATGGATGAACTCGGGCAGATGAAAGCCTGGGTTAAGCCCCATGAGATTCTGCTTGTCGTGGACGCGATGGTCGGCCAGGACGCGGTTAATTTCGCAAAGCAGTTTAACGACAAGCTTGCGATCAGCGGATTCGTGATGACGAAGATGGACGGCGACACGCGCGGCGGCGCGGCGCTGTCGATTCGAGAGATCACCGGGGTGCCGATCAAGTTCCTCGGAACCGGTGAGAAGCTGGACGCACTTGAGGCGTTCCACGCCGACCGCATGGCCTCGCGCATCCTTGGCATGGGTGACATTCTGAGTTTGATCGAGAGGGCGCAGGACGCGGTCGACGAAAAGAAGGCCGCGGAGATGGAGCGGCGACTCAGCGAAAACAAGTTCGATCTCAACGACTTCCTCGAACAGATGCAGATGATGAAGAAAATGGGCCCGCTGGAGAACATCATCAAGATGCTTCCAGGCATGGGCGCCGCACTGCCGACCGACGTTCAGATCGACCCGAAGGTACTGGTACGGAAAGAGGCGGTTGTACAATCGATGACGCCGCAGGAGCGGGCGAATCCGCAACTGATCCAGGGCTCACGCCGCCGTCGAATTGCCGCCGGTTGTGGCCAGACCGTGCAAGAGGTCAAC
>JBBQVV010000545.1:0-3675 GCA_038211235.1 Chthonomonadales bacterium | reverse complement strand
CTCGCATCCCGTCCCGGTCGAGCCGCTTCCCGGCATCGACTTCGAAGTCGGACAGGACACCGCCACTCGTCGCCCGTTCATCGTGGTGACCGGCATTGACAAGGAAGTTGTCGGCCAGCAGGCCGCCGTCATCCGAAAGCTTAAGAAGCCTGAACCCTATAAGGGCAAGGGTATCCGGTACCAGGGTGAGATCATCCGCCGGAAAGCTGGTAAGAGCGGTAAGGCCGGCGGTAAGGGCGGCGGCAAGGGCAAAAAGTAGCCAACTGCCGTTGGATGCTGTTGCGCAAAGGTGCGGTCGCTGGTCGAACTGGCTGGACGCAGCGCACGTCGGGTTCTATGTTGCCTGCCATCGCTTCACAGCCCCAGAGGGGCGCGATCAGAGCTGTGCCATTCAGGGCACGGCGGCAGCAGTTTGAATATCGGTTATATTTTTTGATAGGTCTAGAGTTCGCGCACAGATCGCTGTCACGATTGGTAACGCGGACTAAGAGGAAACTCGTATATGGCATTGTTAAATAAGAACGCGGCGCGAAAGAAGCGCCACATCCGAGTCCGCAAGCGTGTCGTCGGCACGCCTGAGCGCCCTCGGCTCAACATTTACCGGAGCACGAACAATATCTATGCTCAGGTCATCGATGACATCGCCGGCACGACGCTAGTGTCGGCCTCTTCACTCGACGCGAGCCTTCGCGATCCGAAGTCGAAGAGCGCCGGCGGCAACGTCGACTCAGCCAAGGCTGTCGGTAAGCTGGTCGCCACACGAGCGACGGCGGCCGGCATCACCAAAGTAGTGTTCGACCGCGGTGGTTATCTGTATCATGGGCGCGTACAGGGTCTGGCCGACGCTGCTCGCGAGAATGGATTGGATTTCTAAGCATGGCATTAATCAACCCTGACACGCTCAATCTGGACGAACATGTCATTCAGACCAATAAGGTTCAGAAAACACACAAGGGCGGCCGGACTATGTCCTGGAGCATCCTCGTGGCGGTAGGCGATCACAACGGCCACGTCGGCGCAGGCATCGGTAAGGCTCGCGCCATTCCGGATGCTATCCGCAAGGGCGTCGAGGCGGCCAAGAAGAGCATCGTCCATGTCCCCATGGTCGGCTCCACTATCCCGCACGACGTTCTCGTCCGACAGGGCGCCGCTGAGATCCTTCTCAAGCCCGCTTCACCTGGTACTGGCCTCGTGGCCGGCGGCTCCGTCCGCGCGCTGCTTGAACTGGCCGGCGTGAAGGACGTGCTTGCGAAGTCCCTTGGTTCGTCGAACAAGGTTAACACAGCCTGGGCGACCCTCGCGGCTCTTAAGAAGCTGAAGCGAGCGTCGGACGTGGCTCGCCTTCGCGGCAAGGACCTCAGCGAACTCGTTTCAAAGAGCGTCGCCGACGCTACCATGAGCGCTGAAAGCGAAGATGCCGCTCATGGCATCGCCGCGGTCGTACCAATGGAAGCCGTCGCCGCACCCGTGGCCGTCGTTGCTGTCGAGGCTGCTCCGGTCGCCGCGGTGGAACCGATTGTCGCCGAGGCCGCTCCGCTAGAAGCCGTTGCCGCTGTCGCGGTGGAAGCGCCCGTTGCCGAAGCCCCAGCCGCCGAAGTTGAGACCGCACCTGAACCCGCGGCCGCAGCCGCCGAGGAGGTAACCGATGCCGGCGCTTAAGATCACACTCACCAAAAGCATGATCGGCTTTGAAAAGACCCAGGGCCTCACCGTTCGAGCCCTTGGACTCAAGAAGGTCGGATCGTCAATTACACAGCCGGACAGTGCCGCGATTCGTGGAATGCTCCACAAAGTGCGCCACGCTGTATCGGTCGAGACAGTTGAGGGCGACGCCCCTGGACCCCGGCCGCGTGCGCGCCGTTCCTCATCGGCCGTGACGGAGTAAATTATGAACCTGACAGACCTAAAACCAGACGAAGGCGCCAAGCATCGTCGTAAACGTATCGGGCGCGGTCCTGGCTCCGGCCACGGCAAGACATCCGGAAAAGGCCACAAGGGAGACAAGGCGCGTGGAACCACGCGTCCTGGCTTCGAAGGCGGACAGACTCCTACGCATCGCCGATTGCCGCACTTCCGCGGCTTCAAGGCGTTGTTCAAGAAGGAGTTCGCGATTGTCAATCTGAGCGCATTGGAGCGCTTTGATGATGGCATGACCATCACTCCCGATGTGCTCGCTGAGCACCGCGTGATCGGTGATGTGAAGGACGGCGTCAAGATTCTCGGAGACGGCGAGTTGACTAAGAAGCTTACCGTCCGCGCGCACCACTTCTCGAAGAGCGCGCAGGAGAAGATTGAAGCCCTCGGCGGTACTGTAGAAACGATCTAAGCGCAGTAATGGCACTGCGGAGGCTGACACAATGGCTGTAAAGAGACCGACCGCTCAAGTTGCATCAGTAGGTAATACTGGTGGCGGCGGCCCGTCGCGGCGGGTTTCACGAGGAACATCCACGCCGTTTATTGAGGCGATGCAAGCTGCATTTCGGATACCTGAACTTCGCAGGAGACTTATTTTCGTCTTCCTGATGTTCGGTGTCTACTGCATTGGCTTGCACATACCCATCCCGAATGTCGACGATAACGCTCTTAAGAGCCTCTTCGGCGGCAAAGGCGGGGGCGGCATCCTCAATCTGGTGGACGTGTTTTCCGGTGGTGCTTTGAAGCAGTACACGATCTTCGCGATGGGCATCATCCCCTACATCAACGCGTCGATCATTATGCAGTTGTTGACGTTCGCGATCCCGCAGTGGCAAGAGCTCGCCCGTGAAGGGGAGTCCGGTCGTAAGCAGATCTCTCAGAAGACCCGCTACCTGACCTTCTTCCTGGCCTTGTTGCAAGGAACCGGTACTACTTTCTACCTGCACAGCCAGAACGTTATTACGGCTCACGGATTAGGGTTGGTTCAGATTGTTCTGACGCTGGCTGCCGGCACGGCTTTCCTGATGTGGGTGGCTGAGCAGATTACCGAGTTCGGTATTGGAAACGGCGTCTCGCTGATCATCTTCTGTGGCATCATGGTTCGGCTGCCCGCTCAGGTGGGTGGAGTGTGGGAATCGGTGAAAGCCGGAGCGGTTTCGGCGCCGCAGTTGTTGCTGCTGGTCGTTGCGTTCTTTGCCACGGTCATTGGCGTTGTCTACGTGACGTTGGGTCAGCGTAAGATACCCATCCAGCATGTTCGTAAGATTGTCGGCAATCGGATGAGCCAGGCGGGGACGGCGTACCTTCCGTTTCGCGTGGCCTCGGCCGGTGTTATACCGATCATCTTTGCGCTATCCATCCAGTTGCTGCCGCTCACGTTCCTGCAGTTCGTTCCGGCGCACTCCGCGTTCGCCTCGTTTGCGAACTGGTGGTCGAAGTGGATGTCGCCCGGCAAGAGTCCGGTCACGGGATTGGTCTACGCAGCGATCATCGTTTTCTTCACGTATTTCTATACGGCTGTCACGATGAATATCGAACAGATTGCGGAAGACCTTAAGAAGTACGGCTCGTACATTCCGGGTATTCGACCTGGCCCGCCGACAGTCAAGTACCTCGACAAGGTTATGACTCGCATCACGCTCGCGGGCGCCATCTTCCTTGCCTTGATCGCGCTGATGCAGTACTGGATCCCAGCGTTAACCAACACGGGAACTGGTCCGAACAGCTTTACGCTCGTAGGTGGTACGTCCTTGCTCATTG
>JBBQVV010000544.1:0-3694 GCA_038211235.1 Chthonomonadales bacterium | reverse complement strand
TTTCGCCCCTATCGCGACGATTCCTGCTCTTCGCCGTTTCTTGCGTTTTGGCGAGGTTACGTGTAAACTGTGTTGGCATGCCGAACACCAGATGCAACACTTGAAAGCCAATTCGGGCCAGGAGGCCGCACTCGCCGAGTTTGTTGAGGCGCTCCGAAGTTCAACGGGGGCGGAAACGTCCGTGTTTGCGCTGGAAACCGCCTCATCCGACGCCGACCTATCGATGATCCTTCCCCGTTGCGCGCTTTGCTGCCTCGCCGAACGCAGCGCGGAGCGCTCGCTTCGCAGCCTCTTTGCCGAATTCGTGAACGATCCCATGGTGCGCGCGCACTTTCGAGAGACCAGGGGATTCTGCCGACAACATACGCCAATGCTCTCGCGATGTGGTGACGCGCTCGGCGTCGCGATCCTCTATTCGGACCTTGCCGACGAAACTCGAAGGCGCTGGCGCTCCGCTCCGCGACAAATGAAGCATCGGCTATTTAGCCGATGGTTTGCAGCTGCCGAGATCCCACTCTGCCCTGCCTGCGCCGCGGAAGCTGACTCAGAATCGCGGTATTCCGCTGCTCTAGGCCATGGCCTCCAACACGACGCGAGCCTGTGGACGACTCTCACTGAGTGCGGCGGCCTATGTACACGGCATGTCGAGAGAATCTCAATCTCTTTATGCCCCGCGGATGCGGCCCGGTTTATCGAGCTTGAGTGCGACAAAATGGATGTGCTATTCGCGGACCTCGAAGAGTTCGTGCGCAAGAACGATTACCGCTTCCGAGGCGAAGCCTGGGGCCAGGAGCGGGATGCATGGCGCAGAGCGCTCATCCGGCTCCGGAGGCCGTAGCGGTATTCCTAGCATTGCACCCCGATGGCAGCCCCGGGCGCCACGGGCCGCCATCAGTAGCGCGGGCGCCCCGCCCACAATAGATTTCGCGACGAGCCCGACCAGCCCCACAAAAGTAACGGAAACGAGGTGATGCAGCTTGGAAACGAGGCCTCGGATCGGCATTACTATGGGAGATCCGGCAGGGATCGGTCCCGAAATCGTTGTCAAGGCCCTCGCGTCGACCGAAGTCCATGAGTTATGTTTGCCTGTTGTCTTTGGAGACCTTGGCTGGATGCGAAGAGCCGCGACGGGCCTTAACTTGAGCGTCGATCTGGTTGACTGGCTGTCCCAACCCGCGAATGAAGACTCAGCGGCGTCGGTCGCGGTGCGCCAATCGACCGACGCCGACCTTGAGGACCTCCGCTTTGGAATAGTCTCGGCCGCGGCTGGCCGTGCCGCCGCGCAGTGCGTCATCGCCGCGGCCGAAGCTGCGTTGGCGGGCGAGATAGACGCGATCGTGACCGCTCCGCTGAACAAGGAGTCCATTGCACTGGGCGGCTATCCCTATCCGGGTCACACCGAACTGCTTGCAGAGGTCGCGAAGACGGCTCGCTATGGGATGCTCCTGCTCTCCGGCCCTTTGCGTGTCGTGCACGTAAGCACACATATTTCGCTGCGTGAGGCGATCGACCGTGTACGCACCGAAAGAGTGCTTGAATGCATCCGGCTGGGCAGTCGAGCATGCCACGATATCGGCATTCCATCTCCGCGCATCGCGGTCGCCGGCCTAAATCCTCATGCCGGAGAGCATGGGCTCTTCGGAAGCGAGGAGGCTGACGAGATCGCGCCTGCCATCGCGCGCGCCCGAGACGACTCCATCGACGCATCGGGACCCTATCCGCCCGACACCGTCTTTGCGCGCGCCTCGAACGGCGAGTTTGACCTGGTTGTAGCAATGTATCACGATCAGGGACACATACCGGTCAAGCTGCACGGCTTCGACACCGGAGTCAACGTGACGATCGGCCTCCCACTGATACGTGTCTCCGTGGATCACGGCACGGCGTTCGATATAGCCGGCAAAGGTGTGGCGCGCGAACAGAGCCTCGTCGAGGCGATTCGCGTTGCCGTAAGGATGGCACTTGCGAAGCAGAGACGTTAATCGCTCGGTGGGTTTGAGGGTGTACGTTCAAACGTTATCCTGGCTGGCCCCCAGACGGGTCTGACTAGTCCGACAGGTGTGACGGGTCTGACTGCTCAATCGGGTCTGGCGAGTCCGACTTGCCCGCCTCGTCCAGTTGGCGCCGCCAGAATCGCTCCGCAAGGATTATTGCGACATAGTCGTCATAGGGGACCGAAGGCGTCCGAAGACTGCGGGGCAGAAGTCTTGCAAGGCCGCGGGCGGGATTCTCCTTGATGTAGCGGATGCGCGCCGCTTCGGAAGTGTACGACTCATCGACGGGAGTGATTGGCGTACTGAGTCCCGCGGACATTAGATCCCGGAGGATCGCGACCGAGCCAGTCCCATTGCCGCATACGAGTTGGATGGGCCGGTAGCCGGCGACGAGATCGCGAACGAGGGAGATCAATTCGCAGGTCGCAACGATGGCGCGATATACGATCTCGCCGCTTTCCGATGCGACCGCGATGCCGCACTTGCTGGAACCTGGGTCGATGGCAAGGACGACAGGAACTAAGGCGGACTCCATCTGAAGGCTCTCTAGCCGGTCGATGGCCCGTTCGCTCGCGCGGTGCGACCCGTGACGCGCTTCAAGTCGAAGCGGAGGTTGTGTGGTTTGGCTCCGCCGCGAGATTGGCCAAACGTCAGCAGATCGCCCGACATGATCGTATCATTAGCAACCGCCGTAAGCTGTACCGTTCCACCCGTACGCCGGATACGGTCCACAAGACTCACCATCTCGGGCGTGTCGATCATACCGACCTCCAGGTCACCGGTCTCCGCACTGATCTGAGGCACCGTTCCGGATTTTATCGCCGCGTTGCGGACGTCCTGTTTCAGGAACTCGATGACCGACGTGATCATCTGGTCCATGGGCTGCCGCGAGTCGATGGTCCGAGTAGCCACCAACTCACCCTGTTTGAATACGGTAGTCGAGGAATAGGGAGTCAGCTCCATCAGCACCTGCTCATTTGCTACGCTGTTGTTGATAGTGCGCGCCACCACGACGACAGGCGTATTGCTGCCTGCCACCGCGTCCACGAGACCACCTATACTGTCGTCTTCGTTTGCCATCTGATCGCTCGCCGGCGTCACAACGCGCTTCGACACGATCGCAACGGTGCGGCCGTTTTCTCCGACGACGGCACCGTACCTCCGCGCACGGTTACTCGCCTCCTTAAGCAGCGCCATGACTTCCTCGCGGGCCGCCTTCGGGCTGAGATGCGCGTCGAGAGTGCGCCGCGCCAACTCCGTATCGGCCCGCAGGTTAAACCTCGCCTGGAGGAGCGTCGTGTAAGCCCGCAGGAAATCGCGCCGGTTGCCCACAAGCTGGCTGTTGACATAGTCGCGCTCTTGCGTGAGATTGTCTCTGACAATTTTCAGATTCCCGATCTCGGACTTCAGGTCGCTCTGCTCCTCCTTCTCCTTCCTCGTTTCGTCCAGCAAGCCGTTGTACGCATTATTTGCGGCCGTGTACTGCATCTTGATCAGCGAATTATCGGAAAGGAGCTTCTCATTGTCCTCCTTAAGCTTCGCGTTCGTCGCCTTGAGGCCAGCATTGACTGCCAATAGGCGCGTATTATCGCTTGCCAGATCGGCATTCTCCCGGCCCAACCTCGTATTCTGGCGCCCGAAATCTGCGTTTATGATGGCGGATCTGGCGAGCTCTCCCTTCGAGATTACTAGCTGTCGAA
>JBBQVV010000543.1:0-3699 GCA_038211235.1 Chthonomonadales bacterium | reverse complement strand
ATGCCGTTTACATCACCATGACCGATCCACAGCGCGCGGCCGGTCACCTCGGCTTTCCGCGTTACGGGACGATTACCTGACGCTTGGAGCTCCGTAAATCCGGGCAGGGGTCCGTCCGTGGCGTAGGAGGCGAACCTCTCGCCCCTGACGTAGAGATCGATACGTCCCGGCGCAGTGATCAGCTCCGCGTTCATGATCGCTAGTTAGCCCAACAGTCGTTATAGTCCTGCCGCATAAACGAAGTTCGACCACATACGGTGGGCGGAACGCGAGAATGGGTCTTTGCCCGCGCGTAATTGGATCTGAAGCAAAAGGAGTTCGTCGGTATCCTGTCGAATACCCGAGATCATGCATGGCACATCCTCCAATGCGCCCGCTCTTGGTCTGCTTCGGTCGGACGAGGTCACGACGCGGCCCCTGACTCGCGACGATGCGGCCGCGTTCCGCATATTTTGCGATCGGTTGCCAATGCGGACGCTAACGTTACGACTCAACATCGAGGCTCACGGCTTTCAGGGACCCATTGTTCGCACGTGGGGCGCATTCGAGTTCCGCGACGGACCGCTCTCTGGCCTGTTGCTTCGATACGGCAACACGGCGGTTGCAGTGGACCGGGACGGTACCTGCGCGGAGTCCTTCGCAAAGTTGATCGATAGCGAGCGCAACATTGCGGGCGCTCGCGGCTCGATCGAAGTCGTCGGAGGCATTCAGGCGCTGCTGCGCCGGTACACCCCCACGGACTGGGAGGCCAGCCATTTTCTGACGCTCCGCAAGCCGCCTTCCGCGCCAGATTCCCTGTATACGCTGGCCAGACGCGCCGTCCCTTCCGACCTCGACATGCTTACGGAGCTCTACTCAGGAGCTGGAGCAATGTACCGTAGCCGGTCGAACGTAGCCGCGAAGCTTGCGGAAACACGCGTATTCGTCACGGAAGAACCCGCGTTGGGCAAGCGATCGAGGCGCATCGCCTCCTGCGCCCTGTTAAACGTGGAGGGCAGCAACGCCGGACTCATTGGAGGCGTCTACACGCTGCCATCGGCCCGCGGAAAAGGTTATGGATCTGCCTGTACGGCTCTGCTCGCCGCAGACTTGCAGCGCGATGGAAAGCTGCCCTGTCTATTCTACGAGAATCCGATTGCAGGAAAGGTGTACCGAAGGCTGGGATTCGAGGACGCCAGTCGCTGGGCCGTGCTCTACCTGAGTCCCCCGGTTGCATCACGGACAGGGAGATAGTCGCTTGCAATCAGATTCGTTTTGGAACCCCGATTCGCACCGCCGGTGCCGGCTGCATCCGCATAGGCGACTTGGACTCCGAACGGCCAGCACCGGGGCAGTCTTCGTGTCTATCTTCGCCCTCACGTGTGCGGTATCGTTGACCGCGGGCGGCCAGACCGCGCGCCTGCCCGCCGCCGTCGATGAGATCTCCGGTGTCGTACATTCGCGTAGACTGGCCACCGGCCTCCCGCTTGGAGGCATCGGAACCGGCACGTTCCAGGTAATGACGGATGGCCTCATATCGGCCGCGACTTACAATAATAACTGGGCGTTTCCGATGGGCGATTTGCCAGGATGCTTTGCGGCCGTACATACTCGCGCCGGCACGCGGGCGGTGACGCGGGTTCTCGCGCTTGCCAGTCGTTACGGCCTGCCGGCAAGTAACCGCATCGATTTCGACGGGCTCTTTCCTGTCGCGAAGCTTAAGATCGTCGACACCTCGCTGCCGATCCTGATCTCCGTGCGGGCCTTCTCCCCGCTGATACCGCACGACATTCGCAACTCGTCGTTTCCGGCCGCGGCTTTTCTCTTCCGCCTGACCAATCCGTCCGCTGCAGACGTCGATGTCAGCGTGGCCCTATCGTGGGAGAACACCCTCGGCGTGGGCGGGACCGTTACAACCGGCAGGTTCGACGACCGGAGCGGGAATACGGTCGCCTCCGTCCCGGATGCGGAGGGCTTCTTCGCGCAGAAGTTCGCGCGACTCGCGGCGGCCAGCGAGTTGGGCGATGGCAAGCTCCAGAACAATGCTACCGGCGAGATGACGTTGATGGCCTCTCCGGACCGCGCCGGCGCAGCGGTCACCATGGCCTCATGGAACGCGCTGGACAGCAGACCTGGCTGGTGGGACGGGTTCGAAGCCGACGGGACCGTACAGGGAGCCTGCGAACCTGGTAGTGCGGATCGGATTCACCCCGCGGGGGTTATTGCTGTCCGAATCTCCCTCAAGCCAAGGGAGACGGTCGACCTGCCCTTTGCGATCTCCTGGTTTACGGCCAGATTGAACACGACCGAAGGCGGCGACTATGGTCACTACTATCAGACTCTGTGGCCGAACTCATATGCCGTCGCACGCGGGCTGCTGACAGAGTGGCACAGCCTCCTGGCATTGACGGAGGAGTGGCAGGAGCGCATCCTATTCTCAAACCTTCCGCGATGGCTTGCGCGCCGCCTGATCAATTCTGCGTCGCCCATAACAACGCACAGCATCTGTACGCGCGATCAGACCTTTGTCATGCTCGACGACGTCGGCGCCGCCGGGTTTGGAACCGCTGTCGCCGCGGGAACGCCTGAGAGCCCGCGGGCGTCCGCCGACTTTGGCCTTGGCCCGAAGCCGGCACGTCCAGGCGCACGTCTCACGACGCTTAAGCACCGGCTTGCTGCCAGCGCGCTCATTACGGATCTGTTTCCGTCTCTGTCCGCTCGAGAGCTTGGGCTATTCATGGCCAGACAATCGGTCGAAGGCGGTCTTCCCGGCTCGCTTGGCGACATCGATAGAATGATCGGAGTACCGCAGAAGGGATCGCCGGCGGCAGCGGGCGAGGCGATCGTACCATCCAGCACTCCGCGCCGGCCACCTGGTTCGGCGCAAGCACACGACGATACCGCCTCCTTTCTAGTGCAGATCGCTCAGTACGTGTTCCAAACGGGCGATCACGAGTTTCTGTCGGTCTACTTTCCAATCGTACGGCGTGCGCTGGAAGTCCTACTGGACAACAGGTTCGAGGAGGGATCGTCGCCCGCCGCTTCGAGTTCTGCGACCCAGGCCAACGCGTCTCTCGCTTTAGTCGCGCTTAAGGCTGGATCGCGGTTGTGCCGGCGGTCCGCCGAAAGTGCCCTAGTTGAGTTGCGATTCCACAGCGGAATCCAGGGCGCGCTCGAAGCGATTGCGAGGTTGCGCGCGCAGGCGGCGGACAACGCGCTTGCGGACCGGTGTGATGAAGTCGCCGGAGTTGTCGCGCGTGCCATGGATGCCACGTCCTGGAATGGCCAGGTATACGCGGAACAATCGGCCGGAGGAGAGAGGCTCAGCGCTCTCGATCAGCTGATCGGCATCTCGCTGTACGATCGGCTGGGAGGCGACGGACCCGCCGTACCGAACCGGTCCGGGCCCCTAGCAGACGCGCACCTCACGACGGCGATCGCGAGTCTGATTCGACCCAACGGCGGCGCGAATGGCATGCTTCTTGCGCCTCGCGAGTTTGCGAAAGTCGATGGGGGTGTCGTAGACCGGACCGGAAAGACGGGATCCGATGTGGATCCGACCGCCGCGATCCTCGGTCTTGCCGTCCTGTCGATCACCCGTGGCCAGCCCGATCTTGGCATCGGACTGCTCCGCCGCCTCGATGACGTCCGCGATAACGTTCTGCTCTCTCCGTGGCAATCGCCGGCCCGTTTCGCCGCGGATACGGGCGAAGTGCCGCC
>JBBQVV010000542.1:0-3721 GCA_038211235.1 Chthonomonadales bacterium | reverse complement strand
AGGACTTAGATCAGGAAGCAACGAGAAACGACATGAACAGTCGCTCCGAAATCATCCGTATCGCATGCCAGAAGTATCTAGCTGATCGACGGTGACAAAGCCCGCTACTGCAGCCCGCCAAACTGCTGGCCTGTCTCTGGAACAAGCCGCAAAAGCGGCACGGGTATGTATGGCATATCTGCAGCGGATCGAGCGGTCGGGGGGTTGCTCGTACCCGCTTGCACAGCGGTTGGCGCACCTTTACAGGTGTAGTGCCAACGTATTTCTCTCCACAGGGACGGGCAGCGAGACGCCCGTGAAACGAGTGCGGGCGGCGGAACGAGTCGTCCAATTGCAGCGAAGGGAAGGGCCCGACACGGTCAGGCATCGGGCGGGGTACTAAGCGATGTAGCTTCTGGAGAGATTCGCTACTATTGCAGTATACCTGATTTGTCTCCACTTGTCTATGCCTCACCGTTTCTTGAGCTCTTGCGGACACGGTACATGGAATCACATCGTTTTTCATTCTATTCGAGTGAGAGACTGCGCCGATCACGAACTACTCCAACGAGGAACGATCGGAGGGGAGGCGCGATGACAGAAGAGCAGGCGTTAGTGTTCTTTAACGCGCTGTTCGCACCATACGCTGAAGAAGACTCGCTCCGGCTTGAAGTACGGCCACTTCAACCGGCTTGGAAACGGGAAGTGATCTACCCTGACGGTCATCCGCCACACAACTGGCGGAGCCGCACTCCCTGGGGTACCCGTGAATGGTTCCGGCTGGCTCCCAGGGGTATCAGTGGCGCCGCCGCACACTGCGCGAGGATGGCGACCTTCTACGATGTATATTTCGGAGTCTTGCCGCGCCAAGGCCGATCTGGTACTCAATCGGACGTTTCATTCGCCGCCTGGATCTGGTCTGATGTTGACGGCGGCACAGACGGCGTTCCGGGCGCTGTGCGGATCGTCCGGGAGTCCCACCTGCCACTCCCGCACATAGCAGTGATTAGCGGAGGAGGACTCCATTGTTATTGGCGGCTGACCACCGTCGTTGAACTGCGGGATGTCGAAGCCCACCAAACCTTCAAAAACGTCCTTAAGCGTCTCTGCATGAGAATAGGCGGCCAGTCGACGGGCGCGCACGCGGATTGGTCGCGTGCGGATACCGCCTCCATCCTGCGCGTTCCAGGCACGTACAACCTCAAGCGTCAGAACGAACCTCGCCCGGTTCGGCTTGCCCGGTTCCAGCCCGATGCGGAGCGTCAGTCGCTTATGTGGTGGAGAGCGAATTTGCCGGCGATGCCGGCACCACCGAAGGCAATTGCTGCTGTGCCCGCCCATCTCGATGTCGCGCACGCTGATGGACTGCTGCTGTGGGCGCAGACACCCTACCCCGAGGGCAATCGGCACAAGGATCTGGCAGGCGCTGCGGCGTGGCTAATACGCTCCGTGCGCTTGACGAAGCCACAGGCTGAAGAGTTACTGTTGATGAGGGCGCGCGTTTCCGTGGGGTTACGCGCCATCACGCACGATGAGATCAGGAGCATAATTGAATGGGCTTAGTCTACGACGAACTCATTGCCGGCCTGAAGGATGCTCCGGTCGAATTTCTTGATCCCGCCGTTGCCGCGCTAAGGGAGCGGTTCGGCCAACCGGCGGTTGCGCTCTCCGTTGCGAAGCAAGTAAGAGCGGACGCTGACACGCACGAAACCGTCTGCATGGCGGACGTAAAGACAGAATACGTTGACTGGCTCTGGTATGGCTATATCCCGTATGGAAGCCTGTCGATCGTACTAGGAGATCCGGGCATCGGCAAGGGTACGTTCACGATCGACCTCGCGTCCCGGCTCTCTCGCGGGCGTCCCATGCCTCAAACCGACATCGACATTAAGCCTGCCGGAACCCTTCTCCTGACGATTGCGGAGGACGACCTTGCCGCGACGATCAAGCCCCGATTGGAGGCCGCAGGCGCTGACTGCCACCGTATCTTCGCATTCACTGACCTTCTGAGCGTCCCGGACGATGTCGCATACCTTGCCGCCAAGATCGAGGAGCATAAGGCGCGCCTGGTATTGATAGATCCGTTGAACGCCTACCTTAACCAAAAGGTGGACGGCCATAAGGACCAGGATGTTCGTAGGGCGTTCGCGCCGCTGAAGCTCTTGGCGGAGAAGACCGGCGCGGCCGTCGTCATGGTGCACCACATGAACAAGAGTTCAGGGCAGAGCGCCATCTACCGGGGAGGCGGCAGTATCGGCATCACCGGTGCCGCCCGCTGTGTCCTCCTAGTCGAGAGGCATCCCAACGACCCCGAACAGCGTGTGTTGGCGCGCGTCAAGGGCAACCTGTCCGCCGAACCTGAATCGCTTGCATTCAGATTGGCGAACAACGTTGAACACCGCGTGCCTGTCATGGACTGGATCGGGGCGGTTCCATTTACCGCCGACCAGTTGCTAAGTCCGCCGAAGGATGAGGAGCGCGCAGCGGCCAAGCTCACGGAGGCGATGGACTTCTTTCGCAGTCTGCTGGGCGAAGGCCAAGAGGTTCTGTCATCCGAAATTGGGGGGATGCTCAAAGACGCAGGCATTGCGTTCAAGACCGCGGAGCGCGCTCGCAAGGAGCTGGGTGTCAAAAGTCGGAGACAAGAGGGCAAAGGCCGCCAGTGGCATGTCTATCTACCGTCTGCGTCGGATAACATCGCCATCGATGGCGAACTTGAATTTGATCGCGAACATGGCGAAGTTGGCGAAGTTACCGAGCCGGACACGGACGACCTGGATTGGGAATAACGAAGTGCTGACGCTGGAGCCCAATCGCGGCTAGGAGTATCAGAAACACATGAAGCATTCGGGCCGATGATATTTCTGCCCATTGTGTGTTCGTTCCCACGTCGCAACGAGATTATTGTATTGCTGAGCGGCATCGTTTAGTTCTTTGACGGTTTTGCGGTGTTCTCGCACGAGTGCTTCGCGCTTGTCAGCGAGGGCTTTAATTTGCTTCAAGGTCTTTCGGTGCTTTTTCGCAGCCGTCAAATCCATGTTCAGTCCGTCTATGTCTTGCACCTGATAGTAGGCGCGAAGATCAAGCCCCACCTTGCATTGGTCTGCGGCATTGATCTTTTCGGTGAGTGAGTCAGGTCCGCTGCAGCCCGCTAGAATGATCGATGCGAGCAGCAGGGCCAGTATCCTAGAGCGCATCAATTGTCTCCAATACCCGTTAGAACACTCCTTGTCACATAAGTATCGCCGCTATACGATTCTGCGGCATGGGCCGAAAGGCCCGAAGATACACGCCGGCAGTCCTAATTGTTCTAGTCTGTCGTTCTGCCTGCGAGGGTGATCGTTGACGGCGGGTCACGTGGCGTCGTAGGACGATTCTTGTGCTGGGTTGGCCGATGGGTCGTCGCGGCTGGAGGTCATCGCACTAACTCAACACACACACGCACATACTCGGAGAGGGACCGGGCGGCGGAGCAATACGCAAGGGTGAAAATCGAATTGACCCGCGAAGCGGAACCTTAGAAGATCGATTTTCATTCATCTCGACCCTTGCGGATTGTCGGAGGCGACCATATCATTGGAATGTGTGGGTGTGTGTTGTCTGGACTGAAAACGGTTACCTGCACGGCCTTTCTGCATTGCTGCGCTTGCGGAGCAGGCAGGAGCCTGTCGCGGGAAGCGCCCTGCTATCGGGCGGGGCTTGAGCAGTGCGCGGATTGTGCGCAGGTGCGAGCCATTGATCG
>JBBQVV010000541.1:0-3727 GCA_038211235.1 Chthonomonadales bacterium | reverse complement strand
CAAAACCTCAAGCGGCTGCTGAACGCACGACCAAAACGCAGAATAGGGTCGGAACAGAGCCCGCTATTGCAAGTATTAGCCCCGCAAGCCGCCCTACGATGCCTGCAACGCCCCTTACGCTGCCACCGGAAAGGGATACGGCACCCTTAGGGGCAGACGCAATCGCAGACATTCAGTTTT
Organism: Chthonomonadales bacterium; assembly: GCA_038211235.1. Classification (GTDB taxonomy): domain Bacteria; phylum Armatimonadota; class Chthonomonadetes; order Chthonomonadales; family Chthonomonadaceae; genus DATGJU01. Next base: position 3,547 of record JBBQVV010000541.1, on the reverse strand, counting down.
GCAAGCAGAGCAACCTGCGCCGCAAAATCGTGATTATTCATCACGCTTCTAGCCTGCGCCGCGCCGTCGAGTCGCTCGACTACGTGGCGATGGATGTCAACGCCGGCCGCCCAGTTGTAAGCGCCGGGCGCCGTCCTCTCATTGGGAGGCTGCCGTGCCGCGCAGCGCGCACCACGCAATGAGCGCCAACTCGACCGAAATGGGCCGTTCGTCAAGCATCGCGATCTGCTGCAGAGCAGCCTCGCAATCCATCGCGGAAGGCGGTCGGGCAGAGGACTGGATCGGCCGAGTCGAGTTGCCGGCAGCGGACAAAAGCGTCACGCATGTAGCATAATCCTCAACGAGATAGGCATTCAGCGCCTCGTCCAGCGCGTTGATGGCCTCACGTACCCGAAGCTGTTTACGGATATCTTCGGCAAGCCGTGCAATTGCGGCGTCCCGCGTGAACTCTTCCTGTGCAAGCAGCGCGTACAGTGCGTCGCCCTCTCCGATGATAGTTCCAATCGCGTGCGCGATCTGCCGGCGCGCGACGGACGACTCCTGTCCTAAGATCCCCTTAAGTAGGGCCGGAACCGAATCCCTGTCGTTGAGGCGGGCCAGCGCGTCCGCGAGCAGCGGGAACAGCACCCCATCATCGACCGCCTCCGCGATTGTTTCGCGCAGGGCCGCCACGGCGGACGGATGGCCGAGCTCTCCCAGTGCGCGTACGAGAGCCAGTCTCAACGGTCTGGGAGTCTCGTCACGGCGCAGCTGTTCCGCGAGCGTCGGCACAGGCCTTGTATCGCCGATCAAGCCGAGCGCTCTCGTCGCTGCCTCCATCTCCTCCTCACTCTCCGCTTCGTCATCGCCCGTACGCCCAAAAAGCTGAAGAAGTGCGTCTGCCGCGTCAGAGCCTCCCAGCGCGCCGAGCGCCCGGACTACAAGAATCCGATCCGCTCGCGAGTAGCGGCCCGTATGATCCGTGAGCACTGCCGTCAGAGCCGGCGTCGCAGACCGATCGCCGATTCGACCCAGCGCACGGGCGGCCTCGCCGGAGAGGCCGCCCGTGGGGTCCTGCACCGCTTCAATGAGGACAGGCACCGCGTGCGGATCCCCGATCTCTCCCAGGGCGCGCGCCGCCTCCTCGCGAACCGCGAGACTGGGATCAAGGAGCGCGGTGATCAACTCCGAGGCGGCGAGGCGCGTTCGGGAGCCCGCAAGCGCTGCCGTAGCTCGCAAACGGGTCTCCTCGTTCAATGCGCCGCGAAGCCGTTGAATGTCGCGCCAGGCTCGTGGAGGCGTTTCTGAAAGCTGTTGTAGCACGTCGCGGGTAGGAGTGGAGCTTGCGTCGACGACCGGACCAAGGAAGATGAGCGCAATAATTCGCAGCAGCGCGGCAATCGCGAAGGTAACGTGAAAGTTCAGGAGCCCGAAGCCGAAGAGGTGCGCGTGCCAGTCGCGAAGCGCGTGCATGACGAGACTTCCGGCCAGGGGCGCCATTCCGCCGGTCAGACCTGTGAGGGCTGCCATCGTTGCGACATAGACACCTGTCCTTTCCGGCGGGCTGAGCCGGATGAGCAGATTGAACTGCGTCAGTCCGACACATGCCCAGAACAAGCCTCCCGCGAGGTTGTTGGCCGTCAGCACGGCGAGCGCGATATGCGGCCGCTCCGGAGCTGTCAACATCCAGGCGATCGGCAGAAAGAAGACGCCCACGACTCCGATCGCCAGCAACGGCTTGTTGCCAAATTTATCGGTCATATAGCCCCAGAACGCCATCGATCCCAATCCTGCGAGGCCGCTCAGCGTAGCATAGACCTGGAGCCAGATGTAGTCAAGGTGCAGGTTCTTGAGAGCATATACCGTGAAGAACGGCGCGGCGAAGAACTGCCCTGTGACGAACACCATGTTGAAGATCAGGAGTCGCCGAAAATTGATGTCCGCGAATGGCGCGCGGTAGAACTCCACGATCCCGTGAAGACCCGGAGTTAAACTGGTGGCGGAGACTCGAGGCGGCGGCTCGGGTTGCCGCAGCAGGGCCAGGAACGAGGCGAATCCACCGGCAATCCCGATGGAGAAGAGGACGCCGAAACCTGTTGCTTCCCAATGATGCCCGCGTGTCGACAGATCGAGAAACCAGGCGGCTGGAAGTCCGATCGCCATTCCGACGATCCCGGCGACTGTGTTTCGTCGGGCGAAGTACCGACCACGATGGTCCGCCGGAACGAGATCAGACATCCAGGAAGTCCAGGCCGGAACCGTGAAGTTCAGGAGACCAAATGAGAGCGCGAAGGTAACGAGAAAGGCGGGCAGCGCGAGTGGCCGAGGCAGGAGCACCGGGGCTAATAGAATCGGCAGCCAGAGGGCGCGGCTGAACAGGGCGAACCAGGCGACATATCGTTTCCGCGATCGTTCACGGGGGCCGAAGTAGGAGGCGACAATCTGGACGAGTCCGGCGAACGTTGGAATGGCGGTCAGAAGGCCCAAAGCCAGGTCGTTCGCCCCGAGCCACAGCGCAAAGCCGGTCAGGAAGGCGCCCGCCGTCAGTGTTCCATGTACGGTTGCGAACGCTCCGTCCCAGATCGAGAGACGCATCCCGCGCAGGATTTCAATCCGGTTGAGCTCGCGGCCAGATTCGTCGTTGGAGGGAGCGACGGGCTCACTGTCCGTTTGTAGAACCTCGCCACCGGGCGTCAACAGCGCTCTCCTGCAAATGGTTGGCAGCCTTCGACGCTGCCCTTCGTGCGCTCGTTACTTCTTGAAGCGCAGCAGGTAGTTCGCCGCGGTCTGGCCGATCCCTGCCAGCAAGCCCGCCTTTCGAGATGATCCCCCGGGCGCGAACACCTGGATCCGGTGATTATCACAGTCCGATACGTACGCGCGGCCGAGCGCGTCGATTCCGACATCCATCGGGAAGTTCAACTTCCCGGCGCCGCGTCCTCCGAACTGTGTTACATAGTCTCCGCCCGCATCGAACACCTGGATCCGGTGATTGCCGGCGTCGGCCACGAAGATCCGTCCGCAGGAGTCGACCGCGACGCCGTGCGGCTTCCGAAGCTCGCCGGCTCCGTTTCCCTCTGAGCAGATATAGCGGATGAACTCTCCTGCCTGGCTGTAGAAGTGTAACCGGCCACCATCACGATCCGTGACGATGACAGTGCCATCGGGGCCGATCGCGATGCCGATAGGTGCGCTTAGCGGTGTCGATTTTGAGTCTCTCCCGCCGAACTGTCGAACGAACTGTCCTTCATGGTCGAGGACCTGAACACGTGTGCCATTTGTGTCCGTCGTAAATATGAATCCGTCCGAGGAGAGGGCGATTCCGGAAGGAAGCGTAAACAGCCCTCGACCCGTTCCGTACCCTCCGAAACTGCACTCGAACGTGCCCTCCTCATCATATCGGCTGATGCGCGAATTGCCGGCGTCAGCGATGTAGAGTCTGCCGATACAGTCGATTTCAAGTGCGGTGCCGGACGAGAACTGGCCGTAGACGCTGCCATACCGTCCGAACGAGGAGACATAGTGGTGCTCAGCGTCGAACTGCTGTACGCGGGTGTTGCCCGCGTCA
>JBBQVV010000540.1:0-3730 GCA_038211235.1 Chthonomonadales bacterium | reverse complement strand
GGAAGTGGTACACCTTCGCGGCAAGCAGCCTGTCCGGCGGAATCAGGTAGACCCGTGCTTCCCCGCCGACGCCGACAATGTCGGCGTCCGATAAGCTAAACCTCTCTCCAGACAAATGTTGCCGCAGTCGCATGGTGACCTGCCGGACGGCGATGCTCGCTATTCGCGTCCCCGTTGAATGCGGATTACGAACTGCATCATCTCTTTCTCAAATCCAAAGTCTTGCGGTTCGTCGTCGGGAGGGCGTAAATATCCCTCCTCCGCGATCAGGGCATGGATTCGCGCCCGCAGGAGGTCCGACACGGCATCTCCGTTCCAATGAGCCTTTCGACGCAGCCATGCGTACTCCTCCTCCGTAAGCCTTACAGTAACCACTTGTGTCCGCGCCATGTTTTGCTCCTCGTATCTTCCGCCTCTTCATGATACTGTGAAACGACAATCGCGCCAAAATTGGGTTATACTATCGTTGGTATAGATGAGTCTCGCTGCTCGAACGCTTCGCAACCCTGTTCTGGAAAGTGATCGCCCCCGCCCCTCAGGAGAGTAGTCCACGTATGAAAACCCATTCCACTTGCGCACGCCGCGCATCCGTGGCCGGCATATTGGCCGCCGGTATGGCAGCGCTGTTTTGGTGGCTGCCCGTAATCGGATTCGGACAAGGCGCAGACAAGGGGTCGCGTCGGACCACGCCGGAGAATGCGGCGACCCCCACGGCCACGTCGGAAAAGAAGAGCGCTCCTCCAGGCGGGAATCCCTTGCAGATACGTGAGGACGTCGCGGATCCGGACCCGACGGCGCAGGACCAACTTTCCAATGAGTTCTTCGACCATCGGAGGCAGGAGGAGACACAGAAGAAAGGCGTCTCACGGTCACTACCGCTTTTTGGATACGATATATTCAGCTTTGCTCGTGAGACACAGGACGCCCAGCGCAGGTTCATACGCAGGCAGTCGCTTGTCGAGTTCGGCGGGGACAGCGCCGTGCGCGGAAGGTCCAATGCCGTGACGCCATCTGGAGACGCAACGACGAGCGGCGATGACTCGCTCTCGCCCCGGAGGCCCGCCGGAACTAATGGACAGGATCGCCCTTCAGAGGATACGCCTGGCAAGCGTATGCGTGATCGGCAGGCACAGAGTGGCGGCGTCGCGGGCGACACAAAGTCCGACGCGGGCAGCGAGAGCGTTCGTCGCTCACGGGGCTCTGCTCAACAGGACGCGGCGCCCGAACCTGTCATCCAGCACTCGACTGAGCCGCCGCCGCCGCGGCCCGTGGGCGGCGCTGAGACGGACGGAACCAGTGGATATGGAATACCGACCGGACCGATATCGCTCCTGTATCGTGGCATCGCGGCGTCGGTTCCAGATAACTACACGATTTCTAGTGGGGACGGGCTCAGCATACGCGTCGAATCGGACACGCTGGAGCCTGTCCAGGTGAAGCGTACCGTCGATGCGCGCGGCCAAATCACCCTGGACAACGTTGGAAGCATCGTGGTCCGCGGTATGACAATCAGCTCAGCCGAGAAGGCGCTCGAGATCCGGCTGCGGCCCTACTACAAGGGTGTCCGGGTCTCGATTGAGACAGGCCTCCTACATACGATCTCGATTCTCGTCACCGGAGCGGCGTATTCGCCTGGCACATACTCGGTGCTGGCGACCGCAACCGCGTTCAACCTCCTCAATATCGCCGGCGGACCCTCGGATGACGGTTCGCTCCGCGCGATCGATGTGCTGCGGCAGGGCCGGCGTATCGCGACGCTCGACATCTATAAGATGATCACTGGTGACCCGAGGTGGAGAGATGTCCAGCTCTCCTCCGGCGACGTGATCGTCGTGCCGCCGAGAAGGTCACGCGTCACGGTTCGCGGCGAGGTTCTCCGCCCGGCAATCTTCGAGTTACTTCCCAACGAGACTCTGAGGGACGCCCTCGAATATGCGGGCGGTATTAAGGCGACGGGGCTCACTCAGAGCGTGCGCCTCAATACAGTGCTGCCGGGTGCGGAGCGGATCATCAAGGATGTCAGCCTGACGGACACGATTCTCGACAGGCAGAAGTTGTTCGATGACGACGAGGTCGAGGTCTTCTCAGTTCGCAACAGGCTGAACAACCGGGTTACGATTGAAGGCGCCGTCGATCAGCCGAACGATTACCAGCTCGTTCCGGGCATGCGCGTCGCGGATCTTGTGGAGCACGCGCGCGGCCCACTGACGGAAGCGTATCTCCCAAAAGCAGAGCTTCATCGATGGCAATCGGACAACACCGACACGCTGATTATCCTCGATCTCGAAAGGGCGCTTGCACGCGATCCGAAGTACAACCTGGAGCTGCGGAAGTGGGACAGGATCAAGGTCTACACCCGCGAAGAGGTTGCCTGGACCGGGAGGCGCAAGGTTGTCGTCGACGGCGCGGTGAAGAATCCGGGAGTGTACGACGTCAGCCGAAACATGAAGGTGAGCGATCTATTGCGAATGGCTGGCGGCCCAACGCCCAACGCCGAGTTGGAAAGGGCGCATCTGTTCCACCACCATGACGACGGTCCGGACACGCACGAATATGTTAATGTCGCTGCGGCGATCAAGGGCGACCCCGGTCGCGATCCCGAGGTCATGGACAGCGACCGGCTCGTCCTGTTCACGGTCGAACAGGCGGTGTTTACTCCCGATCACCGCGTCGACGTCAAGGGCGAGGTCGTCAATCCCGGCCGCTACCCCCGCTACGCCGGAATGAAGATCACTGATCTTTTGGCGCTCGCGGGCGGGTTCCGGCCGAGCGCAGCCAACCAGGTTATTCTGGCGCATCCCCGGCGCATTGCCGATGGCTCCGCGGGCAACAAGGTGGTTACCGTCAACTTCGATAGCTCCGGACACTGTGCCGCGCCGGACGATGTCGCGCTGGAGGATGGCGATGTGATCTCGATTCCCGGAGTCGGAGGATATCAGCCGGAAGTTCAGTCGCTGATCGTCCGAGGCGCAGTCAACAAGCCCGGTGTGATCTTCCTGCGAACCAAGGATATGCGGCTGAGCGATGCGATCCGTCAAGCCGGCGGACTGCGCCCCGAGGCGTTCCCGGACGGCGCGGAATTCTATCGCGACCCGCGGATGCTATCGACAACCGGCCAGCGCGGACTGGTGCAGAGCCTCGCGAACCTGAACGATCTTCTAAATGACAGCGAGACGAAGCGCGAGTTGGCGAAGGCCCAGATCGAGCTGATCAAGGCGACAGGCGCCGCGATTTCGGACGGCGCCGGCATCGGCGCACTCGCCTCAGGCGGGGCAGCCGCATCGGTGGCGAATCCGGCCGCCAGCGCGGTCGCGGGCAACATCGGCGGGTCGCAGCTCGTGTCACCGGCCAGAAAACTCGGCGCGGGACAGCTGGATCCGAACGGCTTCGTCGCAATCGATCTGAGCAGCGCCATCGCGCATCCGAAGGGGCCGGACGATATCATCCTCGTGGACGGCGATGAGATCAAGGTGCCGGAAACGCCTACTACCGTCATCGTCCTCGGCGCCGTCAATAGTCCTCGCGGGGTCCTGTACGCACCCGGCAGGCCACTCGATTACTACCTGGACCTGGCGGGCGGACTTGCAACGGATGCCGCCAAAGATCGGATCGAGATCTTCCACCTTGGAGGCGGTGTGATCCCGGCGAAACGCGCGCGGGAATTCAAGCCCGGAGACTACATCTTCGTGCCGACGAAGGTACTCGCCGCCAAGTTTGGCAGCCGGGGAAA
>JBBQVV010000539.1:0-3750 GCA_038211235.1 Chthonomonadales bacterium | reverse complement strand
CATTGAGAGCCTCCTCAGGGTTGGGTTGCTTGATCACTTCCCACTTCCCTGAAGAGGCTTTTCGTTCCTCCATTTATGTAGAAATAAATAAGCACAAACTAGTATACATATGTGAGTCTACACATTTCTTGACTCACACGGTGTCGGTTCCGCAAATGTACCAGGCCGCTGCGACTCGGTCCGCTCCCGGCGAGGTAGAGTACCGCGTCACCGCCAAATGGCGGGGAGAACGTTCGCGCCTGGCCGCCTGCCACTTCGGCGCCCGCTGTCCTGGCGCCAGTTGCCGGGTTCATCCACTCCACCGCGAATCGCCCCGTCCGGTTCGAGAGATCCACAGTGAAGCTTCCGCCGACGGGGGCGTAGACGAGGAACTCTTCAGTTGCCACGCCAATAGCCGCAAGGGCGTGGCCCGTAGAGGTGAGGCCGCCATTTGGCATCATCGCCGCCAGGTTCATGCGATCGGCATACCCGCGGATGTGCCCCATCGTATCGCGCACGTTGTCCCAGCGACTATCAGGCTTCGAGGAGATTCCATTTATGGGGTCTGGGCAGAGATTCCGGTTCTCACGGGGGTAGTAGACGACGTAGGGGTCCATAAACAGGGTCTGGTTACCGTTAGTGAAGTTGATCCAGAAGTAGTTTCGATTTACGAGGGCGGAGTCGCTCCACATCCCGAAATAGCTATGGTCGGAGTCATTGACGTTCACTTTACGTGACGGGCTCCCCGTGCCACGACTAACTGTGGGCGATATTCTCGCCGCCGAAGCGATCCAGTCCGCATCGCTGTTCAGTATCGTGGCGTCCCTGGAGTCCGCGAGCACGGCGTAGCCGACGGGGTGTTGAAGCCGTTTACCTGACTCGTGGGCACGAGTGAGCGCAATCAGATGGGCGTTCCACCACGTCGAGTCCGCGGGCGCCTCCTCGGAGACGATCCACAAAACGTTCGGAAGGTCGTTCAGCGTGTCGATGACTTTACGCACGTATGCGTCTTGAATCGCCGTAATCGCGTTGGGAGCGGTCATAGTCACCGACCTGATCCCGCCGCCATCGTCGACTCCGTTCACGTTGTTCGCGCCCGTAAACGGATACCCGTCGCCGGAAAAGCGAAAGCTGTTGAGCCATTCGCCCGTGAACAAGTAGACTCCGGCATAGATTTCCGCCGACTGCAGCCGCTTTACCCTGTCCCGGAGCCGGTCAAAGTAAGCCGGGTTGAACTTCGTAAAATCGAACTTCGATTTGCCGTCCGACGCATCTCCCGGACCCGTACGAAGCCACGGCTGGGGCGTCACTGTGAAGTCCGGCGGCGATGAGGCCGTAGTGGGGAGTCCGTGGAAAGTCGGCAGCTCCGTCGTCCATAGAAGCGTGAAGTTGTGGTGGTGCGCCTTCAGCATTCGCACGTAGGCCGCGAAGTCGAACGGCCGTGCTGTTCCGTTCGTTCCCCAGTCCTGAAGGTTGTTCCAGGTATGCGAGCCCGTCAGATAGACCGCTCTGCCGCTGCCGTCGGTGAAGTAGTTCGGATTGGTCGAAAGCGCCCTTAGCGGTGAGGTGATCGGCATGTCCCGAGCCGTTTTGCCGTGAGGTGGCGCGGCCGGAGACAGGGATGTCGCACCTGCGAGCAGCACCGCGGAGAAGAGCGTAGCATTGATCCGGCGCCGAATGCGCCGGATGTGACGCCTCAACTCCTTATGGGCTCCGAGTCGACCGGGCAGTACCAGAATCGTCATCACTCACCCCGTCAGCGGCAAGATCAGCGTCGGCGTCTCGATTTTATGCTCCTGCGCGATGGAGGCAACCGCGGTTCCGACTGCGAAGTATTCGATGACGTGGCTGCCCCAGCCATGGCTGCTCTCCTTCACCTGCGCCCCAACAATTCCTTCCGCTTTCTCCGCCTCCGCTTCGGCCTGCATTCGGGAAAGCGCCAGTTCACGGGCATCGTAAAGCGCCTGGGTATAGTTCTGCATCTCCTGGTTGCGCCCGATCTGCTTCAGCGACTGCATCAGGCCCTGATGCGCGACGTGATAGACACACGTTCCCATCACCAGCGACATCGGTCGATATCCCGTCTTCAGGAGCGTCCAGAAGTCCTGGCCGCTCAAGTCCGACGTGAACGGCCGGTTGTCCGGTGTCCGATAGTGCTCGCCCAATCGATGCTTGATCGCGGTCCCGATGGCCATAAACTCCGCCAGGTTCTCGCCCCACTCATAGCGCGTCACCTCAAGGCGCACTCCGACGATGCCATCCGCGCCGAGGATATCCGCCTCCTCCTCCATGCGGGTCATCGCCAGCTCTCGAGCGTGGTACATCGCCTGTGTCAACACCTCCATCTCCTGGTTCTGAAACAGGCCGGAGAACTGGAAACCGATGTGATAGATGGAGCTGCCCATAACGAGTCCGACGGGATCGAATCCCGCCTCACGCACGAGCAGGAACTCATTGATGGAGAGATCGCTGGTAAACAGCGCGCGCCGGCCCTCGCCGCCGCGCATATCGGTAAGCCTCTGTCGCGCAGCCGCCGGCAGTCCCTCTTCCGAACCGGGTGTGTATGGCATGTCGAAAATCTCCCTGGTTGAAATTCGCCCGTCTATTGAAGTGATACGGCATTCGAAACGGAAAAGAGCGGCCAACGCCCAGTATAGGGTGCGATGGCAGTGCCGATAGCGATGAAGTGATAGATCATGTCGATCCGCCGGCCGCTCTGGCCCGTGTCGACCTCGCGCGGCTCCGCGTCGACTTCGATGTCGGCGCCTACTATTCCGACCGCATGAACGGAACGCCCTTCATGCTCCATGCGGCCCATGGCGAGTGCGCGCGCGGCGTAAACCGACTGAGTGAAGTCCCGCAGCTCCTGGTTCTGCCAGCTGCTGCCCCAAAGCCCGCCGGCCGTAGCGGTCCGCGTGGTCCAGTTCGGAACGCAGTAGTAGGTGCAGTTGCCGACGGCTATGCCGACGGGACGGAATCCGCTCTGCCTGAGCATCCAGAACTCTTCTCCGGACAGGTCGCTCAGGAACGGTGGTGCGTTCGGGACCCGGGGAACGTCCCGCTCGCGGATAGCTGTGCCGATGGCGCAAAACTCCATCATGCCGGCGCCCCACTCGTACTGTTTGCGCTCGAGTCGAACGCCAACTACGCCGGTGGCATTCAGCAGCGCGGCCTCCTGCCGCAGCCGGCCGAGCGCCAGATGTCGCGCCTCGTAGAAAGCCTCGGTCAGGATTGTCAGCTCGCCGGAGCTGCTGCTCCAGTTGTAGGCGCCGGTTGGCAGGAACTGCCAGCCGACGTGGTATGCGGAGCTGCCCATCACCTGGCCGAGTGGTTCGTAGCCTGCCTGGGCGACCAACGCAAGTTCGTTGACACTGAGGTCACTGGTAAAGCAGTGTCCTGGAGTTCCCTGTCTCACTGCCTGTTCGCGAAGCCGATCGACGGCGTTTAGCGGCAATCCGCCCTGTTCCAGACTGAGCTGGCTGGCCTCGCGGCGCAGCCTGGCTTCGTCGCTTTCGCCCCCGCTGCCGCCGACATTGAGGCCGAATATCCGCATGGAATAGCTCGCTTTCTGAATGTATTGGACCGACAGCGCACTGCGCCCTTCACCCGATCAATCGTTCCAGCGCCGCTCGGGCCGTTGAGTTTGTCCGGACGCGTTCATCGAGATTGGCGCTCAGTTCGTCGAGCCAGTCCTCGACCGGGATCGATTCGGTCTTCAGGGCGATGCCGCGAACGATGCGAGTGCGCGAGGCCTGAAGCGGCCCGCGGCCG
>JBBQVV010000538.1:0-3754 GCA_038211235.1 Chthonomonadales bacterium | reverse complement strand
AAACGGGTCCGTCGTCCCACATTCGCAGCCAGAACCCGCCCTCGGCGTTACGGTAGTCACGCGCACTATAATCATGCACGTCGTCGTCAGGTGGATTCGAGATGCCCGTCATCGCGTTCTGGTCGTCGATACCGGCGACGTACATGTTCCAGCCTGGCCAGTTGCTGGGAAATCGACCAAATAGAGTCGCGTAGTTCGTTGGCAATCGTCCCTGTTTGCGGTAGAGGTAGGTCGACGGGTTCAGGGCCTGGTAGTCCCATTCATATGGGGCGTTCGGGACGAAATTCGTGTTGTCGAGGGCGCCCGGTCCGACGATAAAGGTCTTGTGCTCAACATGGTCGGCCGACTGCGGCGCGCTGTTGGGGTTCTTTATCTGCACGTATACCGAGTTGACGCCGGACTCGTAGTCCACGACACGCGTGCGGAATCGCAGCAGGTCGCCTGCTGTGAACTGGCGTCCGCCGACGTTCGGGGCCGCGTCCCGCGCGACATGCACGATCTCATTGTTGAGAATGTCATACTTGAGCAGCGTGGGCGCGTCGATATCGAATATCGTCGATCCGAAGATGTTCAGGTTGTTACTAAGCGCGGTAGAGGAGACGCCGCGGTTGCTCTGGTAGAAGATGCGGTATGAGTTGATATATTGCGGCCACGTCGGATAGTCCTCGTTCGAGATAAAGTTAGGATCGAACCTGGAGGCGGGGTCCGTAGTGTCGATCGCGGTATCCGGCGTGCTCGTTCGCAATTTCATCGCGTGATTGCCCGACGCTAACGGCGACTCGGGCGTTGTGACGGTATAGGCGCCTCCGACGGCAGGATCCGGCTTGATGCTTGCGTGCAGCCAGTAGATGTCGAACGTATTGACGACATCGGTGGCCACGCCGGGCTGGTTGGGGTCTTTGTCGGCGCGATTGCTGGCAAACGCGAGCAGGCTCGGACCTGAAACCGGGTTGCCGTTCGCGTCGGTCTCGGGCGGACCGATCTGAAGCGGGTCAAACTTCAGCGTGCTCCAGGCCGGATTCTTGTTGGATGCCAGCTTGCCGAGTGCGGTGAAGCGAGTGACGCGAGCCGGATCCGGCAGGTTGGCGCTTGGGTTCACGACCCAAATATCGTCATTTCCGACCGTGCCCGTCGAAACGATGGGCGCGCCGCTCGGTGAAAATCCGGCGGCGTTCGTGGAGAACGCGATCAGGCGTCCATCTGGAGACCATGCTGGAGAGTAGTCGTTCGCCGTGCCGCTTGTAATCTGCGTGATCAGATCCGACTGGACGTCGACGATGAAGATATGGTAGTGCGTTGGATCGGTGTTCCGTCGCCCGGCGAAGGCGATCTTATCGCCACCAGACGACCATGTCGGATGGCGGACGTCGAGAAACGAGATCGAGGAAGCGTTGTTCAGCGTAAGCGAGACCGGGTTGCCTCCGGCATTGAGGTCGATATAAAAGAGGTTGAAGCCGTTCGTCGTGGGATTGTCAAGATTGCTGCCAAGATTCGCGTATGAGCCGCCGGACGCGTACGCGACGCGGCTTCCGTCCTGAGAAACGGCCGGCTCGATCTTATTCGCCGTGCCGGAGGTGATCTGCGTGACTCCGGAGCCGTCGGTAAACATACGAAAGATATTGAAAACGCCTGTAGAGACCTGCGGAATCGTGGTGTCGTCGGCTCGATCGCTGTCGATATAGATATACTTCTCGTCCGCCGTGGCGAACGGATGCTGGTCCTGCGACGGAGCAGCGGTAGCCGAAACCTGTGCCGAAGGGTTGGTCTTCGTCAGCAGCTCCGTCTGGCGCACCGCGACCTGATCGCCGGCGTCACGGCCGGTAACCCCGTTGCGATGGTAGATCCGCCGCGTAACTTGACTCGTGCTTGTAAGTTTTGGTCCGCCAACGAGAAGCGGAGTGGTCCGTGACCGTGTCCCTACCGTACTTGTCCTGACAATCCCGCCCGTTCTTGGATTTCCGCGGTTAATCTGGGCGAGGACGACCAGTGATGCGACGAGCATCAGCATGGCGAAACACAGCGCGTGCAGGACAGCGTTGTTTGCTCTGGCTCTATTCAAGGCGAGTCCTACCTCCTATGTAAAACACACAAATACGTCTGGCACGCTTGAGGGGAAAAGCCTGCACCGCCGGCGAAGGGGGTTAACCAGCGTGAGATATGTCTATCGCTCCCTACAGTCGAAATCTGGCTTTCCCGACGGGCCACGGGATGGGCACTTCGGGATGCTAGTGATACACGAGCTGCGCGGAGTAGCAGACACGACACGGGGGGAACAGGTCTGCAGTTATGGCAGCGATTCAGGCCGCCTAACCTACAAGTCGAGATTATAGCACAACGAACGGCGGTATGCAATAGCTATTTTTCGCTCTACCGCTTTCAGATGCGCTTAGGTTCAGACTGCTTCAACTCTTCCCATAGACGTTCGACAGCCGCCTCTAGATCTACTGCGGATCCATCGTTTCGGATAACGAAATCGGCGCGGAGAATCTTCTCGTGGATCGGCAACTGCGATGCCAGCCGCCTTCGGGCTTCCGGTTCGCCGAGCCCGTTTCGAGCCTTCAGACGGGCGATTTGCGTAGGTTCAGACGCGGCCACCACCACAATTCGTTCAAACCAGCCCGCCAGATTCGTCTCGAAAAGCAGGGGCACTTCCACTGCGATCACGGAGCCGGCCGGCAGGTCTTTGCGGGCGGCGTCGATCTGGGCTCGAAGTAGTCGGAGTATAGCCGGATGGGTCAGCCTGTTGAGACTCCCACGGGCCTCCGCATTTGAGAAGATCAGCTCGCCGAGCTTTGCTCGATCCAGAGCGCCGTCTTCGGCGAGCACCTCCGCGCCAAACGTCAAAACGAGCTGCCTGAAAACCGGTCCGTCTCGCGTCAGCACCGCGCGAGCGGCATCGTCTGCACTGAATGCCACGGCTCCGCGCGCTTCCAACAGTCGCGTTACACAGCTCTTGCCGGATGCCACTCCGCCCGTAATGCCGACAACCATGGCTCCGTCGCGGCTAACTCTCCAGACCGTGCGCGGCCGGCTCGGCGGGACCTGGCGCGGCTCCCGCATCTTCGGCGGCCGGAGCTTCATGCTCGGCTGGCGGCGGCGCTACAGCCGGCGCGGTCTCCGCAACTTCAGCGCCAGACTCCTGTCCGTCGTTCACCGGCGAACCGCCCTCCGGATCGCCCTCGGGCGAATCGTCCAACTCGGCATCGTAGTCGAAGTTTTCGTCAAACTCCTCTTCTGGGTTGGGCCGGCGTTCGCGGCGACTGCGCTCCTTCTTCGCGGCCGCAAAGGCGTCACCGATCGTGAATCGCGGCTCCTCCTGGCGTCCTCCGGCAAATCGCGAGTAGTCCTCGCGCTCATCGCGTTCCCCGGCACGGTCGGTGCGAGCGCGCTTCGGCCGGACTGCGGCAGTGGTCGCTGCCGGCTCGCGGCCGGCGCCCTCTTCACCACCCGCGGCGGGACGCGCGGCGGGCGGAGCGCCCTCCTCGGGCGGCTGAAGCGCGCGAAGCGAGAGAGTCATTTTGCGCGCTTCGGGCTGCAGACCCAGGATCTTTACCGTAACCTCTTCGCCGACGTTGACCGGCAGCGAGCCCTTACCGCCGCGGTTTCTCTGGAGCTCGCCGTTCGGAATGATCCCTTCCACCCCACCTTCTACCTGGACGAATGCTCCGAATGGCACGAGGCGAGAGACTGTGCCGGTAATTACGTCTCCCTCTTTGTAGCGACTGGGAATGTCGCTCCACGGGTCCGGCAGAAT
>JBBQVV010000537.1:0-3770 GCA_038211235.1 Chthonomonadales bacterium | reverse complement strand
TTTAGAGTCACAGAACTCCGCGTATGGCTCCCGGGAGATCCTTAGAGATCAATCTCAATGACCTGGTACTGACGACGACTGAAGCCTCAGAAGTCTCTCATTCGGCGGCAGAGGTGCCTCGCTCAACCGGCAGTACACCGCGGTCGATCACGATAGCGCTGGTGGTGCTTCAGAACTGGCGGCGCGCAACGTGGATGCGTTTACCGGTTGCGCTCTGCTCGGTCCAGGCGAAGAAAACGTCGTGCCCGATGTGGGCGATGCGTGGAAATCCTGCGGCTCGGGCTGCAGTGGAGTCTGCGATCTTGACTGACGGCTCCAGCGTTGCCAGTCGTCTCAGGCGCCGTGCCCGGATCTCGGCGCCGGTGGCCGTCTGTTCGAGCCACGTCACGAGCGTTGCATCGCGATCGATCATCACAATATCGACACGGCCTGTCGCCGTTCCGTCGTCAATGACAACCGGATTTCCGAAGGAAGCGCCGCCGTCATCGGAGAAGGCCACATAGGCCCGGCCGTGTCCACTGGCGGCCGTGAACCAGGCGGCTGCTACGCGCTTTCCGTGCGCATCGATCTGCGGGCCATTTACCGGGCAACCGACGATCTTCCATCCATCTGCATGGATCAGGCGTGGCTTCGTCCATCCGGTGGCGGTCTTCCGCACCACTGCGATATCCCGCACTTCCTCCGGCGAGCGGTCACGGTAGACGATCACCGGTCGACCGCCGACCATGGCCATTCCAGTGGTGCAACACTCGCACGTCCGGTCGTCGAGTTGCACCTCGGAACCGATCGTGCCGGCGGCATCGATGGTCGCGTAGCGGAGCGTCATGTCGCCTTCTTCTTTCCCCGGCACCATGTTTCGACCGTCAAGCCACGTAGCTCCCACACCACCATTCGGTAGCGGAGCGAGCGAGACAAAACCATGTTCGCCCTTTGTTCCATCGCGATTCAGCACCACCGGCGCGCTCCAGGTGAGACCTCCGTCCTTCGACGTGGCGATCCGGACATCGTAGGCATAGACGCTCTGGTCACTCTTCTGCAGCCAATGCGCGAACAACGTTCCTTTCGCGTCTTCAACGATCGAAGGGAAGTCCGCCCAATTCACAAAGAAGTCGCTTCGCTGCACGATCGTGCGCGCCTCCGACCAGCGACCGTGCCGGTAGACCGCGAACCGCAGCGCGGTGTCCTTTGTGGCCGGCACAGGCTCCAACCAGGACAGGAGGAGACCGTCGCGTGCTGCGAAAACGAAGGGTTCCGCCGCACCCGCAGCAGCGGGTGGACCGAGGTCGGAGACAACGGCAGGACCAGCGAGCGTCACCGAGGCGGCCGCCAGGGAAAGCACAACGAACATCGATCGAGGAGTCAGCATTCAGCCGATTCTAAACCGGGGCGCCGTTCTTGCGGCTTTGGCGAGGAGCGAACGAGACGGCAGGCTCACCCAGCGTGGCAGAGATGAAACGGAGAGGCCACAGCCGATGCGAGCACGCCCGTCGCAGTGTAGATGAGCGCGGAAAGCCTCCGCTCCGCTTCCGATCGCAATTTGCTCGATCAGAGGAAACAGAGCGCGCCTCCGTTTCAGGCCACCAGTGTCCGCGGCAGGGGTCGCACCAATCAACTCTTGAGATTGCGGACGTACCACAGCGTACAACGTTCGTGGCGGTACCTTTGCGCCCTGCGTTTCTGATCTGGCAACGACATAGCCGCCGGTTGCCAATCTGGCAAGACACGTGCAGGTCGCATTCATATGCATAGTCGAATCGTCAGGCCAAGGGCGCGCCGTTGTGGGAATCAATCGAATTCCATGCTGCATCGAGAGAGGTCGGCGTGAAAAGCTCCTTCCAGAGGACCCTGATCTACGCAACCCTCGTTCTCATCACGGCGGCGATTGTGCCGACCGCGTGGGCTGTTCCGATGTGGTCGCGCCGCTACAGCGTTCCCTGCTCAACGTGTCATTCCTACCCCAGCCTGCAGCTCACGAGCGCCGGACTGGATTTCTTCCGCAAAGGCCATCGGTTCGACAAGGATGCTTTCGACAAGGATCTTTCTCACTTGCTCTCGGCGCACGTCGAGACCGAATATGCCGTGGAAAAAGGCGCACCGAGCCAGTTCACAAAACCCGATTTTCACCTCCACGCCGGCGGAGCGGTCTCTGAATATTTCTCGACCTATGTCGATGCGAATGTAAACAATGATTTCGAATCCGTTTACGGCCAGGGCACATGGACCGTGAAGAACGACGCATTTGTGACCGCCCGCGCCGGTAAGTTCATCCCGACCATCATTCGGAACTACGCTGGTGGACTGATGGCCTCCGCCTCCACTCCGATGATCATTTCTGACGCGACGCTGGGCTCGAATCCGTTCACGCCGACACGGGGCAGTTTCGGCGTCAACGTCGCCAGCGGTTGGAAGTCGTTGTTCTTTGAGGCCGGCGTGGTCAACGGTGAGGACATCCCGGGGCAGGCCAGCGTCAACCGTCACAAGGACACGTACGCCTCCGCAGAACTCGCGTTGCCGGACGGAATCAGCGGCTTTGGCGCGTATTACCACCGCGGCGGGTACGACATCGAAGATCCAACCGCGGGGGGGTTCGACCGCTACGACCGAGCTGCGGTGTTCGCTAATTTCACGCGTGACAAGTTCCGCGTGGCGGGCGCCTGGCTGACCGGGAAGGATTCCATTGCCGTCCAGCCAAACCTGAAAATTTCCGGATATTACGTTCAAGCCGACTTTCGTCCGACGACAATAATGGTTCCCTTCGCCCGATACGAGTACGCAAAGACGGATGGCGGCGCCGATAGTGGCCGCAAGCGTAAAGCCGTCGTGGGCTGCTCCTTTAAGCTCTTCGAAAATGACGTCAGCGCGGCGCGCCTGGTCCCGGAATTAGCACGGAACGAGAGCGGCGGCGTTCGCGGTAATTCAGCGCTCATCAATTTCCTCCTGGCGTTCTAACGCAGTCTCTAAAACAAGGAGTCGTCAGATGTCGAATCGCCTGTCGAGAGTTTTTCCGGTCACTATGGTCATTGCCTCAGTCATCCTTGCCGTTCCGTTCACGAACGCGCGTGCCGGTTCAGCGCCTGACGCGGGGGCGGCATCCTACAAGTCGAAGTGCGCCTCATGTCATGGGCCGGATGGCCGTGGCAACGTACCGGTGGGCAAGGCTCTGAAGGTGAGAGATCTCTGTTCCGATGAGGTTCAACGGCAAACAGATATCGAGCTCACGAAAGTCATTGCCGGCGGCAAAGGAAAAATGCCACCTTTCGGGAAGAAGCTGACAACCGAAGAGATGCAATCGATTATCGCCTGCGTTCGCACGATGAAAAAGTAATTGACGCGATGGCTGCGCGTGGCCGCACCGGTGGGAGTGAACCGCCGTTTTCACGGAGCTCCGTTCACCAGGGCCTTGAGGCCGGCGGTAGTTCAGATCCATTCCATCCGCATATTTGCTACAGTGGCCTTTCATTGTTGGAAGCCTGCTGGCTGGCGCCCTTCGCGACCGAGGTACTCATGAAACGTCACGCCCCCGTTCCTGTCGGCGAAGCTCCGATACCGACGCGCCGCTCGTTTTTGGGCGGTCTTCTTGGAGTAGGAGTCGCCGGCGTTGGCGCGCTGCTCTCGATCCCCGTCATCCGGTTTGTGCTGCATCCGCTTCTGGCGAATACGACGGCGCGATCATGGTCCGAGATCGGACCGCTCACCGAGTTCTCTTCGCTGACTGCTCCTGTAAAGCGCCTGGTGAAAATCGAGCAGCGTGATGGTTGGCGCAAGACTGT
>JBBQVV010000536.1:0-3783 GCA_038211235.1 Chthonomonadales bacterium | reverse complement strand
CGCTTGTCGAAGTCGGAACGACGAACCGAACGCGGGTCGGGGACTACGCCGACGCGATCACCGACAGGACCGGACTGATTCTCCGCTGTCACCCCTCGAATTTCGCCATCGTGGGGTTTACGGAAGAGGCGACGACGGAGCAGCTGGTGGGCCTGGGACGTGAGCACGCCATTCCGGTGATGGACGACCAGGGAAGCGGCGCGCTGCTTCCTCCCAGGTCGCTCGGGCTGCCGGAAGGCAAGGGCTCGCTTCGCGAAAGCATCGCGGCCGGCTGTGATGTGGTAACCGCAAGCGGAGACAAGCTGCTGGGCGGGCCGCAGGCGGGCATCATCGCAGGAAGGCGAGACCTTATCCAGACCATTACGGCCCATCCGCTCTCGCGAGCGCTTCGCGTGGACAAGCTTACTCTTGCGGCCCTTGAGGCGACACTGCTGCTCTACCGTGACCCCGATCGAGCACTGCGTCAGATCCCCACGCTGCGATACCTCGTGCGGGGCCTGCCCGAGTTGACGCGGATGGCGGAGACACTCGCGGCGCGGATCGCCGAGGAAGTCGGCAGCGGGTTCGGCGTTGAGGTTGTCTCCGAGCGATCGCAGGTGGGCGGAGGCTCCGTGCCGGGCGAGGAGCTCCCAACCGCGTGCGTCTCCTTGCGCCATGACGGATCCGCAATCACCGCGGACGAGATCGCGGCGGCGTTTCGCCGCCACCGGCCGCCGGTGTTCGGCAGGATCAAGTCCGACGCGATGTTGCTCGATCCGCGAACGCTGGAGCCCGAGGAGTTTGACGCAATTGTTGACGCCGCGCGCGGACTGGCGTCGACGCCTGCGGCCTGACTTGTCTGCCAAAATCCAGCCCGAGAACGATGCCGTCCGCTCCAGCCCGTCCGCGAACGTGACGCGCTGGCCGAGCGCCTCGCTCCGCAAGCGGCAGGAGATGTGCGTAAATTGACCGAAGGGCTGGGCTGAGGCCGGGAGTCAGACGGCAGTAGGTAGACGATAGACGGTCCCCTCAGGGCCAGACCGAGGAGGCGCGGCGTGAGGTCAGGAGCCCATCCTTACCCACACGGGCAGGTTCACACGTCCCTGCGGCCATACGGCCCGAACGGGACGCCCGTATGGGCGGAGGTGTACCGCCCAGGACAAGTCCCTGCGGATCCGTCCTGGACCATAGGGCCCGTATGGCTTACGAGCGGCTGCTTGGCGTCAGGGTCGGGCCGCGCCTGCGCGGGCTGAATTATAGTTCTCTTTCCCTGTTAGAGCGGGGTGTTTGGGTGAAATATCAGGAAATAAGTCGATGACACGAACGCGCTGGTCCCGTTGGTTGGCGCTTAGTATGCCGGTCACGTCCGCGGCGGACACCGCGCAAGTCGCCGCCAGTCATGTCCGCGGCGGTCCGCCGCGCAAGTCGCCGCCTTGTACTTTGGGTCTCCCGCAGGCTCGCGCTTCCACAATCGAGACTCGTCACGCTTAACGGCAGCCAGATATTTCGATGAAATCGACGGTATATTTCAGTTGAGGATAACAACCATGAACCACACGCTCACACTGGATATTCCGGAAGAGGTCTTCGGGTCTCTAACCCAAACGGCACCTACCGAGGGCCGCACTATGGAAGAGGTCGCTGCGGACTGTCTTGCGGCTTCGCTGGTAGAGTCACTTAAGCTGCCAGAATCGGGAAGCGAGGCTACAAAGAGCCGGCAAGCGACTACATCACAGCGCCACACAGACAATCCACTCTACAACATCATTGGAATTGCGAAGGGCGGGCGCATAGATGGCACGGAGAACCACGACCGGTACCTCTATCACGAAGACCCGCTCTGAGGTATTCGTCGATACTGGCGGGTGGTACGCTGTAAGCGTTCCTCGTGACCGTCGGCCCAGGTTGGCAGTCCAGCACTATGCAAGCTTGCTCGACGATGATGCCTTGCTAATCACCTCGGATTGTGTCCTCGACGAGACTATCACCCGCCTGCGGTACGACTCCGGGCATGATACCAGCATCGAGTTCCTGGACCAAGTCGAGCAGTCGGCGAATCGCGGTTTCTTGAGAATCCTCCGAGTGGATGAGCGCGTTTGGTCATAGGCCAGCGAGCTGTATCGCAAATACAACGATCAGATATTCTCATTCACAGACTACACAAGCTTCGTACTCGCGCGAGAAGCCAGCGTCGACGAAATCTTCACCTTTGATCACCATTTTTGGCATAGTCGGCTTCATAGTCCGTCCGACAGAGTGAAAGTCGCTGAAGCAACTCCGTCAAAGGCAAAGAGGTAGCCGACACTGAAGAGATCCGGGAGCGATGCAGCCGAGATACTCGACATCGAATTCGGCGACGGTCCGCAATACCTGGCCGCCCTAGCCGATGCACGGGCCAAATCCCAGGCAGCGAGAGCCATCTACGAAGCCCGAACTGCCGCCGGCCTCACCTGGAAGCAGCTCGCCGACCTCATCGGCACCAACCAGTCCGTCATCTCTCGCCTCGAAGACGCAGACTACGTCCGCCACTCCGTCGCCATGCTAGACCGAGTATTCGTTCTAAGTTACCGTCGGCCGGAATACAGATTTCAGCCTTGAGTATTCTGCAATCCCTCAGTGCCCGCTGGTCCCCTCGCAGTGGTATAATGTCAACAAGGGGTGCGTCAATGGGCGAAGTGCTCACACTCGAAGAAGCTGCGGGATATCTGAAGCTTCCACAAGATACGATGAAACGCGAGGTGAATCGGGGAAGGATCCCTGGTCGCCGAATCGACCGTACATGGCGTTTCCACAAATCCGCCCTCGATGAATGGCTCCATGGGCAGGACGGCCGGTCCGTGTTGCTCAGTCAGGCAGGAGCCCTCGGGGATGACGAAACGCTGGCGCAACTGCGGGCAGACATCTATGCTGCGCGCGGACGCTCTGAGGCCGAGTCTTAGTGCACCTTCTCGATACCGATACCCTCACCCACCTCCACGCCGGTCATCCAAGGGTAGTCGAGCGTCTGCAAGCTGTCAACGATCCGGCCGTTGGCACCACAATCATCACCAAGGTCGAGATTCTGCGCGGCCGGTACGATCATCTCGTGGCTGTAGGTAGCGTGGTCGATCTCGATGGCGGAGGAGGCTGAGTGAGGATCTGTGTGGTCCACTTGGCCGGATCATAGCCGAGCGTGCTCCGCGTCCCGTTCACGTTATAATTGCGCCTGAGCAGTCTGAGCACTCCTCCATGGTCCACCCAGAAAATGAACAATTCTGGCTCTACTCAGCCGGCAGCAGCGTGACGGGATCGCCGACAGTGATTCTTCCGCCGGAAACCACTCTGGCCATCACGCCCAGTCTTCCCGCGGCGTCCTGGCGGACCTTACCCTGATGGCGCTCGAACTTGGCGCAGCCCGTTCGTGGAATGTCTATCTGCAGGCATGCCGTATCGCCGATCCGGAGGCGAGCTCCCGACGGCAGCGAGTCGACCGGCACGCCTGTCAGAACCAGTTGCTCGCCCATCTGCCCGGCCGAGACGCAAAACCCCTCCGCCGCCAATTCGTGAAGCGTCTCCGCTGCCATGAGATTCAGATGCCGATCGCCCGCGCCGCCCTTGGCATCGTCCTTGATTCCATATCCGGCGAGCAGCTCCGCCTCGTGAAGTGCATGCCTCGTGTAGCCGTCGGGATCCGACAGCGCACCCTGCGGCTTATAGACGATGCTGACGAGTTTACACATGATTGTCCCGGACCTTTCGCTGGCGCCAAGTGGTGCGCGCCACAAGGAAGTTCGTCTAGAGTGGCGATACCGCAACTGAAGGCTG
>JBBQVV010000535.1:0-3785 GCA_038211235.1 Chthonomonadales bacterium | reverse complement strand
GAATATCCCGCACCTGAGGCGCGTTTGGCGCCGTGGTGATGCAGATCCCGGGATCGAAGCAATCGAAGAACCAGTTGACCAGCCCGCCCGCCAGGAACGACTTTCCGACGGAGTGGCTGGCCTTCACGAAGACGCGCTTGTCTCTCAGAAGCGCCTCCGCGACCTCGATCTGCTTGTGCCACCATCGCACCTTCAGCACTTCACGCGCATATGCCGTCGGGTCCAGGCGGTACCGCCTTCTGGTCGTCTGTGTCGGGATCTCCCGCTCCGAGAGGCGCTCCATTTCGGCGCGTATCGCACTTTTCGAGTAGACCAACAAAGAAATCGAACTCCTTATCAGGCAGGCGGTTCAGATCGAAGTGCGACGCCGGCTTCGCCTCGGCCGCGGCAGGTTTCGCGGCGGCTCCCGGGCTTCCATACAGCCGGTCAAAGAGGAAGGCGGCGACGCGAACATCACCCGCGGCCGCGCGCTTCACCAGCTCGTCGATGATGGCCCGCCGCTTGTCCAGCGGCACGCTCTCTTCAAACAGCCGGTCCTGGCCCCGCGCAGCCTCCTCGCCACCTGTGCGCTCGTCCGGCCCCTCAGAATCCGTCGCCATTCCACGCCTCCCCGTCAGAACCACAATCTAATCCTGCAGCCCTGTCTTCTCGCCGCTACGACGGCTTCCGTTTCAGGATCCGCACGGTGGCGATTTCGCCCGCAATGAGAAAAGGCGGCCCACAGGGCCGCCTTCGATAGTATATATTCGTCTACATAATTATAATGCCAATTTTCGCGGATTTTGCACAACGATTTTGCCGCGATCGGCGCGATTCAAGAATAAACCAGCAGTTTAGCGGGGAAAAGCTATTCGATCACCGGCTCATGCCCGCTGGCGCAGTGGAGTTGCGGATGTCAAGCGTCGTCGCAGCACCAACAAATTTACGACCCCTGCAATCTGTGATCCCGAATAGTGGTTACGTCACGATTTCCATACGCGCCTCGTTGCGATCCGAATACCAGTCCCAACAACACCAGCAACAAGTGCCACCATAACCCCAATTTTGATGTCTGGCACTGTCCGGCGTGCATCGCGGCTCACCATCGCGAACCAAACTGCGAACCAAATACTCGACTGAACTATTACCTCCGGTATGTAGATTATCGCATTCTTGGATTTCATTCGTTTTGATTCCCATGGAGAGGTCGTCATTCCCTATCGCAATTGCCTGAGCATCGAATCATAAATAGCTCGTCCCAGCTCACGCAATGCCGAAGATTTGGTCCGCTTACAGATTTCCAGGGCGAGCACGCCAAGAACGCCGTATCCAGTTCTGACCGAACGCGTCCGTCCGTGGTCGTCTTTTCGAGGTATAGGCATGCCATTTCGTCTCGTCCTTCGCCGGATCGCTGGAGAGAAAACGGCCGATACTCCGATCGTAGTAGCGGTGCCCGAGGAGTTGCAGGCCGCTGTCGGCATCACTCCGATACTGCTGCGCACCGACGAAGCCGAACGACGTCGCATTCGTGCCCGTGCGCGAAACCGTCAGCCCGAACGCATCGAAGAGAATCGCGTCCGTTGTGGTCTGGCTGCCTCCGCATCGCCATCCCTTTCAACGCGGTAATCCTGAATCGGCCGTCCCGACCTGGATGAAACCATGCAGGAACGCCCAGTGCCGGTCCGATCTCAGATACTCCAGCCGAACACGGCGGATGGGAACGTTGACCAGCATATCGTCCTGCGTAACGATTCGAAGCCCCAGCGCCTGCCTGGTCGAGATCTGGCTATCAGTCGACCTGGAGCAGTCTCCACAGATCCTGTCCCATCCCGCGAATCTCGTCGCCGCGCTCGACGTTGGCGCGCCAACGGAGTGGGATCGACTGTTCGCCGTTATAAGCGCCACTGATCGCGCCAGTGACCGCGGCGGTCGTGTCGGCATCCTCGACGCCCATCACGGCGTCGATAACCGAGCGTTCGAATTCGTTTTGGGTCTTCGAGAAGCAGTAGGCATCCGCCGCAACGGTATGGACGACCCACCCCGTCGTCCCGATCTGCGCCAGAGCATCGGCCGTGGAGAGCTGTTCCGACAGCAGGCGCCCGGCCTTGCGCAGATTGTTCGCGACCTGTAAATCGGATTCCAGCCGACTCCTGGTCCACAACGAATTCGCGAGCAATGTCCTCAGGATCCACCTTCCGCAGCGCAGTATGCTGCGCGCGATGTCCAGCGTCATCTGAGTGTCATCGGTCCACTGCCCCGCGGTAAGCGGCAGCGGAAGCCGCGTGTCGCCCGGCATGAAATCGCGAACCTCACCGAAATCCTTGCGGATTCGCTCCGGCGGATACCCCTCAACCGGCTGTCCACGCGCATCGCCGACCGCAACACCCAGCATGCAGCCTATGAAGTTCTCTTCTCGGATGCTCTCCATTTTGCCTCACCCCGCAAGCGCCAGTTCGATTGCTTCCTCCTGCGTCATGGCGCGGCCTTCCGCCCAGGCTGCTGCAAACGCCGTCTCGCTCAACGCCGCCCGCGCGGATGTAAGCAAGCGATCCCGCGACTCCTGATTGACTGCCGACATCGGTGCGCTGATCTCCTCTCTAATCCTCTCCGCGGCTGCCCAGCTGCGGACAGAGCCGATCGGAATTGCGTGCGCCGAACCAACCGAGGCGAGCCGTTCGAGTGAATCGGCAATACCGTGCCGATCACCCAAGTCTCGCCGAATAGTCAGGCTGTCTGTAAATCGCGCTCCGGCTGTCGGCCAGTCGAACAGGTCTCGCGCCACACAGCCCAGGTTGTCGAGCGAGAAAGCCATTCCGCGCAGGTCGCCTAAACCGCGGTAGATCAAGAGGCTCTCTTCGCTGAGCGCCGTGGCATTCGAGTAGTCGCCTTCCGCGCAGGCTACGCTTCCAAGGTTGCACATCGACATCGCGACGCTCTGCCGGTCGCCCAGGCCACTAAGGATCTCCAGGCTCTCCTCAAAAAGCGCCCTGGCGCGCGCATAGTCGGCCTGTCCGAATGCGGATAGGCCGAGACTGTTAAGCGACATTGCGATGGCCCGCCGGTCGCCCAGCGTTCGCTGTATCGACACGGTCTCATCGAAGAGCGCGCTAGCGGTCGAGTAGTCTGCCACTTCAAGGGCAACATTGCCCAGGTTGTAGAGCGACATCGCGGTTCCAGCGCGGTCGTGGAGCTGACGGTAGATCTCAAGACTGGCTGCAGGCAGTTCTGCAGTGATTCGCGAACGGCGGAGGCGAATCCGTAGCGAGAATCTGGAGACTTCTCGAGCAGGCGGGCGACTACGTTTCGCAGCCGTAACGGTACCGGATCGGGCAGGGGTGCGGGAACCTGGCTCTGAATCGCCGCCATGAGCGCCATCAAGTCGCCTGTGGGAAACGGATGGCTTCCGGTTAGAAGCTCATGCAACATGATCCCGACGGACCAGAGGTCTGAGGAGGCGGAACAGGACCCTGAGAAATTCTCGGGCGCCATGTAGCGGGGAGTGCCGGCTATGTTGCCACTACGCGCCTCCGTCTCCAGAATGCGCGCCAGACCGAAATCGGTCAGCCGGGGGATGCCGTCTTGCAGCAGTACGTTCTCCGGCTTAAGGTCCCGATGAATGAGGCCCACGCGGTGCAGGTAATCCAGACCGGCAAGGATGCCATCGATCATGGCCACAGCCTGTTCGACAGCAGGTACCGCTTCGCCAAGAGCCAGCATCCAATCATGAAGTGACCCGCCGGCAATGAACTCGCTGGCGATCACAACTTGGCCGTCGAAGACGTCGGCGTCCACCACGGGCACGATAT
>JBBQVV010000534.1:0-3785 GCA_038211235.1 Chthonomonadales bacterium | reverse complement strand
AGACCGGCGACCTGGTGAAGTATCTGCCTGACGGAAATCTCGTCTACCTCGGCCGACTGGATAATCAGGTCAAAATTCGCGGGTTCCGTATCGAATTGGGAGAGATTGAGAGCGCCCTCCGAGAGCACTCGTCACTGCGTGACGTCCTGGTCATTGCGCGTGAAGACGAACCCGGCCGAAGGCGCCTGGTGGCCTATCTCGTTTCAAACGGGTACGGGCAGCCGGACGTCTCGGAGTTGAGGGGCTGCTTGAAATCGCGTCTTCCGGAATACATGATCCCTTCGGCCTGGGTTTGGCTCGATGCGCTCCCGCTGTCGGCAAACGGCAAAGTTGAGCGAAAGGCGCTTCCCGCACCCGAGGTTGTGGCTCGGAACGACGCCGACTTCGCTCAGGTACCTCGAACGCCGGTAGAGACAATACTGGCACGGATCTGGGGCGATATCTTGCGATTAGAGCACGTTGGTGTTCACGATAACTTCTTTGAGCTGGGCGGCGACTCCATTCTAAGCATCCAGATTATCGCACGGGCGCGGCGGGAGGGTCTAAAGCTGACCGCGCGCCAGATCTTCCAGTTCCAGACCATCGCGGAACTTGCCGAGGTTGCCGCTGAGATCGGCGGGGGTGCCGCCGACCAGGGTCCCGTGATAGGCGACGTTCCCCTGACTCCAATCCAGCACTGGTTCTTCGATCGTCGACTTGTTGAGTCGCACCATCATAACCAGGCGTGGATGCTCCGACTGCGCCCGGACATTGGTGCCGACGCCGCCGCGAACGCAATTGATGCTCTCGTGCGGCACCACGATGCTCTCCGGCTGCGATTCGAACGGACAGAGAACGGCATGCGTCAATTCTGCGCCGCAGTCGAACAAAACGACGTGTTGCGCGTTGTCGACCTTGCCGATGTGCCTGACACGGTACTCGAACGCAACATAACGGCCGTGGCGAGCGAACTGCAGGGGACCCTTGACCTGGGAAGAGGTCCGCTGCTGCGAGCGGCATATTATAATGCGGGCCCAACGCGGCATCCCTATCTGTTCATGGTGATCCATCACCTCGCCGTTGACGGCATCTCGTGGCGCATCCTGCTCGAGGACCTTGGTCTGCTCCTTGTGGCCGAGACGGGACCAAAGATTGAACTGCCGCCGAAGACTAACTCGTTTCAGGCATGGTCCAGGCGGCTTGGAGAGTATGCGAAGACCGAACCGATCATGCGCCAGGCCGAATACTGGCAGGAAGTCACTGCGAGAGCACGACAGCCGCTTCCGCGCGACTATGAGAGTGATGAGAATTCCGCCGGCTCGACTGAGATAGTCAAGGTAACTATGTCGGAGGCAGACACAAGTGCGATCCTGCGCGAACTTCCCGCAGTCTATCACACCAGAATCGACGACGTCCTGGTCACGGCGCTGGCGCAGGTGCTGTGTAGGTGGACCGGCGACGAAACCGTACGGATCGATTTAGAGGGACACGGCCGCCAACACGATTTCGACGACATTGACCTCTCGCGAACGGTCGGCTGGTTTACGTGCCTCTATCCTGCTCGGCTCCGCATCAGGCCAGGCGACGGACCGGGCGAGGCGCTGAAATCGATTAAGGAGCAGCTGCGCAAGATTCCCGCAAACGGATCGGGTTATGGCCTACACCGCTACGGATACTGCGATACGTCCGTCTCCACGACGCTAGCCGCGAACGGTCAATCGGAATTTGCCTTTAACTATCTGGGACAGTTCGCGTCCAGCGGCAAGTCGGAGGGCCTGTTCAACGTGGTGCGCGGGCTAAACGGCGCGTCGGTCAGCCCATGCCAACATCGCAGTCACGTCCTGGATCTAACCGGTTCCGTGCTCGGCAACAGTTTTGAATTCCAGTGGCGATACAGCAATCAACTCCATGCAAGACAAACAATCGAGCATCTCGCATCGGAGTATGTCGCAGAGCTGCTCGCCCTGATATCGCATTCCAAACGTCTGGACGCCGGCGAATTTACGCCTTCGGACTTTCCAAAGGCGAAAATAGACCAGAAGCGGCTGGACAGGCTTGTCAAGAGCATCCGAGAAAAGAAGCCCTGATTTGAAAGTCGTAACGGACACAATAACCGCGTCGCGCTACGGGAATTACCTCGACCCCGGAGAAGTTCCGGCCATGGATAGCTCCTATCCCCTGTCTGCGATGCAGCAGGGAATGCTTGTCGAGAGCGTCATGAGCCCGGGATCGGGCGTAAACATCGAGCAGCTGATCATCAATTGCGCGTCTCTAGAGCGCGAAACCACGAGGCGGACATCGGCCACACTCGGCCGATTGGATGTACAGTAATGAGCCTGAATAATATCGAAGATCTATACTCTCTCGCGCCGATGCAAAAGGGCATGCTGTTCCAGTCGCTCGTTGACCCCGCGGCCGGAATGTACGTGGAACAGCTCGTCTATTCGATTCAGGGCCCTCTGGACACAACGAGATTCCAAAGGGCGTGGCAGGCCGTAGTAGGCCGTCATTCGATCCTGCGATCCTCCTTTCACTGGGAGGGTCAGGAGGAGCCGCTACAGGCAGTGCAGACCGGTGTAGTCGTGGAGATTCCGGTCAGCGACTGGAGAGAGTTGCCGGACGACGTACGGAGGGAGCAGTTGGACTCTCGGATGCGCGCCGATCGGGCGATGGGCTTCGGTCTTTCCTCTGCGCCGCTGCAACGCTGGTCGCTGATGCATTTTACTGACGAGAGCTGGACTTTCTGCTGGACCTTCCATCACATCCTGATGGACCGATGGTCCACCACACTGGTTTTGAACGAGGTCTCCGCACTCTACCAATCCTACGGAAGTGGCGAACCTGTCGACCTGAAACCGGTCAGAGCATATGGCGATTTCGTCGAATGGGTCGACGGTCATGACGTCTCCCGGACACAGTCCTACTGGGGGCGGGCTCTCAAAGGCTTCACTGCGCCTACGGACCTGCCGCTGACGCCGACCTTACGTGGAGAGCCCGAGAATGCCCCACACATGGCTGTCCATGATCTGCTGTCCGAGGACGCAACTGAGCAGATAAATGGAATGGCGCGGCAATGCCGTGTGACGGTCAATACACTAATCCAGGGAGCCTGGGCGCTTCTCCTACACCGCTATTCCGGTGCATCCGATGTGCTCTATGGCATGGTCGTTGCCGGACGGCCGCCTGCCATTGAAAACGTCGATAGCATGGTCGGTCTATTCATCAACACACTGCCGATGCGGCTCTCGATCGACGACACCGAAAGCGTGGGATCTTGGCTCAGGCGAATACAATCTCAGGCCTCGGATGCACGTGAATATGAGCACACCTCGCTCGTGGACATTCAGGGGTGGAGCGACGTTCCACGAGGCGTACCGCTATTCAACAGCCTGGTCGCATTCCAGAATACGCCCACACGCAGAGGCGATTCCAGTACGCCGGGCGACCTCGTCTTCAGTACTTTGAGGACCACATGGAGATCCGATACACCACTATCTTTGCTCGTGTCGCCCGGAACCAAAATGGCGCTGAGCCTGCACTACGATCCGAGCCGCTGCGATACCGCCGTCGCGCAGAGAATGATGGGCCACGTGCGGACTCTCCTCCAAGGCATCATTGCGGACCCTGAAAATCGACTTTCAGACGTGCCGCTTCTAACAACCGCTGAGCGGCATCAATTGCTCGTAGAATGGAATTCGACGCAAAAGGAATTGCCTGCAGACCTCTGCCTTCACCAATGGATTGAGCAACAAGCGGATCGCACGCCCGATTTGCTCGCCGTCTACTATGATGGAGAGTCCATCAGC
>JBBQVV010000533.1:0-3825 GCA_038211235.1 Chthonomonadales bacterium | reverse complement strand
GGCCTGGGCCATGGGCGCTAGCTTAGCCTGACGTGCGCACTGCCACGGAACAGATTGACCGACCCATATCCGCGATCCGATCGATCTTCCGGGTCACGTAGTCGTTGGAGATGGCGGACGTCATGCTTCGCTCAAACAGATCGGCTGCTTCTCGCGTCCGATCTGCCGCCACACTTTACGAATGCGACGCAACCACAGACGGGCATCCCAACGTTACTTGCCGGGTCCCGATCGCTCATGCCGGACGCTTGCCGGATGATGTCCGGCGCACAACGTGCGGGAGGAAAGTGACGAGCGTTGCGACAATGTAATGTAAATGTAATATAACGGTTAGCCCAACAACCGGTCGGTGCGCAAGAGCGCGGAATTCAGTAACTATTGTCAGTGGTGTTTCGGCGGCGCCACTGCCTGTACTATCGATTCCCTGGTGCCTGCTCGTTTGCGTAGGGCGCGCAGAGCGGGTCGCCGACGACTATCTCTTTGCATCGTATCAGCCAGGTTGCGCTGTAGAAGCTCTCCGCCAGGTTGAAGCCGGTCGTGTAGCGATCAAAGAGGATGTCCGCGTGAGCCATGGCCATGACACCGGGTTCGGAGACGTAGCCTTTGCAGCCGGTTACGCCCTGCGCCACAAGATCGGCGATGAGCGATTGCCAGGGCGCTTTGGGATCCGCAAAGGTGCGGCCGCTGGTGGAGACCGCCGTTTCGGCGATGGCCCCCGGCGCGAAGCCCAGGTCGTTGTAGGCTCTCTTATCGAACTTCAGGTCGTTGCTGCCCCAGGAGTAGTAGCCTATCAGGCCTTTGTAGCCACCCGGAAACTTATCGCCGGTGCTGAGGATGCTGTTCAGGCGCCTGGACGTCAGGATCTCGTTCGCGCGAACCATATGCTCGTTGATCGTCTTGTAGCCTTCGTCGTTATGGCCTGGACCGGTGTGCAGAAGGAACGGCCCATCGCGCCGTTTTGCGGCCAGGGAGTTGTCCACGAGGCGCAGGCAGTCGCCGCGGGTATAGCCGATCAGGCGTGTCACCAGGTAGAGGTTCCATTTTGCATGGCTGAACCGCTCCGCTGTGCCGAAGTAGGGGTTAATCTTGCCCCGGGGTAACATCCACTGCACCTGGCGCTATTTGAACTCCCGGCAGATCCATCGTGACAATCAGACTATCGACGCTCATGCCGCCTACAAGGCCCTCGTGTACGCGAATCGGAATGCCCTTGGTGAGCACGACGTAGTCGATGGGACGGTTGAGTCGTGCCAGAAACTGTTTCAAGGGCCCCATCAACTTGTCCGCA
The DNA here is from genome assembly GCA_038211235.1 of Chthonomonadales bacterium. GTDB lineage: Bacteria > Armatimonadota > Chthonomonadetes > Chthonomonadales > Chthonomonadaceae > DATGJU01. The sequence goes on along the minus strand of JBBQVV010000533.1, from coordinate 2,537 downwards.
ACCTCCTTGTAGCTGCACTCCTCTACGTCCGTTATGCGCACCGCACATACGTTTTCGGCCGGCAATTTGCGTTTACGTTGGTAGTAGTCGGCGATGACGACCGAGTCGGCGTTGTTGAGGTTCTTGACAACGACGACCGTGCTGACCGAGACCGGGGCGGGGCGTTGGGCTCTGGCTGCGCCGACGGCGAGCATCAGGCAGGCAGCAAACAGCAAAATCAGGAGACGGTTGCCGGGGGACGTTCTGTCATTGGTGTGGATCCGTGTCATCCGTAGACTCCTTACAAGATCATTTTGAGCTGCCGCCCTCGATCGGATCGCCTTCGGACTCTCCGATTGAGTTGGGCAGTTGGAACAGACCGGAATCCGGCGGCTGAGTTATTCCGCCTGGATCTAGAATGGCCAATGGGTTTCCATGGCCGGCGGCATTGCTGAGATGCCGCCCGAGCATATCGCGCAGGATAGCCTGCGGCGCGGCAAAGGCGTACCGTTCGAGATCCTCGACGGGCGCCCAGCGGACCGCGGCGCATTGGAGCGGGCGCGCGCCCTGGTCTGCCACGACCTGCCGAGCCACGATACCATACAGTGAAATGCGATGGTGAGTTACGGAGTGCTTGACTAATCCCAGTCGCGCGACAGCCGCGACGTCCAGACCCACTATCTCGCGCGCGGCCCGTATCGCCGCCTCTTCCGCCGTCTCGCCTCGCTCGCATACCACGCGAGGGAACTCCCACAGGCCGCCCCACAACCCGTGCATGGGACGCTGGACGATGAGGACTTCGTGTTGGGTATTGGGTATTGGGTATTGGGTATTGGATGTCAAGTATTGGGGCGTTCCCGGCTCGGGGATAGGGTTTATCAACAGGGAGTGTGTATCGAAACGTCCGGAAGATTCCGGTTGACGCATGATGAATGCGCTGCTGTGGCTTACTGCCACCGTGGCACGGCCGGGCGGAATCTCGGGCAGCTCCGTCGGATCGGGGCTATTGCCGGCGAAGCAGTTCAGGAGCAGTGGACACCGTTCGCACAGCGGGTCGTCCGGCCGACAGATCAGCGCGCCTAACTCCATAAGGCCCTGGTTGAAGTCGCCCGGCGCTTCCGCCGGCACGAGCTGTTCGGCCAGTCCCCACAGAGCAGCCTGATTCCGTGTAGACTTGGGATCGCCTCGCAGGCCGAACAGTCGGCTTAGGACCCGCGCGACATTCGCATCGACTAGCGGAATCCGCACGCTGTACGCAATCGATAGGATCGCGCCTGCGGTATATCGGCCGATGCCAGGCAGCCTTTCAATGGCCTCCAGCGTGTCCGGCAGGCGGCTCCCGTGCGATCCGACGACCAGCCGAGCCGCGCGATGCAAGTTGCGCGCGCGGGCGTAGTACCCGAGGCCGGCCCACTGTTGGAGCACGTCATCGACCGGCGCGCCGGCCAGCGCCTCGATCGTGGGGAAGCGCTCCATAAAGCGCAGGAAGAATGGGATAACGGTCGCCACCTGTGTCTGCTGCAGCATAATCTCCGATATCCACACGGCGTAGGCGGACCCTCCGCGCCAGGGAAGATCGCGCCTGTTCGCCCGGTACCACTCCAGCAGGCTGCGCGCCAACTGGTCACTTTGATCTTGCGGCACTGTCATGCTGCATTCCAGAGTTATGGCCGTAATCGGTCATCCAGCCGAACTCGCGCGGGTGTCCCGGCCGGAGAACTCCCGCGCGGCGGACCGGAGCAGAGGCGGCCTAATCGGGCCAGTCCCATGGTGGCTCTGTCAGCAGACCCTGCCCCACGATCTTCGTCTGGCTGAGCTCCTTTTCAAGCCGGACGGACTCACAGCCTCCGCTCGCGCTCAGGGCTGCAATGAGCGGCGCCGAATGGGACACCACCAAGGTCTGTATGCGTTCAGAAGCGCGTAAGATCAGTCGCGCGAGCGCCGGCAGCAGCTCCGGGTGGAGGCTCGTTTCTGGCTCGTTCAAGACCATGAGAGGCGGCGGCCGAGGCGTGAGCAGAGCCGCCACCCACAGCAGATAGCGCAGCGTGCCGTCCGAAAGCTCCGCCGCGGAGAGCGGCCTGAGCAGCCCCGCCTGCTTGAGTCGTATGGCAAACCGCGCGCCCGGAGGAGCGTCGATTTCGAGAGTCGCGCCGGGGAAGGCGTCCGCGATCGCTTCGTTCAGAGCCGGCTCGTCGCCGATCTCCATGACGGTCTGCAGCGCGGAGGCGAGATCGCCGCCATCATTCCTCAGAACGGGCGTTCGCGTTCCCAGGTGCGACTGCCTCGCCGGCGCATCGCCGTCTGTGCGGAAGCTGTCGTAGAAGCGCCAAGCACGGATCGTGTCTCGCATTCGGACCACCACCTGCGCCGACCCGGGATCCGCCACCTGCGTAAACATGCTGTCGTAGTCGGCGACGTCTAGAAGCGTGATGAATAATCACGATTTTGCGGCGCAGGTTGCTCTGCTTGCAAAACTGAATGTCTGCGATTGCGTCTGCCCCTAAGGGTGCGTATCCCTTTCCGGTGGCAGCGTAAGGGGCGTTGCAGGCATCGTAGGG
>JBBQVV010000532.1:0-3828 GCA_038211235.1 Chthonomonadales bacterium | reverse complement strand
AGCACGTTACCTCCAGTGTGGCGCTAGGGGAGGCGCCTGCCGTGAATCTAGCAAGCTCCAATTCGGAAATCTCCACCTGGCGCGGTTCCCTCTCGACCGTGACACCCTCGCGCGCAAGTTCGTACAGGCGTCTCCCCTGGTGATGTCGGGCGGAGACCATCGGGGGAGTCTGCAGAATCTTACCTCGAAACGCCGACAGGAGTGATGACACCGCCTGGGCCGACAGGTGCGACGCGTCGCGCTCTTCCAGCACGGCACCTGAGCCGTCCATTGAATCGGTTCGCACGCCGAACACGATCTCGGCCCTGTAGTGCTTTGACGCCGAAGCCAGATACTCCGCGAGACGCGTCGCCTGACCGACGCAAAGGACGAGCACTCCGGTGGCGTCCGGATCGAGCGTTCCGGTATGCCCAACCCTCCGGGTCTGGAAAAGATGTCGAATACAGTCGACCATATCGTGAGATGTGGCGCCCGCCGGCTTGTCGAGTACCAGAATTCCAGAGATCGCCACATCTCTATTCAACGTGTCGGCACTGCGTCGATACCTACCTGTCGCACACATTCGGCGACCACCAGACGCACCGCATCGACGAGCGGGGGATCAAGTGAGCATCCGGACGCCAGTTTATGCCCTCCGCCGCCAAATACCGCCGCAATCGCGTTGACGTCGGATCCTTCTCGCGCGCGCAGACTGACCCGTATCTTCCTCCCGGGTATCTCGCGGAAGAGGACTCCCACGTCCGCGCCACGGATGGCTCGAATCTGATTGACGATCCCTTCGGTCTCATCGTCCGCCGCATGCAGCTCAAGGAAGTCGTTTGCGGTCACAGCTGCCCAGGCAACTCTTCCGTCGGCGGAGACCAGAAGCGAGTCGAGTGCACGACCGAGCAGCTTCAGGCCTGCAAGGGACCGGTTCTCGAACACGCGCTCCGCGATCGGCGCCGGATCCGCACCGTGTTTTTGTAGTCGGGCAGCGAGATAGAACGTTCTTGGCGTGACATTCATAAAGCGGAAGGATCCCGTATCCGTGATCAGCCCGGTCATCAAACACTCCGCTATCTCGCGGCTCACCAGGTCGCGGCCCGCCGCAGTCCCAAGCGCACGAATGAGGGAATAGACTAGCTCTGCTGTCGCAGCGGCTTTGTCGTCCACGATCTGGATGTCACCGAATGGACCGTCAGCTACATGATGGTCGATATCGATCATTATTGTCGCCGATTCGAGAGCCACGGTCTGGCTGTTTCCGGCTCTCTCCAGCGTGCCCGCATCACATACAACAGCGACGTCAAAATCCCTGCGCTCAGTAGATGTCTGAACCCAGTCCGCTCCCGGCATCCATGCGTAGATGTCGGGCACGCCGTCCGTTGAGATCGGCACGACCTCCTTGCCGAGCGCCTTCAGCGCGTGAGTGAGCGCCAGGATGCTGCCCAGGGCATCGCCGTCCGGGTTAACGTGCGACGCCGTCACGATACGCTGCGCCCCGCACAGCGCTTCAACAGCGCGCTTATACGAGGCTCTCACCGAGTCTCCTGCGCGCCGTCCGCCGCCACGGTAACGCTCTCTTCCGTTGGAGTATCCTTCAGGTCGCCCTCGACCGAGTGCAGGAGGTCGAAGATCCGCTGCCCTCGCTCAATCCCGGTGTCTCGCTCAAACTTTAGCTCGGGCGCCACGCGCAGATGGGCTCTGCGCGCGAACTCTCCGCGAAGCAGTCCGGACGCGCTGTTAAGCGCCTCCATGGTCTGCTTCTGTACGTCCGCCTCTCCGAAGACACTCACAAATACCTTGGCATGGCGAAGGTCGCGCGTGATTTCGGCGCCAGTCAGTGTCACGAACCCGAGCCGCGGGTCGCGCAGGTCTCGGCGAATCATCTCGCTCAGCTCCTGGACCAACTGTTCTTGTATGCGCTCTTGTCGAATGCTCATGGCGACCCTACCCTTTCTTGGTTGGAAGCTATAACAGGTCGAGCTCCACTTCGCCCACGTCGACGGCAGGATTACTCTCCAGGGTGTCGAGCACCTTATCCAGAACGCGATTGACATACTGCGGGTCGTTTGCCACGCACGCGATACCGATCGTTGCTCGCCGCCACTTGTCTAGATCGTCTACCTCGGCCATGGAGACATTGAATTTCCGACGCGTCGTCTCTATCAGGCTCTTGACTATTGAGCGCTTGTCTTTCAACGAATCGGCGCTATGGATATAGAGCGTTACCGTCAGGCTGCCAATGTGCGTCATCGTTGTGGACACCGTCATGTGCGAGGCACTTGCTTCATCTCATAACATTCGATCGTGTCGCCGGCCTCGTAAAGTTCGTTATAATCCGCGAGCGTGAGGCCGCATTCAAATCCCTGCGCTACTTCGCGAACGTCGTCCTTCACCCTGCGAAGGGTATCGATCTTGCCGGTATAAAGTAGGTCGTTGCCGCGCCGCAAGCGAACTTCGCTGCCGCGTACCAGCTTGCCTTCAGAGACGTACGAACCTGCGATCGTGATGCCCTTCGGAGTCCGGAAGCCCTGTCGGACCTCGGCTCTGCCCAGCGGCGACTCTTCGTAGATCGGCGTGAGCATGCCCTTCATCGCCTTCTCGATGTCGGCAGTGAGATCGTAGATGATGTTATAGACACGTATCTCCACACCCGATCGCTCGGCCGCCCGCTGCGCTCCGGCATCGGCCTTCACGTTGAACCCGATCAGTAGCGAGTTGGTCGCCGCTGCCAGATCGACGTCGGTCTCTGTGATCGATCCCACGCCGCTCAGTTTGACCATGAGCCGGACCTCTGCCTCGGTCTTGTTCGCTTCTACCTGAGCCAATTCGCCAAGTACGGCCTCGACGCTGCCCTGGACGTCGCCCTTCACGATCAGGTTGAGGTCTTTGACCACGCCCTCGGACACTTTGCGCGCGATATCGGCCAGTGTCACGCGCTTGACCGCGCCTTCAAGGCGCGAGCTGCGCGCCGACTGCTGGCGATCGGCTCCGATCGCGCGCGCCTCTTTGTCGTTCTTCACAACCTGAACGGTGTCTCCGGCGTCTGGAGCCGCGTTCAGCCCAACCAGCTCCACCGGCATGGCGGGGCCGGCCTTTAGGATCCGTTCGCCGCGATCGTTCATCATGGCCCGCACCCGGCCAAATACGGCCCCGGCCACCAGGTTGTCTCCCACTTGAAGCGTTCCGGACTGGACGAGAACCGTGGCGATGGGACCTCGCCCGGCCTCGGTTCTGGCTTCGATGATCGTGCCGGACGCTGGTCCGGTGGAGGGCGCCTTGAGTTCGTTGACGTCCGAGACAAGGACGATGTAATCCAGGAGCGCATCGACTCCCTCGCCGGTCTTTGCCGATACGGGCACCGCGATTACGTCGCCGCCATACTCCTCGACCACGAGGTTGTGCTCGGTCAGCTGCTGTTTAATGCGATCGGGTTTCGCGTCCTGGCGGTCAATCTTGTTTATGGCGACGATGATTGGCACCTGCGCGGCCTTCGCGTGTTGGATGGCCTCCACGGTCTGAGGCATGATTCCATCGTCCGCGGCCACGACAAGCACGATAATGTCCGTAACGCTCGCTCCGCGCGCCCGCATTTTGGTGAACGCGCGATGGCCCGGCGTATCGAGAAACGTGATCTTTCGCTTACCGTCACTGTGATCGACTTCAATCTGATAGGCCCCAATGTGCTGTGTAATGCCGCCGAATTCGCCCTCCACGACATTAGTCTTTCGGATCGTATCAAGCAGGGTTGTCTTCCCGTGGTCGACGTGACCCATAATCGTCACGACGGGAGGGCGAGGAACTGCTGCGCCCCCGGCCGCTTTGAGTTTCGGCACGGGAGGAGGA
>JBBQVV010000531.1:0-3828 GCA_038211235.1 Chthonomonadales bacterium | reverse complement strand
TGCGCGTTCGATGGTATGCACCGGAGTGTGTGCATGTTCCCTACTTGCTCATAGTACACGCATGTTTGCTAAGAGTCAAGCAATCGAGAGGCAGTAACGAAAACTTTTTTGGAAGGCCACAGTCAAGTCGTAACGAATTATCGGATTGCCATCACAAATGGACTGTCCTCCCATTGATTCCAGACGTATCGACGTGTGCAGAGGATGCGCGTTACGATCCCGCTAGCGGATGTCATTAGGCTCGGCTATAGCGAGCCGAGCAACTCGTCCGTCGTGACGGTGGCGACTCCGGATCGACGGACCACGCACGCTCCCGCATAATTGGCCAGGCTGGCGGCCTCCGCATCCGTCGCGCCGCTGATCAACGCCAGAGCGAGGGCGCTGATGGTGCTATCGCCCGCGCCCGCGACGTCATACACCTCGACAGGGTGGGCGGGGACATGCTCGTACGTTCCGTCGCTGCCCCAATAGGAGAGACCCTTGCCGCCGCGCGTGATAACGAGCATCCGTGCGCCAAGCTCCCCGGCAAGCAGTGCACCGCGATGCTGGAAGGCGGCTTCCTCCTCCGGCAGGCGTTCCCCGATCACCGCTTCCGCTTCCGACAGGTTGAGCGACAGAGCTCTTGCGCCATGCAGCCAGCGTGCGCTGGAAGGCTTCAGGTTTGCGATGAGGGGCTTACCCGCTTCCGCCGCCTTTTCCACCAGTCCACGCGCCAGTTCGGGAGTGAAAACCCCCTTTTGATAATCGGAAACAAGCGCCGCATCGACGGTCTTGAGCGCTTCCTCGATGGAATGGAGGAGACGCTGCTCCGCCTCCGGCGAGATGGGACGGGTCTGTTCGCGATCCACGCGGAGCACCTGCTGATTCTGCGCCACGATCCGGGTCTTGCGCGTGGTCGGTCGCGTAGGGTCGGTCACGATGCCGGAAACATCCACGCCGCGCGCGCCCAGTTCCATGCGGAGCAGACGGCCGCCCTCGTCGTCGCCCACGATGCCCACCACGGCGGTATGCGCTCCCAGCGCTCTCAAATTATTCACGACGTTTGCGGCGCCGCCGGGCTTGAATTCATCCGTTTCCACCTCGATGACCATCACCGGGCTTTCCGGCGAAATCCGTCGCGCGGTCCCTCGCAAATACTCGTCCACCATCAGATCGCCGATGACAAGGACGGATCGGGACGGAAAGCAGCGAACGATCGATTCGAATCTGGCGCGAGACGCTCCGGTCATCATAGTGCTATATCCTTTTCCGTTAGAGCGAAGCCTATGGCAATGCGCTCGGACATATTGCAACTCCGGCCGTTTCCCGGCGCAAAGTTGCTTGACAGTGTTGCTTTCGTATGCGACACTAACAACATGTCACGACTACCTATTCTACACGAAGTCGGCGAGATGGAGCAGGCGATCCTCGTCTCGGTCGAGCCCGACCAGGATCTCCGCCCTTACGCCACCCAGGAGCTCACCGCGCTTGCGGAGACCGCAGGAGCGTCGGTCATCGGCGAATTTTACCAGAAGCGCGATCGTCCCGATCCCGCGCATTACATCGGGTCGGGCAAGACGCTGGAACTCCTCGCGGGGATTCAAGACTCCGGCGCCAACCTGGTGATCGTCGATAGCGAGCTGTCGTCGGTGCAGGCGCGCAATCTGGAAGAAGACCTGAAATGCCGCGTTATCGACCGCACACAGCTTATTCTCGATATTTTCGCGCAACGCGCCCAGACCAGGGAAGGTAAGCTCCAGGTCTCGCTTGCCCAATTGACCTATCTTCTGCCCCGACTTGGCAACCTGTATACCAAGTTCGAGCGCCAGCAGGGAGGGATTGGAGTCCGAGGAGGCGCGGGAGAAACCAAACTCGAGACCGACCGCCGCCGGGTGCGCGACACGATCAGCGATCTGGAAGCGCAGCTTGCCGAAGTCCGCTCCACACGGCAGCAGCAACGGATCCATCGTCGGCGCCTGCCGTTCCCCACGGTCGCGCTCGTGGGCTATACAAGCGCCGGAAAGTCGACGCTGATGAACGCTCTGTCCGGAAGCTCCGTGTATGTCGATCCAAAACTCTTTGCGACGCTGGACCCGACCACACGGCGCGTAGAGCTGCCGGACGGCTGGTCGATCCTATTGACGGACACGGTGGGATTCATCCGAAATCTACCGACTCATCTGATCGCCGCGTTCCGCGCAACCCTCGAAGAGACAATCGAGGCCGACTTTCTCATCCATGTCGTGGATGCCAGCCATCCGCATCGAGAGGTGCAGCAGCAGGCGGTGCTGGATGTATTGGAGGAGTTGGGCGCGGGAGACAAGCCGACGATCACCGTCTTTAACAAAGCCGATCTGGTCCACGATCAGTATGCGCTTCGCGAACTGGTTGTGAACACCGAGAACTCCGCCTATATCTCGGCGATTTCCGCGGAGGGCATGCCCTATCTTATGGAGCGGATCGTTAAAACGCTCGAAAATCTGCTGGTGGAAGTCAGCATTCGCCTGCCGTACGATCGAAGCGATCTCGTCGCCCTCTGCTACGAACATGGCCGCGTCCTGAAGACGGATTATAAGGAAGACGGGATCTACGTGGATGCCCGCCTTACACGGGATCTGGCCGGCCGCGTCGAGCAATATCAACTGAGTGAATAATGTGCGTAAATAACCCTGCCCATCCCTTTTCCGAGCAAGGGATGGGGAGGGTTCCCAATAGCCGGGGTTACTGTGTGTTCGCGTCCGCTGTTCCCGGCGTAACGCTGGAAGAACGAATCTGGATTTTGTCCTTGTCACGTATCTGCGCCTGACCGTTCGTAATGACCTTTTCCCCCTGATTCAAGCCCGAAACGATTTCAATCCAGTTGGGGGTAGATATCCCCGTCCGTACTGCGTGCTCATGTGCGACGCTCTCTCGCGCGATGAACAGACGTGCCGTGCCCGCGTTGTAATCGTAATCGAGCAGGGCGTCTCGGGCAACCACAAGCGTGTTGGGATGCGTTGCGAGGGTGATGACACCTCGGGCGAACATCTGCGGTCTCAGCACACGCGCTTCGTTCGAAAGGCCGATTCGGGCGGTAAAACTCCGGCCTGTCGAGGAAGCCACCGGGAAGATCTTGCTGACGGATCCGCGAAAGGTCCGGCCAGAGAGAGCGTCCACGGTCACGTTCACCGGCTGACCGAACTGGACCTGGGCATATTGCGTTTCAGGTAACTGGGCATCGAAATAGATCGAGTCCAGCGCGACGATTCGCATGACATCGGGCTTTGCCGCGGCGACCTGCATGCCGGGCTCGACCTTACGCTCCGCGACGACTCCGGTAATGGGCGAACGGATGGCGCTGTCTCGTAAGGCCTGCTCGCTGATGCGGACGGCGGCTTCGGATTGTCCGATCCCTGCCTGCGCGGCGGCGATACCGGCTTGCGCGGTCTCGACGTCGGCCCTTCTCAAGACTACCTGACCCCGGTTGGAGACCGCTGAAACCACCTGCTGGCGCGCCTGCTCGACGGTGGCCTGTGCGCGTCGGATGTCCTCCGGGCGTGCTCCTTCCTGCACCAGGCTGAGGCTCTGTTGGGATGAGTTTTGCTTGGCCACGAGCGAGTTGTAACGCGCCATCGACATGTTGTACCGCGTATCCGCCGAATCTGCCGCGGTCTGGGCCTGGTCGAGCTGTTGCTGGGAGATCGCGTCTTGCCGGGCAAGATTTTGATACCGTTTCAGGTCCTTACGTGTCTGCGTCTGCTCGAGCTTGGCCGCATCTATATCCGCCTGCGCCGAGGTAACGTCCGCTTTCGCGGCGTCCAGCGCCTGCTGCGCCTGGGCGCGCTCCTGCGTACGCGCTCCCTGTTTCAC
>JBBQVV010000530.1:0-3833 GCA_038211235.1 Chthonomonadales bacterium | reverse complement strand
CGATCGCGCCCAGGAGCGCTTCGTGAATAGTCCGGGATATTGGTCATGCACGATCGGTCAGCGGCGAGCACCCCGGCTGCTCTTCTTTGGAGCGGGCGGACGACGCGGAATTTCACCAACCGGGCTGGTGCGTATTCCCGCCATTGGGACTTTTTCATAACATTTCGAGCAGTAGAAGTTGTCGCGCTTGACGGCGGCGACGGGAAGGCTCATTCGATGCTGGCATGCTGGGCACGTGACTAGGATCTCTCCAGGTGACATAGGTTCTTCCCTTTCGGTGCGAAACGCTTGTGGAATATGTCTGAGCGTATTCGTCAGCAGAGCATTAAAACAAAAAACCTCTTTCCAGGACGCTTTCGTAGCGACTTGCAGAATAGAGGTCGTGACCTTGTTAGCGTAGAATTACGAACGTACAGGGCGATATTCCATTATACCTCATATCTCGGGCGGGCCCGGAGTGTGGAAGGAGTGCGATCCGCACGCGGCCGGAGGCCGTGAATAGTTATCCGCGGATAATCAGGAGCGTTAGATGGTCGTTCATCCAGTGCATCATGATCTTATGAAGTCTCAGGGATTCTGCGTTCTGGAGCGCGTTTTCTCCGAGCCCGACATGCAGGCGCTCTCATCGCTCATAGAAGTTCACCAGAGACGGCATCAGGAGGAGATCGGCCGGCAGGGCGGAACAGCGGGGATCTCTCGGGCCAACGAGATCACGTTTACATCGCACCTGGCAGAGCATGACCCCGAAATCATGCAGTTTTGCCGTCGTCCCGATCTCATTGAGATTGCGACGGCTTTCCTTGGCGTGGACGTCGACCTCTATTGGAACCAGAGCGTTTACAAGATGCCCGAGGGCGAGCAGGAGTTTCCGTGGCATCAGGACGACGGTTATACTCCGGTGACGCCCAGTCCCTATCTCACTCTCTGGGTGGCAATTAACGATGCAACGCCACGGAATGGCTGCATCTCGGTTCTGCCCGGCTCGCATCGACTCGGACTGCTGGAGCACGAGAAGACTCCAATTGGCCTGGCATGCCACTCCGCGGAAGACCCGGATCAGGGCGTCCGAGTACCGCTTCGCGCCGGTTCAATCGCGGTGTTCTGGTCGCTGACCGCTCACAAGAGCGGCGCAAACGCCTCCAGCGCTGTACGAAAAGCGTACATTATACAGTACGCCAAGGCGGGCCTGAAAAGTCTGAGGACCGGGGAGCCTGTCCCTGAGCTTACTCCGGTAGCCCGCGAAACATCCGGAAGGAATTGATGATTGTGTGTTGAATATTGCGTTCATCGCAACTTTTCGACAACGGTTAGATCGGTATCGCCAAGGGAGGCTCCAGATGGACCTGCGATCACGGCGTGATTTCCTGAGTGAAGTTGGAAAAGGCATGTTGACGGCCAGCGTCGGCACGGCGCTTGCCTCGGAACTGGGTATATCGCCTGTTCTTGCCGACGGCAATGAACAGACGCTCTCGTTTGGCCGCCTCGAGCCGCTGGTAGCGATGATGCAGGAGACATCTGCCGAACGCATGCTTCCCATCGTGGTCGACCACCTTGAGCATGGAACCGACCTTCGTGAGCTCGTGGCGGCCGCCGCACTTGCGAACGCTAGAGCCTTTGGCGGCGAAGACTACGTCGGCTTCCATGCCTTCATGGCACTGATGCCGGCTTTTGAGATGTCCAAGGAGATGCGCGCGGACCGTAAGGCGCTTCCGGTGCTCAAGGTCCTCTATCGCAGCACCAACCAGATTCAGACCAAGGGCGGGCGAAGCGCTGACGTACTGCATCCCGTAGAGCGGGTCGCCGCACCCACTTCGATCAGCGCTCGTGATGCGCTGCTGGACGCCGAGCGCCGCGTTCAGATCGATCGCGCCGAGGGAATCTTCGCCGGGGTCTGTGCCCGTTCGGCGTCGGAGGCGTTTGACGATCTGCAGGCTCTCGTTCACGACGACACGGACGTGCACCGCGTAGTGCTTGCTTACCGCGCCTGGGACCTGCTCGGCTTGACCGGAAAGGAGTACGCCCACACGACACTTCGGCAGTCCGTGCGATACTGCGTAGGCGTTGAGAAGAGCCGGATCGCGCGTGGAGGGCCGGAGCCGGGAATCAGATCCGTTCTGCCGAAGATCGTCGATCAGTACCATCTCGACACGCGAATACCAGGCACTCGCGACGCGGACGACAGCTGGATCGTCGGTTTCTGCGATACGCTGTTGGGTTCCAACCCGGCTCAGGCCGCCAATGCGGTCGGGGCTGCCCTCGCCGACGGGTTCCCACTGAGCGCGATCGGCGAAGCGCTGTCGCTCGCTTCCACGCAGCAGGTGCTTCGGGATCCGGGGCGAGCGCAGGCCTTTCCTGGCAAGCCGATCGGGAGCGTACACGGTGATTCCACCGGCGTCCATGCGTCGGATTCGATGGCCGCTTGGCGGAATATCGCCAGAGTCAGCCATCCCCGCAATGCGCTCTCCGGGATGGTTGTGGCAGGTTATCACCTCGCATATGGATCGGGCGGCCGCGATTGGAAGCAGCTTCTGCCCTACCCGCTCAGCGAGCATCGGGTGCTCGTGACCTCAAACGATGCGTCCAGCCTTCTGCGTGATCTGGATGGCGCCATTCGGGAGAACGACCAGGCGCGTGCGACCGCGATTGTCCAGAGATATGGTGAACTCGGTAACCCGCACCGGCCGGTATTCGACATGCTGCTCCGATATGCGACCAGCGAGGACGGCGCGCTCCATGCCGAGAAGTACTACCGAACCGTCTCAGACGAGTTCGCGAGGTCGCGCAAGTCCACTCGCTGGCAGCACGTCACGGCGCTGGCGCGCGTTACGGCGAGCGAATACGGCAGGCGCGCCGACGGTTACGAACAGGCGTGTCGGCTGCTGAAGGTCAGCAGTTAGCCGACTCGATCTGACCAGGGGCGGCCGGCGATCCAGACCGGCGGTTAAAACCGCGCCCCATACCCATACGGGCAGGCAGGGCAGGCTCGACAGACCACGATGTCCTTGCGGACAAATGCCGCTTGCCCCCTGCGCGTCGCCGGGCGGCTATGTTTGAAGAGCCGAATGACCCTATTCAGAAGGGGATTGGAGTTTCTCCCTGATAAGAGCGACTCGATAAAAGGGGCTGCGGCGTACACGATAATCGACCGGCTCGCGCAGTCCGATTTTCGAAGGCATGGACCTATATTCCGAAAGCGAATAGGACCGGAGAATCGAAGCCGGGCCATCGTGCCGAGTCAATCGGTTCATGCGAGTAATCGTGGAAACCATACGAAACAGGAGCCATGCCGACCATGCTCTGCGGAGATCGTTGACCAGCCACCCCCTTCTGGCCACGCGCTCCATCTCTCGCAGTGCGTCGATGCTGTGGTCGAATCCAAAGTGATGGAATGCCAGCGAACACAAGACATAGTCGACGCTGGCATTCCCGCATGGCAGTCGGAACGCCGTTGCGCGCACAAACCGTAAATCCTGCTCCGTCCCGACCTCTTCACGCGCTAACCGCAAAATGGGTACGCTATAGTCAAGTCCAATGACGCGGACCGCAACGCCCTCGCTCCGAGCCACCGACAGGATTGCATGCGGGAGATCGCCCGATCCTGTCGCTACGTCCAGGAACGTGATGGGCCGAGCGGTGAGCGCTGGATCCGCCTTAGCCGCGCGAAGCCAGGCGGTCGCCTGCCGTGCGACGACGGCGGTTCCACCGAGAAACCGGTTTGCGCGCCGGACGTCTGTCATGCTCGCGCGGAAGTCCGCGTAGGGCTGGGACTCATCGTCGATGAGCTCGGGTTCATCGATCCGCGACGGTGTGTCGAGGTCCAGGAGACGTTTCAT
>JBBQVV010000529.1:0-3855 GCA_038211235.1 Chthonomonadales bacterium | reverse complement strand
AGGTTCTTGAGCCGCCCGGGATCGCCCTGCGTAGTCAGCAGGCCGATTACGAGCCCGAGCAGGCCGATAACCGCAAGAACGGTTCCGACCTGACCCATCCTGACCACTCCTGACGGCGTCCTGGTCTCCGAAAGTCTCATTTTGGTTTCGTCTCGCTTGCAGCTGGGAGCGTAAGGGCGCTGGGCTTTACGTTATTGTTTGCGTTTGCAATCTCATCACCGGTTAGTTCCGCGGGATCGGCGTGCTGACTCCTCTGCAAAACGCGAATATACGCGGCGATCGCCCACCGATCCTGAGTCTCTACCCGGGACGCATAGGAGTACATGACGCCATATCCTTCGGTCATGACCTGGTAAAAATGGCCGATAGGCATTTTGCGAAGCCGGTCCGTATGGTAGTTGCCCGGTGGCCTGCGGAGCGAGAAACCACGCTGCGCAATCATCCCGTTGCCGTCCCCGAGACGGCTGTGGCAGGGAGAGCAGAATATGTCGAACCGATCTCTGCCGCGTTCAAGCATCTTCACCGGAGAGTTGTCGAATGCGCGCAGCGCAGCCGCCGGGATCTTATCGACGATCTGTGCGTCAACGATCTCCTGCTTGCCGGTACTGAGATCTGTCGCGATGCGCCCACCGGTCCAGCCCGTAAAGTACTCCTGGTCGATTTTCAGGGTCTCCCTCGCCACGGTGTGTGGCACGAGTGGCCGGGAGCTCTGATCGTCCGGGAAGAAGTCGCTCTCGGCGAGCGTCTTTGCCTTCGGCTGAACCCACATGTCGGTATGGCAGCCTGCCAGCCCTAGCGAGCAGATCGCAAGGATCGCGAGGCGCACGGTCGGCGGAGCGAGGCGCCTTTGACGCTGGTGGGCGTGTTTCCTTGGAGAAGTTATCGACATTGTCTACGGTTCCACCTCGGAAACCGCGTCCGCGCCGAGACCGCGCAGGAAGAGAGCGGTGCCCTCGGAGTCAAATTTCGGATCGCGGGCTTCGATACACAGGAAGAATTTGTCCAGGGTCGCGCGCTCGAAATTGGGAGCATTGAACACCGGATGGTAAGGCTGCGGTAAGCCGTTCAGGATGAGCATTCCAAGAAAGGCCGCTCCGGCTGCAAATAGGATCGTTAACTCGAATGTGACCGGAATGAACGAGGGCCAACTATGATACGGCCGCCCACCGACGTTCATCGGATAGGGGACGTTGCGGAGCACGACGTCCGTAATGAACGGCTGTTTTAGTATGGGTTCCAGCAGCGGCGTCGACGTGAACAGCTGGAGGCTATAACCGGTGACCGCACCCAGGCAACCCGCTATGAAGATCATCCACGGAACTCTCTTATCGTGGAAATCCAGCTTTTCATCGAGTCCATGGACGGGGAAAGGCGTGTACGCGTCCATAATCCGGTATCCGGCAACACGTGCTTTCTCTGCGGCGACAACGATTTGGTCGGCATCGCTAAACTCCGCGATCAGGCCATAAAGAGAAGTGTTTGTGGTGGTTTCCATTCCTCTCCTCAGTCGCTCATCGCCGTGGCAACTGCCGGCACGGGCGAATCAGTAGCTATGGATGTCGCGTGGTCGCCACCTTCTTCATGCTTCTGCTTGTGCAACAGGTCTTTCATCTCGAAAATGTTGATCATTGGGACGAACCGAATGAAGAGAAACATCATGAAGACGAAGAAGCCCAACGTCCCGACAAAGAAACCCCAGTCCCAAATTGTCGGAACGTACATCTGCCGCATCGTCGGCTGTTCGGCGTGCTGCAGGCTCGTGACAATAATGACAAAGCGCTCGAGCCACATTCCCAGGCTTACATCCATGGCGACGAGCATAAGGACGAGCTCATTGCGGCGCCACTTCGGATTCCACATAGTCTGGGGAATCACTCCGTTACAGAGAATCAACAGCCAATAGGTCCACCCATATGGTCCAAAAGCCCGGTTCGTCCACATCTCCAGTTCGCGGCCGCCCGCGTACCAGCCGTAAAACGCCTCGCATATATAGCCGTAGAAGACGATGAGCCCTGTGACGAGCATGATTCGCGCACACCAGTCCAGGTGCTTGTCGGTGATGAAGTCTTTCAGTTTATACCAGTTTCGCACCGGTATCGCGAGCGCGAGGACCATGGCAAACCCCGCGAAGACAGCTCCTGCAACGAAGTATGGAGGGAAGATCGTCGTATGCCAGCCAGGGACAATTCCGACTGCGAAGTCGAGGCTAACGATACTGTGAACGGACAGAACCAGAGGCGCTGATAGACCGGCCATAATAAGGTAGGCGGCCTCATACCGCTGCCAATGGCGCGCGGATCCTCGCCATCCCATTGCAAGCATGCCAAAGAGGTACTTCAAGGCCGGCGTCTTTGCACGGTCTCGCATGATCGCAAAGTCCGGAATCAGCCCGACGGCCCAGAACAATACCGAGACAGTCAGATAAGTCGAAACGGCGAAGACGTCCCAGATAAGAGGGCTTCGGAACTGCGGCCAGAGGCCTAATATGTTTGGCCCGATCGGCGCAAGCCAGTAGAAGGCGACCCAGGGACGGCCGGTATGGAAGAGAGGATAGAGTCCGGCGCACATAACCGCGAACAACGTCATCGTTTCGGAAAATCGGTTGATCGAGTTGCGCCACTGCTGCCGCAGTAAGAGGAGAATTGCCGAAATCAGGGTTCCGGCATGCCCTATGCCGATCCACCAGACGAAGTTCAGGATGTCGATTCCCCAACCGACTGGAATATTGATACCCCAGACGCCGACACCCTTGAAGAGGAGCCAGGTGAGCGAAACCATGAGACAGTTAACGCCCAGGAAACCGATCGCAAGGACCAGATACCAGGCGCGCGGATGCTTGCTGTTCTTGAAGACGATCGAGCTAATCTGCTCGTCCAGAGTCGCGTAGGTCTGGGCGCCTTCGAGGTAGTGCCCTTCGCGCACCGCGGCGGTCGCGGAAGTATCTTGTACTGCGCTATCGCTTGCCACGCCTCTACTCCCTCTTCGTCTCGGATGCCGCGGCGATATCATGGTTCTGATTCTGAAGTCTCGCCAGATAGGTCGTGCGTGGCCTCGTATTCAGGTCGGCCAGCAGCGTATAGTCGTGGGGCTCGGATTTGAGCCGGGAGACGACGCTTCGCTTGTCCGCGAGGTTTCCGAATACGATTGCATTGGTCGGGCACGACTGCTGGCACGCAGTAACGACCTCGCCGTCCTGGATCTCACGCTCCTGCTTCTTGGCCTCGATCCGGGCGGCGTTGATGCGCTGGACGCAGTAGGTGCACTTTTCCATGATGCCGCGGCCGCGGATCGTCACGTCCGGGTTCGCCGAGAGCTTCAACACGGGGCTGTCGTAGTTCGTCGTCATTTTTGACGGTTCCGGCTGGCCGGCGACATACTTGTAGAAATTGAACCTGCGAACCTTGTACGGGCAGTTGTTGGAGCAGTATTTCGTTCCCACGCACCGATTGTAAATCTGCATATTCAAACCCTCCTTGCTGTGCACGGTCGCCGCAACGGGGCATACCGGCTCGCAAGGAGCCTGCTCGCAGTGCATACAGGGAACGGGTTCAAAGAATGAGGCCGGGTTGTTATAGTCGCCTCTATAGTAGGTATCGATGCGCAGCCAGAGCATATCGCGGCCGCGCTGAACCTGGTCCTTTCCCACGATGGGTATGTTATTTTCCGCCTGGCATGCCATCACGCAGGCGTTGCAGCCGATACAGACGTTGTTGTCGATCGACATGCCCCATGCATAGGCCCCGAAACCCTCGTAATTATGCTCGCTCGCAAGGGCGTTGCGATAGAGCGAAATGGGCCTGCTTCAGCGTCGTCAGGATTGACGGCGGCCTCATCCTTCTCGATCTTTCGCGTCTT
>JBBQVV010000528.1:0-3892 GCA_038211235.1 Chthonomonadales bacterium | reverse complement strand
CTCGTGATGGGAGTAATCCCGTGTTGTCGCCGGACGGCAACCGTATGCTGATCCCGGACTCCGGAAGAGCAAGGATTTTCGATGCGACGACAGGCCGCGTTGTGACGACGTTCGCAATCGAGGCAGGCTATTCGCCGCAGTCATTTTCGCCAGACGACCGAAAGTTAACTCTCATTAGCGGTCGCGAAAAGGCAGCATCAATCTGTGAATCATCGACCGGACGGATCATCAGTCGGCTTAAAGCGCACGGAGCCCGTGTACAGAGCGCCAGATTTTCCTCCGACGGGCTCCGCGCAATTACAGTGAATGCGGATTCGACCGTCAGAATATGGGATGTTCTAACGGGTCGGGAGATGAAGGTGCTGACCATCCACTCCGCCATCGTCTATGATGCCGTAAGCTCGCCCAACGGATCCCACATCGTCACCGTGGGCGCGGACCGGACCGCACGCGTCTGGGATTCTGTTACCGGACGCGAGCAGATTGCAATTACGGGCGTACTGCCATGGTCAACTCCTTTAGTTTCCCCCGATAGTCGCTGGCTCGCGTTATCGAGCAACGATATGCATACTTCTCAATTATGCGATCTTGCCACGGGCCGCCAGGTCACTACTAGACGTCTTGACGGATTTGGTCCGGTTGCCTTTTCACCCGATTCTCATCGGTTGGCGCTGGCCGGAAGCGACTACACGGCCCGAATCTACGATACAGCAACGTGTGCGCAACTCGCCCTGCTCAGAGGTAGTGTATCATTCGTTTATGCCGCGGCATTCTCTCCGGACGGTAGCAGGATCGTCACGACAAACGTGGATCGAACGGTGCGCGTGTATGATGCCAAAAGTGGTCAAGAGATGCTAATCCTGTCCGGGTCCGCGGGAAAGCCCTTCAGTGTCACATTCACGCGAGATGGTAAGCGCCTTATTACAGCGACCGACGACGGCACGGTCCGCATCTGGTTCTTCGGCCCGGACCATTTCGACTGGGACGCCTACGCGAAGAACCGCCAGGCGACGCATTGAGCGAACTCAGAGCCTCAAGCTATGTCATAATGAGATAGGCATCTATGCGGGAACTGCAACGGCAATGAAATCGCTGGAAGAGCGCGTTTTGGCCCTCGCTAACGGAAGGGACCAGTGGCACAGACGAGGTAGTCGTAGCGTTCGCACTACGACGATCGGCGAAATAGGGTCCACTAACCTGGGTAAGGAGAATCGGCTTGTACATCACGTTTACAGTTGAGGTTCCCAACGGCGCGCTCTCTATTCTGCGCACTGACGAGGACTCGTTCTCTCGCGAGATGCGTCTTGCAGCCGCCATGAAGTGGTACGAACTCGGGATGGTCTCTCAAGGCAAAGCGGCCGAATTGGCAGGCGTCAGTCGCGCGGAGTTCCTGGCGTGCATGGGACGTTTCCACGTTTCACCCTTCCAGGTGACCCCCGATCAACTTGATTCCGAGTTCACCAGTGGCTGAAGGGTGGGTCTGCAACGCGTCGCCGATCATTTGCCTCGCGAAGATCGGCTGCCCGCATCTTTTAGTGGACCTGAATCCCCGCCTCATTATCCCGCATGGAGTAGCCCAGGAAGTCGAAGCCGGCCCACCGGACGATCTCGGTCTTTTGTGGATTCATGGTCCGGGAGCGGCGTTCGTGTGGCCGTCACCGATACCCATCCATTCGATCGCCGCCTGGGACTTAGGCCAAGGAGAGACCGAGGTTTTGGAAACAGCCGCGGCGGAGCCCGGCCTTACGGTTGTCATCGATGATCTCGCAGCAAGAAACTGTGCCGCGGCACATAAGATTCCGGTCATCGGCACGCTCGGCGTGCTCATTCTCGCGAAGCGCGCCCTGCGTATTCAGAGCGTTGGCCCACTTCTGGAAGCTCTGCGCGCAGCAGGCTTAAGAGCGGACGACGCTCTTGCTGCGAGAGTGCTCCGGCTCGCAGGAGAAAGCAGATAGGCATCCATGCGCCTCCCGTTGACCATTTCAGCTGAGAAGGTACTACATCTCATTGGGCGGGTTCGACGATGCCGCATGCCCGTCACATGGAGACGATGGCTAGTTCAACACTAACCGATGCCTTCTACATCACCGGCGGCACACTGCCGCCGGATGCTCCCTCTTACGTCGAGCGGCAGGCGGACCGCGACCTCGCCGAGACGCTGCTCGCCGGCGAGACCTGCTATGTGCTCAACTCCCGGCAGATGGGAAAGTCCAGCCTCTGCGTGCGCACCATTCGGCGTCTGCAGCAGGCCGGCGTGCGCACCGCCTTCTGCGATCTGGCCAAGTTCGGAGGAACCAACCTCACCGCCGAGCAGTGGTACGCCTCCCTCCTCGCCGAGATCGGCAGGGACCTGGGACTGCGCGCCGAGTTCCTCGCCTACCGCAAGGCCAATCAGGACATTGCGCCGGTACAACGTCTCTTCGGCGCCATCACCGAAGTCGGCCTCACCGCGGCGAAGAGTCCGATCGTCATCCTGTTCGACGAGATCGACGTCACTCTCAGCCTTCCCTTCTCCGCCGACGAGTTCTTCGCCGCCCTCCGCCAATGCTGCGTCGGCCGGGCGACCGATCCAGAGCTGAACCGGCTCAGCTTCTGTCTGTTCGGCACGGCCGCTCCCTCCGACCTGGTGCGCGACACGCGCGTCTCTCCGTTCAACGTCGGCCGCCGCATCGAGCTGCGCGACTTCACGCCGGAAGAGGCCGCGGGGCTGGCGGAAGGACTTTATCCGCAGAGAGCGCAGAGGGACGCAGAGAATCCACAGATTTCGCAGATTGCACAGATAGAAGGGGACAAGACTGACGGTTCGGATCGGCTAGACGCACATCCAGAATCGGACGTCGACAATCGAAAACTGCTGGAGCGTGTGTTGTACTGGACGGGCGGTCATCCGTATCTGACGCAGCGGCTGTGCCGTGCAGTGAGCGAGCAGCCGATCGGCTCCCATGTCTCAGCGGCATCGCATGTGGACCGGATCTGCTCGGAGCTGTTCCTGACGCACACCGCCCGCGAGAGCGACGACAACCTGGTGTTTGTGCGCAACCGTCTGCTCAAGAGCGAGGCGGACCTGACGGCGCTGCTGGACCTGTACCGGAAGATGCGCGCGGGCGTTCGCGTTCCCGATGACGAGACGAACCCGCTGAGTTCGATCCTGAAGCTCTCGGGCGTGGCGCGCGTGGAGGGCGGTCTGCTGAAGGTGCGCAACCGGATCTACGCGCACGTATTCGACCGGGCGTGGGTCGAGACGCACCTGCCGGACGCGGAGAAGCGCCGGCAGCGGGCGGCGTACCGGAAGGGGCTCGCGCGGGCTGCGGCGGCGGCGGCCATCGTGGTGGTTGCCTTCGCGATCCTGGCCGCCTACGGATTCCTGCAGGCGCGGGCGGCACAGAGCGCAGAGAAGAGGGCGGTTGAGCTTGCTCTTACAGTGGGCTTGCAGAAGCGAATAGCTGAACAGCAGGTCTATTTCGCGGATATGCAGCTTATCCAGAGAGACTTCGAAACCAGTAACTACGCCGCCGTCAACGAACTCCTCGAAGAGACGCGGCATTCCGAGCATCGCGGCATAGAGTGGAATTACTGGTACCGGTTGGCAAATCTGCAATTGGTATCGCTGATTGGACATACGGGTAAGATCCTGCGAGCGACTTTCTCCCCGGATGGCCGGCGAATCGTTACTGCAAGCGAGGACACGACCGCTCGGATATGGGACGCGAAGTCAGGCAAGGAGATAGCCAAGCTAGAAGGGCATTCGGGCCCGGTGACATTTGTTGCGTTCTCACCGGACGGGCGGCGGGCCGTTACGGCGAGTCAGGACAAGACAGCCCGAGTATGGGACGCGGTAACGGGTCGAGCTACCGGAGTCCTTAGAGGCCATAGCGACTTGATATATTCTGCC
>JBBQVV010000527.1:0-3894 GCA_038211235.1 Chthonomonadales bacterium | reverse complement strand
GGTGG
Organism: Chthonomonadales bacterium; assembly: GCA_038211235.1. Classification (GTDB taxonomy): domain Bacteria; phylum Armatimonadota; class Chthonomonadetes; order Chthonomonadales; family Chthonomonadaceae; genus DATGJU01. Next base: position 3,889 of record JBBQVV010000527.1, on the reverse strand, counting down.
CATCAGTTTGGCCAGTAACGGGGCGACGCTCCATGGTTCCGACGACGCCGGGACGAACAGTGTGCCGTGCGTGGCCGGCTCCGGTTTCGACGGGTCACACTATAACTCGGGAATTAATCTCGCTGGAAGCCCGACGCTCACAATCCGTACGAATGCAAACGCAATCCTTGCAACCGTTCCAAATTTCAACTTCGCCGGTAAACAAGCATATACACTATTCCTAATCGGGGAGGTCTCTCCAACCGGGTGCGGACAGCCAATTACTGCCGTGCCAGTGCAGGATTTCTAATTCGCACGCACATTTCAATCGATCCAGACGCCTTCTAGGGGCCGGCAACTGCCGGCCCCTAGAGCTTGTCTCTGAACAATCCTATAAGTACGATAGAATTGATGCGCGGCAGTCCACCAGACCGCAGCGGCAGATCGCAAGGGTTATGGCGGCACAACTCCGACTGTCAGCAGGATGTTCGCATAGACACGCTGCTCTCCGGTTGAGATGACGAGGCAGACGTCCGGCTGGCCCACGGCTTCGTAGAACGCGAATCGCTCAACTGGCGTCAGGCAGGGCTTGCCAGACAACAGGTCTTGAAACTCCGCGAAAATTGCCGGCTCCGAACCGTCCGCCGTCTGCATCACGTGTGCGGCCTCGATCGGAATGGCTCCTACCATGACTTTCAGCACGTCGGTCGCCGTGACGAGCCCGGGAGCAAGATTCAAGAAGACCATCTGCGCGTTTGGCCCCGCGGTAGTCGAGCACGGATAGTTTCCGTCAGCGATGAGAACTCTGGAACCGTGTCCGGCGCCGCCAAGTGCCGCCAGTATCTCCGGGTGGAGCAGTGAGCCCTTCAGCATTGGACGTGGTCCCCCTCTCTCCTTGTGATCGCAAACCGTTTGTGAGTGACGGACATCGTCCCCATTTCAGCACGCGACTCGATTGAGCGCGACACAGATCTTCACCGTACCTATTTACCGGTGAGCCGTCCTTTGTCCGAAAAAGCTGCAACATTCCTCAGTGCATCCTGTCGTACTGAGCAGATCGGCCAGAGCGGCCATGCAGTGCTCGGATACGAGGCAGTATTCACAAGGAGGGGTCGCCATGCCCACTCAACCCAGGAACGGATTTCCTGCTCCGGACTTCGATCCGGACAACAATATTGTACCCTTGCGCCTAGAGGATGACGACGCATTGTGGCAGCTGCTTAACACCTATGCTGACGGAGAGGCCACCAACGAGGAGGTCGTTCAGGTCGAAGCGCTGCTGCGCTCCCATTCGGGTGTCGCACGTGAGTTCGCGTTTCTGCAGCTAACGTCGCATAGCGTTCGAGAGTTCACCGAGGTCGATCCGCCGGCAGCGATGACTAATATGATCTTCGCAGCCACCTCCCAGCGGACGACGCTGTACCAGCGAGTGCGGACCTGGTGCTCATCTGGTGGCGGTTCGTTCGGCTTAGCATCCTTTAGATTGGGCGGCGCCGCGTTGGCGAGCGGTGTACTCGCGGTTGTGCTATGGTCGAGATATAACTCGAGGCCCGTCGTATTCAATGGGCCGGCGTCGACTGTAGCCGCCCAGACTCCGTCCAAGGTCGCACGACTGTCGCGAACTCATCCATTCAGTTCGAAGGTCGCCGCAAACGAATCGATCCACACCAGACGCCTCACTGTCGCACACAGTGAGGCGCCGTCAATCGTTCCGGTCAGTGCGGATACGGTCGCCGCAATCGCATTGGCGCGCAGTGGTTCACGGGTCAACTTGCCCGGCGCCGGCATAGTTAGAACGATCGCAGCGAGTCCAATTTCGCCCTCGGACCGATCGCTCCGATCCACCCACGAGCAGCCTGTCCAGGCGACATACGCTGTCGTCGAGGAACGGCATATGGCCTCGGACACGAGCGCCGGCGCGAAAGCCGCGAAACAAGACGATCTTGGACCTGATGTCGAGGCTCGTGCGGATGTTCCTAGCGCGGAAGTAGCAGCCGCGACGCCAGTAGCGAAGAGCGACGAGCCACCCACCACGGTCGCTACCGTGAGCTATAAGCCTGGCAGCATAAGCGAAAAGACGCGAAATGCGCCGCCCGCGGTTCAATCGCTCTATATGCGAACTCAGGAGGCGATTCGGCGGCAGCATGAGCTGCAGCAGTACGGCGGTTACAGTAGAGAGGCCTATAACAACGTCCAGCGGGGTGAAGTCGGTCTCTCTCTGGTTGGCGGCAGGTTCTAACAGGCGCTTTCTTATTCCCGTACGGCAAACGTAATGCGCTGATCGGCCGCAAGTCGGACCTGACCGGCCAGAGGCGATCGAAATGACGGCACGGCATCGCAAGGCAGCAAAGAGCATGAGGCGCAGATGTGCGCATGGGACGAAGCGACCGTTCCAGCATCTCTTTCGACTTGCGATCGTGCCGCTTTTGTTTGCCTCGGGGGCCGTGGCGCAAGCGCAGTCAACTGGCGCTGCGACGAACGCCGCGGGTTTCGAACCTTCGCTTTATGGCCTGACGCTGGGGGACGGCGGAATTGCACGGATCAATGGGCTTGCCTACTTCTCTCGCACGCAGGCCAACACGGGTCCTATAGGTCCTCCGCTACTCGTCGATCTCTTCGAAACGAAACCGCAAGTTGACGCCTGGACTGGTACGAAGCACCTCCTACAGCAGAACTTCGCGATCGACAGCGGCAAATTCCAGCTTAACGCGGCATTCCAGGACGTAGGCAAGGACTTTGCCGGCTTCCAAGCGCTTAAGGCGAAAAGTGCGACTGACAAGACGATGTTGGATCGGCTCACCGCATTGGAGCGCGAGAAGGGTCTCAAGATCACAACGTTCGGTGCCGGGGTGGATCTATCCTCCGGGCGGCGGTTTACCTACTCCCAGCTGAGTATTTCTGGGATGCAGAACACAGCATCCGGCAATACGGCGGCCGCGAATCTGAACCGCTATTCTGTCGGGCTGGATTCCTCGGCGTTCACACTGAACTACACGTCACGGCGTTTCGACGCCGATTTCAACAGGCAGTCGGACCTGTCGGATTCCGTGAAGAGCAGCCTCGCACTCGATACGCGGCGCCTGTATGACCCGAATGCGAAGCTCGAACAGGTGACCCAGCAGGATCGGGACCAACTATCGAAAGAGGCTGGTATCGAGCGAAGCGGCCTGCAGGGCGGGCTGCAGTTGGGCAAGGCGGGAACACACGGAGCCCTTTCGTTCAGCGATTTCCGAATCGCCGATGTGTCGGCGCGATCCTCACTCACCGACCCGTCGAACTCTATCCACGGCAGCACGCTTGCTTACTCCGATCGCACGTTCCAACTGAGTTTTTCCAGCAAGCTGATTGGGAGCGCGTTTAACCGGATGGCCGACCTCTCCGACCTCGATCGTCGCCAATTCGGAAATGCTCACGGCCTCTCGCAGCAGGCACTCAACGGCTCGTGGCAAATCAACAAGGGCGCAAAGCTGTCGTTTTCCAGCCTGGACGTCGGAGGTACGCAAGACGCGGCTAACTCGGCCCAGGCCCAAGCGCTCAAAGATGGCGGCGACACCTTCCTGGCGGCAAAAGCAGCTCTTAGCGGGCTTAACCGGGTTCACATCGCCCTCGAGATGGCCGGGTTGTCCCTCTCAGCCGGACAGGGCAAGACGGACCGCGAGTTCAATCGATCCGCGGACCTGCCGCTATCAGACGCGGACAAACAGCAGATTGAGTCGGAGCGGGGGACCACACGGAGTGATTATGCCGTCCACTTCGCCAGGATTAAGGGCTTGACGCTGGATGGGAGTTTCTACAAGGCGACCGACTCCCAGAAGGATCTTAACCACGATATCGATAAAGTCGGCGCTCAGTATGCTATCGGTAAGAAGACGAGTCTGCTGTTCCAGAGCAATTCCGATCTTACGATCAC
>JBBQVV010000526.1:0-3932 GCA_038211235.1 Chthonomonadales bacterium | reverse complement strand
CTGATGTCCAGTGGTAAGGCATTAACAGACTCAGTAGGGCATTGGCGTAAAATACAGAACCGCCGGGGTTTCGCGTTTCATCGATGATAAGTCCATCGGTGTTGGCTTGAAAAAACGCAATCTCCTTCATGAACTGAGTCAAGGCGGTCTGGGGATTCAGCGGGCCATAGACTGGAATGCGGAAGAACCCGACTATGTACTGGCGTACTAGAATTACACCCGAATAAAAAGTGTCAGCCGCCGCTCTTCCGAGCCGTTGCGTGAAACCATCCCCTAGCGCAGCCAGCGCGCTTGCGAATACTGGCGTTTGGGCGCCGACACCCAGGACGGTGCGATCGTACCCGCGGTTCGGCAGACGGCAGTTCTGCAGGCGGTGCAGGAGGCTCATATAGGAAGGTTCCTCTTCCGCCAGCCGAGTTTCCGCGCGGGCCGTCGGCGTTGGATACTTACCCACCGTCGTTAACGGCACGCCCGACTTGCTCCAGGGAATACGATACGACTCCATCGCGCCGTCGGGTCTCCGGAACACGACAGTAGAGGTTTCGGGCACATTCGGTGCTGTCGGCATCAGCTGTTGAGGTCGGGTAGTCAGCAACTGCGCCGCCAAGCGCCGGGTGCTCCTGGGATTGGCAGCAATCTCAAACCGCAGCAGCCCATCCAGAATCCGCTGTGCATCGACTGCGTCTATGGAAACCAGTTCATAGCCGATCAGGAAGGGAAACTCGCTGGCCGGTAGGCGTGTGCGGCTGTGGAGTCCACCAACAGGGCGCCGTCATAGATATCGACGGAAAAATTGAGCCGGGCCACGAAATTTGCAGGTAAGGTGTACACATCGTGAGCGTCATTCAGACTGCTAACGTACTCCGACATCACGTCGAAGAACTCCAGGTCGTTCTTGGTCGCATTGATCTTGGTCAGCCAGGGGCCGATATTGAGAAGATCGAACTTTACTACGTCCCGCTTCCACTCATACGGACCGTATCGCTTCGCGTAAAGGCTTGCCATGTATTGGAAGTCGGCGACTTTTTGGTCCATTGTCAATTGCGCAAGCAGCATTCCGGTGGCGACGAGGGGGAAGATGGCCAAGATCCGGGATAAATTCATACGCGAAGTTCACTCCTCTCGAAGCCTGTAGGTTGGATTGTCCCATCAGAATAGCGGATACGCCAGCGGATAGCAATGCCCTTCCAGGCCCTTCGCTAGTATGCGATATGTCCGGTCCTATTCACACATGATCTGTCCGCTTTGGAAATTCAAGGCGGGACGCTGGGAGGGTTTGCGCCGCTGGCGCGAGAAGTTGGAGGAACACGGCTACTCGGGGCTGGCGGACGGGCGGAAGGGTAAGCCGAGCTTAAAGCGCGTGCCGCTGGGGGCGGCATAGGGGCGGCGGTTCAACCCGCCGACCCCTGCCATACCCACCGGTTCCATCACTTCTATTGGCGGCCGGTACACCAGCGGTGCAGAGCGGCACTGGTGTCGAGCCAAGCTCTCAAATTACTTCGATTCCCTGTAGACGCATTCCTTGGCAGTCAACTTCACGCCGCTGTAAGTGCCTCCGCAGGAGATGAAGTTGCCCGTCTTCACCTCATCGGCTGAGCCCGGCTTGTTGGCATTGCTGTGCCCGTGCAGGAACTTGGTATCCCCACTAAATACCACCTGTCGTCTCAGCGTACCCTTTTCGATCGTAATGGTGCTTGAGCTGGGGTCGATCATCTGGACTCGGCCTTGGACATTCGACATCTTCGGCGCCTTTTCTTTCCCGACCACGTTCAAGGCTAGAACAAAACTCACCAGGACTGCGAAGCACAGTCCCACCAAACCGGAAAGCCTGACTCTCATGCGTAGCTCCTTAAATTAAAGTCGCGCACCCGACGTGCGTTTGCGCATACTAACTATAGTCCGAAAAGGCCAGGGAAACAAGGTAGTCGTAACGCAGTATCGGATTTGCTAACCAACAACTGGCCCGTTTATCTATAAGGAAGACACCATGACGCCTCAATGCTTTCTGCCGGCAGTTGTACTACTAATGCTCCATATGTGCAGTACAGTATGCAATGCAACACCGGCGCAGGACACCTGGACCGGCGTGGACCGGGTGGTCGCGATCGGAGATGTGCATGGCGATTACGAGCAGTTCACGGCTGTGCTGCGCTCGGCGGGGCTTATCGACGAGGGTGGAAACTGGACGGGAGGCAAGTCGCACCTCGTGCAAAACGGCGATGCGCTCGACCGCGGTCCTGATTCCCGCAAGGTCATAGACCTGCTGATGAAACTGGAGCAACAGGCCGCCACAGCGGGCGGATATGTCCATGCGCTCATCGGCAATCACGAAGCCATGAGCCTGTATGGAGATTTCCGTTATGTCGCGCCGGCGGATTATGAGTCATTCCAGACAGAAGACTCCCAGAAACTTCGCGAGGCCGCATTTAAAGCTTTTACGGAAGAGACGGCCAAGCAATCGCCAGGCGGGAATGTCGAGGATGCCCTTCGTAGGAAGTGGGACGTAGAGCATCCGCTTGGATATTTCGAACGGCGCGCCTTGTTCGCACCGGAGGGGATGTATGGCAAATGGATTCGCGAACACAATACCGTGATCAGGATCGACGATTCCCTCTTCATACATGCCGGCATCAGCCCCAAGTATGCCGGTTACAGCTTGAAGAAGATTAACGAACGCGTGCGGGAAGAGTGTGGCGATCTCGGAAAGCTTCAGGGCGGGATTGTGACCGATCAGGAGGGTCCGCTGTGGTATCGCGGACTGGCCACAGGCGACGAAGACCTACTGGAAGGACACCTGAAGAAAGTACTCAAGAATTATGGCGTCGTACGCGTGGTCGTCGGCCACACTTTCACTGACGGCGCTGTGACGCCGCGGTTCGGTGGCAGGGTCCTGCTCATCGATATCGGACTGGCGAAGCTCTATGACAATCTCGGCCGAATGGCTTGCCTCGTGATCGAGAAAGGCAAACCTTCTGCGCTGCATCGAGGCACCAGGCTGGAGCTTCCAAAGGATTCCACTGCCGATATGCTCCGGTATCTAAAGGAGGCTGCTGCGCTCGATCCAAGCCCGTCGTCTTTGTCCGGGCGCATTGCCAAGCTGGAGTCCAAGACCAACTAGTGGTCACTGCAAATATTCGCACGCGCCCGGAAGCGCGAGGATTTCGTAACGAGGCCAAGGAGTTGCGGAAGCGGGGTGTCGACCGAAGCCTCGTAGCTAAGCAAGTACCCCGGGCTTCCCGTAGACTGGCCTTTCGCTATACCTGCTCAATCCGCCCACTCCGACGGAAGCGCGCAGGCCCATCGGCGAATATTTCGGCCGGTGTGGGAGTCGCGGCAAAAGATAAATCGGAAGGTATCAAGTTAACGCTGTCGGGTCTTTTCGCGTCTTGAACCTGAGGTCACACACCATGCGTATAACGCTTCGCTCCTTACCGCCGACACGCTGAAGATTCTCGACGCCGGCGCGCCGGTGCTACTGCGCATGGAAACCATCCGGCGGGCGGCACTGTATGGCTCGAACGACCACCCATCGGCCGCGTCCCTGCTCGACACGCTGAAGCAGCGCGCGGAAGGGTTGAAATCCCAGCGCTCTTGCGTTCGTGAAACAAGCGCTCTCCGTGCAGCCCGATTCGCCCGACATGCATTTTGCGGCCGCCGTGATGACACGCCAGCCGCAGCGCCCGGACTATCAGGAACATGCGAGCAAGGCCCGTGCCGTAAATCGAACGCGCTGCTGGCTGCGAACATACACTCGCACCTGGAGTAGCAGCACAGGTCTGCGCGCTATTGTGTTTAGCGCGTGGGAGCCGGAAAGTCAGCGGCAAATCCAAGCTGCACGCCGATCCGTGGGCTCGCCAGGAATTTTCCTCCCAAGAGCCCAAAATCAAAACTGAATCCTTTTCGGATTTCGTAGCTCCCACCGCCCAGAAATT
>JBBQVV010000525.1:0-3975 GCA_038211235.1 Chthonomonadales bacterium | reverse complement strand
TCACTCTCTCGCAACGGCGCGCTGACGGACTCTATCCACAGTCCTAAAACCAGACACCTACAACCTCTCACCTCCAACTGCTCCTGCGCCGAATGCACTCGGCGAACGGACTGCGGCGTCCAGGTCGGGCCCTCGCAGCGTGGACCGTCCGCCGTCCAAAGAAGCTTGTCGATGCGCATCGTGCGCGTAGTGCGAAGCGGGTCCCAACCGTGATATACCAGATAGTCGGTCTCGCCGTCGGGGCCTTTTACGACTGAGTTGTGACCCGGGCCCAGCACGTGGTCCGGCGCCGTCTTCAGCACTCGAGGACCGTCACGAGAGGCAGAATCGTCCCAGGGACCTAACGGATGTTTGGCGATGCAGTAGTCCACGCCATAGTTATCGGTTTCCCAGCGCCCTCCACTGTAAAAACAGTAGTACGTGCCGTCGCGTTTTACCACGGACGGACCTTCCATTGTATGCCAGTCCCAGACCTCGCCGTACAGGGGGCGGTCGGCGAGAAATCGCTGCCAATCGTGTCGTGCCCGTCCGACGGTCCGCGGATCGCCTGCCAGAGTCGTCATATCGGTCATCTGGTCGACAACGAGCGCGGTTCCCGCCCGCTGATCGCCGGAGAGGTCGAGGAAATCTCGCGCATAGAAGAGGTACCACTGTCCGTCATCGTCCTGGAACGGGTGCGCGTCGATCGTGAACGGAAAGGCCCGAGGGCTCACTAGCGATGTACCCTTGTCAACATAGGGACCGAGTGGGTGGTTGGAGGTTGCTACGCGTAACTGGTGATCCTTGTCTTCCCTGCCGACGGAATAGTACAGGTAGAACGTGCCGTCGTGGAATGCAACCTCCGGCGCCCAGAACGTATCGCCGAGATCCGGATCCGGTGGATCTAGCGCGCCCAGAGCGTGCCGCCAATTCACGAAGTCGTCGGATCTCAACATCGGAAAAATGCGAAACCGGCCGAGCATCGCGGAGGAGGCCTCTTCCGCATCATCAATCTCCCCGTGCGCCTCCGCCGTGCCCGTGCCGACGGCATAGTACTCCCCTCGATGTCGCCAGACGAACGGATCCGCAAAATAGTTGTGGTAGACCGGGTTCGTGTACGTAAGCGTGATGGCTGTGTCGGGCATCGCAGTTCACTCCTTAGTCGGCTGCCAGGTCCTTATAATACCAGGTATTGGTTACTGGGTATTTGGAACCCAATCCCCAATAACCAATCCCCATCACTCGCAGGAACCGCGAAGGCGCCTGAAGAAAGAACGCTCGACTGTTTGCTCGACTTGCGAGGGAACCCATGCCTGAGCTGCCCGACATACTTGCCTACATAAGCGCTCTTGAGGTCCGAATCCAGGATCGGCATATAGACAGAATTCGGCTGGCAAGTCCGTTTCTGGTCAGGACGGCCGATCCGCCGATCGGTGAGATCCAGGGGAAGCGTGTTTGTGGCCTCCGGCGAATCGGCAAGCGTATCGTGCTCGTAATTGAAGACGACCTCTTTCTCGTACTTCACCTGATGATCTCGGGAAGGCTTCATTGGAAACCTCAGGGATTGGCAAAACTCGCGGGCAAAATGAACCTGGCGGCCCTGGACTTCGAAGGCGGAGCCACTCTTGTCGTGACAGAGGCCTCTACAAAGAAGCGGGCTTCGATCCATCTCGTACGGGGCGAACAATCGCTTCAATCGTTCGACCGAGGCGGCGTGGAGGTGCTGGAGTGCTCACTAGAAGACTTCACGAAAGCGCTTCAGCTTGAAAATCACACCCTCAAGCGCGCATTGACCGACCCCAGGCTCTTCTCCGGCATCGGAAATGCCTTTTCAGACGAGATACTTCACCGCGCACGGCTGTCGCCGGGCAAACTCACTCAGAAAATGACCTCGGACGAGATCGAACGACTCTTTGACGCGACGCACAGCGTGATGACGGAATGGATCGACCGCCTCGATCCCAGAATCGATGGGGCGTTTCCTGAGAAAGTGACCGCCTTCCGCCCGGAGATGGCGGTTCACGGCAAGTACGACCAATCCTGTCCGGTCTGCGGCTCTCCGGTGCAGCGCATCGTGTATGCGGACAACGAGTCCAACTACTGCGCGACCTGTCAGACCGGAGGACGCCTGCTCGCCGACCGCAGCATGTCGCGGCTGCTCAAGGCCGACTGGCCGCGCTCGCTGGAAGAGCTGGAGGAGAGCCGGGTTGCGCGTGGGGCGGAGCCGCGACCTCCTCACTGAAGCCGCTGGTAAAAACCCTTCTACTGATTGAAAATCTGTCCCCGGAGATCGTCCAAGCACCGGACCAGACCGCTCGCTACTTCGCGGTGAAGAACTGCAGCGACGCGACGGCGACTCGCTTGCCGGCAGCGGCTTGCCGGACCTCCTGCGTAAAGCGCGCCGCGCCGCGCCCCTCAACCTTGAGCGTTTTCGAGCGGACGCCAGGGAGCCCCTCTTCTTCTAGAGACGCGAAGGCGATGATCGTCTCCCGCCCGAAGACGCCGCTTGGGTCCACCGACAGGATCTCCTTGCCTTTGTCGTCTTTCAGCTCGTACACCTGCCCGGCGCGTACTCGGGCGTCCGGGAAGAACTCATTCGGGAAGAGATTAACGACGCTGCCCGACGAGTCGATGTCCTTAATCTGAAGGAAGCAGTCCTTATCCACGGTAAACCGGAGCGAAACTGGCTCGTTCGCGCGGTACGTCGCGCCGGGACCGCGGTCGACGGAGAGCGCGATATGGACCGGGCCGCTGCTCCCGAACGCCTGCTGCAGTTGGAGCGCCGTGTCTTGCGGGACGGCTGCGCTCGAGCCCGCTGTTGCGGGCTGCGCCTCGCTCAACACCAGCCCACGGCCCGCCAGTCGGAGATTGATCTTGTCGGCGAGCTGCTCCGTGAGGAAGGGAATATCCCCGGCGGCGCCGCTCGCCTCCTCGGAGAGGCCCTGAGAATCGTCCCGGACCACGATGGTTACGCGGTCCGAGCCGACCGTCGTTACCTGTCCTGTCAGGCTCACGTCCGCGCCGCCGGAGACGATCTGCAGGTCGCCGCTCCGACGCAGCCAGGACTCCAGGTCGCCCTGCGCCTGCCGGGCGCCAGGGCCGCTGAAGGAGGCGAATCGCAAGGTCCGACGGACAGCCGCGGCATTGGCATCCTGTCCGGCGCCGCGGAACTGCGTCGGCTTCAGGTAATCGCCCAATCCGGTCTCCTCGACGAGGTTGCCGAAGTACTGTTCCCAGGCGTCGCGCTTCATGCCGCCGCCCGCCAGAAGAAGCTGGCCGAAGCCGAGCTTTTGCAGCTCGGAGCTGCGCTCCACGCGTCGCTGAAGCTCTTTCACCGTTAGTCCCGCATCGGTAGCGGCCTGCGCGACGCTCACATCCGTGAGATAGAGCTGCGCCAAGAGGTTTACCGGCTCGTCTGTGGCCTGCGCCGGCAATTCGGTTCCCGTGGCGCGCACGGCCTTTGCAAACCGGTCATCGTCCTCCTGGAAGACGCGCTTTAGCTCGTCCTGCGGAACGTAGATCCGCTTCGCCTTCTCCAGATCGTAGGCGGTCCGTGTCTGCGTATCCAGCATGTCGCGAACCTGGTTCGGCATGCGGTTCATTCCGTGCGTGTGGCAGCCGATGCAGGAGAGGCCATTGTGCACGACCTTATCGCGAAATGCGGCGTCCCGTATCTGCACGATGGTGGAGGGCGCCTCGTCGAGCCGCTTGCCTTTGCCGTTCGCGATCAGATACGCCTGCAGGCCGTTGGGGAGGTTGAAGATGAACTCGCCGCCGTCCGGCACGAAGTTGAGCGGATCGAGGAAGATGTTCTTGTTGTTCCCGTTGCTGGCGAAGTCGAAGCTCTTCCAATAAGCGCCAAACTCCGTCCGATGCCGCTCAATGGCACGGTTATTGAACGAAACGCCGGAATCGCGCACGCCGGCGCGCACGACCCGGTCCCGCGCGAAGTCGTCGTCCGCGTCCAAGCGGAGCTTCGTTTCCAGTCCGGCGAGC
>JBBQVV010000524.1:0-3994 GCA_038211235.1 Chthonomonadales bacterium | reverse complement strand
GAAAACAATCGCTGCCGCAATCAACAGCCTGCGTCGGCCAAGGCGGTCGGCCAGCATTCCTCCCACGGTCGCGCCGACGAGCGATCCCAGCAAGACCGAGCTAACAACGATTTCCTCCAGACCCGGGGACAGAGAAAAGTCTTTCTTGATAAACAGGATCGCTCCGGAGATCACTCCGATATCGTAACCAAACAGCATGCCGCCCAGCGCAGCGACTGCTGTGGCGAGGTAGACTACGCGTTTCCCGTCCGCTCGAGCCTTATTCGTCATCGGCCCCACTCCTCTCGGCAGTGACGGACGTTCCGCTTTGCAAAGAGGCGACACTAACGATGAAGTCCGTGCCTTCCCAGCGGTCAGCGTCGCACCAGTGGAAAGTGAACTTGACCTGCCGACCTTCGGTAAGAGCTTCAGTCGCTAGATCGACGACATGAACTCCAATGCCTACGTCGCGTGACGTGACGTTCTGGACCGTGTTCCAATCGTCAGCGGTCCAATGAACCACGGCGCCGGTCAGCGTCTCAATCCGCAAAGCCTTGCCGACATGGATCGATCGAATCTTGTGGTTAAACCGCCATACCATACGCGGTGACGGCGTCTTCTCAATGACGTAACGTTGAACGGTTTGCGGCGGTAGGTCGAAGACCCGCTCGTCGCGCAGTGATCGCCGGAGCTTGAGGTATTCTGCGTGAGCCCAGACGAGCGGCATACCCGAACCGGACGGCCTGCCAAAATACAGCTCGCGTTCCGGTATGTCGGGCGAGTCCCATACCTGTTCCGGGATCAGGCCGCCCTCATTCGCAAACGACTCGAACGTCGCCAGGAGCCGTTCCGCGTTGCCGACCCGTCCCGCAGCGAGCTCGTAGTGAGCCCGCTCGCCGGTGAGCAGCGGCCATCCGCGGCCAATCCCCGTACCATCGAAGGGAGAGCCGTCCTCGTGCTCGCCGTAGCCATCGTCGTTATAGCGATGCCAAGTGGGGCCGGACGGCGTCTCGATCTTGAGCAAAGCGTCGATGACTCTTGCCGTGTTTTGAATGCGGGGATCGTTGGCAGCGCGGACACCAAACCGCACCAGGGCCAGGGCATCAGGGCTGACAAGGTGACTGGCAAGACAGGTGTCCTCTGCTGCTAAAACGTTCTTTACATGCACATTTTGCTGGAAAAGGGACACTCCATCCACTGCACCAGTCGGAACGATCCGAGCGTAATACCCTTCGACGTCGAACTCTCGGCACCAGTCGGTGCCGGTCACATACATCCAGCGTTCGACGGATTCATTCCAGACGTCGGCGGTCTCGCGGAGGTAGGTCGCTATGGCCGCCTCGTGGTTCAAGTCGGCCAGGTCCGCCGCCGCTAGGAGCGATGCGATTTCAGCGCCGACCGTGAAGGGCATATAGCCGGGATCTTCCTCCCAGCGATCCTGCGGACTCACCGGACCGTTACGAACCAAGTAGCCTGCGGCATGCCGCACCATAGGCCAAAACCCGACCATATCGGCGTCGGTTAATGCCTGTTCGCGATGGGATAGGTCCACCAGCAGGATTGGCAAAGCCGTCTCGTCCATTTGGATTCCGTTCCAATAGGGCGAACCGTCCAGCCACATGTTCTGCGGCCAGTGTCCGTCCGATTGCTGGGTTGCCTGCAAATACGTGAGTACGCGGCGCGCGTCATCGTGCGCGCCGGTGGCTAGCAGGCCGCCGGCGGCTTCGACCATGTCTCGCGGCCAGACCAGATGGTAACCACCGAGGTCGTTGTCGCCCTTGCTAAATCCCCACGGGATGGATAGGCTGGCGATGAGACCGCCGGGCACGGCCTTGGACTCGTGAGTGCGTAGCACGGCGAGACTTATCCGCGAAAGATCTCCTGGACACAGGCCGCCTTTCGGTAACGAAGTGTGCATCTCCATCCATGCCTGCCATCCGGCAACGTAGTCTTGCTGAGCCATGTAAAACCCGTCACGAAGGCTGCCAATGGCGTTTGTGGCCGCTTCGGCCGCGTCGACGCCAAATCCGAGCGCGAGGACAACGTTTCCCTGCGACTTGCGAAGATCGATCTCAGCAGTCAGGGCCACGTTGCCGCTCTCGGCTCGGGTGTATTCCCAGATCATTTGCTTATGAGCGTTCAGATCTTGCCAGCCATCGGACGAACCAACGTAGCCAACGGATCGCTTCGTCCACGGCACCGAGCAGACCAGCGCCAGCGCACTGTCGTCGCGCTGGGCTAACAGTAAAGGCGTTCCGTCGAAATCGTCCAACCAAGCGGTGTTACCGCCGCCCTCATTTCCAAGGTGTGGTGCGAGCACGACATAAAGGTGGTAGTCGGACAGTACTCCACGCAGGGCAGTAAACCGTACCTGCAGTAAAACTGTGTCATGATGTGGATCGGCAATGACCTGTTTTTCGATGCGATAACGGGCGTCACGAGATGTGTTGAGCAACCGTAAGGCCGGTAGACCATCGGCCAGGCGGTGAACGACGGAGTCCGAGTCCCTTTTCTCCTCCGAGAAGAAATCCGCTCCATCCGTGACTATCAGCCCCATGTCGCGGGTGCAGGCTTGGTCGATGCGGGGGTAGTATATCTCGTTGAGGATTCCGTGGCTTAGGGTGAACCATACCCGACTTTCGTCACTCAGGGCTGTGCCAACGCACGTCTTAGCGCTCGAAGTCCAGCGTGCCGAAATTCCGGGTCCACCGGGGGCGGGGCGATTTCGTTTATCCATGCTATTTCATCCCGTCTGTTGATCGGCGTTCACAAGTTGATAACCAGCACCTTGGGCGTAGTGCGGTTCGTAGCATAGAATACCGAGTGGCACCGTGCCGAGCAAGAAATGCTGTCCGGTCCAACGCATCCAGTCGGCTTCTTGCGCGTCAACGCGCCAATGGCGCGTGGTCTGATGACGAATGCACATCCTATAATCCAGGTGGCGAGCAGGCCGGCACTTCGTCGGCCTCATGCCTCAAGCTCCATGAGCCTGAAGGTGCGTCTGACCCGTTCCTTCAAGTATCCCATGCGCCAGCGCGGTCTGGCTCGCATCTCCGTGGACGACAACCAGAAACTCGCCTGATTGCAGGAGATCCTGGTACTTTAAGGCATGCTCTCTGGGAACCCCCGCAGCCACCAGGCCGTTGATCAGGGCGCCGAGGCCGGCGCCGCCGATAGCGCTGGCGATCAGTCCCGCCAGCGGACCAAGAACAAGCAGCGGGCCCACGATGGGGACGGAGAACCATCCCAACGCCCCCCACATCAAACCAAAAAGACCTCCGAACCACGCTCCCGTGCTGGCTCCTGCGAGTGCAGCGTCGGCCGGACGGTAAAAGCCCTGGATTTCCTCGTGCGTCTCAAAGTTCCGCCCTATGATCGAAATCTGACTGATCGGTATCCCACCGTGAGACAGACGGCGTATCCCTGCCTCCGCCTCGGTATGGCTCCGATAGCTCGCGACGACCGCCTGGCTATACGTGATAGGCTGTGTGTCGGACAGTGTGTTGTTCATCTTCAATCGCTCTATTCTCAATGTGTATTTTAATATATCTTTGTGTGACAGGGGGCGGGGCGGCCCTTGTGCAACTAACTCGCGTTACTCGGCTTCTCGACCGCGGCAGTCCGCGGACCGATGATCATGCTCGCCGAATATCTGCGCGGCGAGCGGAACCGTGGTCACCAGGCCGACCAGTAGGAGAGACCACCCAGCCGCGGTTCGGCGTTCCGCGCTAAGTCTCTGGGCCAGCAGCAGGCCAATTCCTACACCCAACGCGACACGAGTCGTCGCGAGAAGCCCAATCTCGGGTAATGTCAACTCTTTCTTCGAGATATCCATGCTGTCCTCCGGTTTCGATGGCGTTGTAGTGGCGTATCGTTACCGGCCGGCGACGGCCGGTTCAGCTGATGTCCGAGCGTAGTAGGCGGATAGCTCATCCTCGTAAATCCGGGTTATCGGCTCGCGCGGATCCCATTCCGGACTATTGCGAACCCGATCCCTGCTAACGTCCACATTCAC
>JBBQVV010000523.1:0-3998 GCA_038211235.1 Chthonomonadales bacterium | reverse complement strand
CCGTTCTGGGGCGGGCCTGCGACCTCGGGACCCCGCGACGCCTCGACGACCAGCCTGCGAGGGGCGATGAGACTTGCGATCTCAGCATCGCCAAACTCTCGAAGCAGACCAAAGACGTTCCGGTAGATGGGCTCTTGCGGCATCCGCTCGCGTGGTCCAAAATAGCCGCTGACCACGGTCGCCGCGATCCTAGGGTCCGCGGCTGCGGCGTACAGGGCGACGAGCCCACCCTCACCATAGCCTATCAAGCCGACCGGCCGCAACAGATTTGCCTGCGATTTACCCTCGCCAAGAAACCAGTCTACGGCGGCCAGACTCTTCTGTACTTCGTAGCCTACGATATGCCGACCCATCTCGTACGCCGCGCGATAGAGGAACTCGCGATGAGGCTGGTTGGTCGTTGCAGCTCCTGCAATGCCGGAGTAGGCAGCTCCGCGGTCGATCAGCGCCGGCACGAGTACGCGGCACCCGTTCTCGGCCAGGCGTCTCGCGTATTGCGACTCTCTCGGAATGCCAGGCGCCAGCCCGACGAGCATCTCCGGAGACACATCGCAATCGGGAAGGGCAACGATGTCCGCACGGGCCGGCTGACTCGGGACCAGCATCAGTCCCTCTCCCTCCACACCGCGAAACACGTTCCATCTCACTCGATAGACGCGATAGCCGGAGCCGCTTCCGGCCAGTCCGGGAGTACCATCGCCCTCTCGCACGGAGGCGTCAAGCCGGAGGGTGACCGTTTCGCGGACGTCCGTCAACCCTATCATTCTGTGGAAATGCTCGCGGTTAGGTTTTACCGAATTTACGTAGCGCGCGCTCGAAGTAAGTTCGCGATGCCACTGCGCCGCTCTTCCAACCTGTGAAGCCGCGAGCTGCCGATCCAGGTACGCGTGGATTCCGTCCACCATGTGCGCCGCCATGTCGTCGTTTCCGGTAAGCGACTCCGTGCCCGGAAGCTCCTGCAGCGCCGCGAACGCGGCCGGGGCGAACGCAACGAGACTGATCACAAGGATGAGCAGGCGCAACGTCAACATGGATAGCTCCTCTGCACGGTCGGAAGTGATGGCTCGTTGGTCACGGATCGACGATTCTCCTCTATTGCAACGATTATTGCAACGATTATTGCAACGATAGGTGAATGCGCGGAATGGCGCGCGGAATGCCCTCCAGACAGCAGGAAATCGAGAGAATGAGGCGAAAGGTACCCCTCGTTCGCATCATCGCCGGACGAACACTGTGAAACTTGCACGGCGAGCCCGACTGTGGGCCGGGGAGCGCCTTTGAAACTTCAATCGGGTACCATTCACAGCCTGTCGGAGTTGGCCCTCTGGGTAAGCGATCTTGAGCGTGCCATCGCGTTCTATGTGGAGACGCTGGGCTTCGTTGTGGAGAGTCGCGATCCGGGCAGAAACGCGTTTCTCAGAAGCGGAGACTTCTTGCTCGCACTCTTCGTGCCTTCCGATCCCGGAACAGTGCTGGCCCGCGAGTACCTGGCACGTGTTGGAGCGCCAAGAGGAGGCGTCTACCATGTCGCATTCCGCGTCGACCCGAACAGCCTTGACGCGGCAGGCGCCTCCATTCGGGGGAGTGGTATCGACGTATCGGGACCGATCGCGTTTCCGTCTGGCCGCCGTTCCTACTTTCTGGAGGATCCGGACCAGCACTACATCGAGCTCACGGACCGATGATATGGGGTGGTCGGCGTGGTGGGGCGAACGTGGATTGGAGACGAACGAAGCATGAGCAGACGAGAAAGCGCTACGCGGCGCGAATTCTTGAAGACGAGTGCGGGGGCGGCGCTTGCGGTCCGCGCGGTTAAGGAGGGCGCGCAGGCAGGTTCCCCTCCCGCGCGACGGCCGAAGCTGGCGGTGATTCTCACCCAGTATGGCGCGACGAGTCACGGAGTCTGCTACTGCACCAAGTTCCTGGAGGGCAAGCAGTTCGACGATCACTTCGAGGAGCCGCGCTGCGACGTGGTCGCCATGCACCTGAAGGAGATCTCCACCGACGACGTCGGCATTGAAACGGCAAACCGGCACAACGTTCCGCTCTACCCTTCCGTCGCGACCGCGCTCTGCCAAGGAGGCGACTCCCTCGCGGTCGATGGGATCGTGATCGTCGGCGAGCACGGCACCTATCCGCTCAACGCCAAGGGGCAGCAGCTCTTTCCACGGCGTGAGCTGTTCGACCAGGTCGTTGGAGTATTCCAGCAGGCCGGGCGTGTGGTCCCCGTCTTCAACGACAAGCACATGAGCTGGAACTGGACCTGGGCGAAATACATGTGGCGGACCATCCGGAGAATGAAGTTACCCTGGATGGCGGGGAGCAGCCTGCCCTATGCGAAGTTCGAGCCCCTCGCTCCACTCCCACACGGACAGCGGCTCGACCACATCATCGCGGTTGGCTACGCCGGCCTCGAATCGTACGGATTCCACGCCCTGGAAACCGGCCAGCACATCGCGGAGTGCCGCGCGGGCGGAGAAACTGGCGTAAAGAGCGTTCAGGTCCTGAGCGGCCAGTCCGTGTGGGACGCTCACCGCGCGGGCAACTGGCCCGCCGAGATCGCGGACGCCGCACTCGGCGCTGTCAAGCATCCGAATGGAAAGCCTCAAGACTACATAGCGGACGTGAACGCCTTCGACATCGAGTATCGTGATGGCCAGCGCATGACCGTGATAATGGCCAACGGATACTGCCAGGAGTTCGCGTTCGCCTACCGGCCGACCGGCAGCCGCGAGATCGTCGCCGCGTCATACCTGCTAGACCCGGTGCCGCGGCTCAAGCACTTTTCCGCCACCGTTCGCGCCCTGGAAGAGATGTACCTATCCGGCCGGCCGACGACGCCAGGCGAGCGCACCTACCTGACGACCGGCATTCTCGCCTACGGAGTCGAGAGTCACTTCCGCGGCGGAGTCCGGCTGGCAACACCGGACCTCAACATCGCCTATCACCCAGCGCCGGTTCCCGAGCACTGGAAAGAGGTAATGCGGTGAGCCAGTGCAGGACGCCGGGGCTAACGCGACTAACTTTCGAGCAGTTTCAACCACTCATGCTCCATAGGAGATTCCATGCTTAACAGACGCGAAGTGATCGTCGGTGGCACGCTTGCGGCGGCCGACAGACTTAGTGATAAGCCGGCGGCCGGTCAGTCCAAGCCGACCCTGGCGGGAGCGGCGACGGCGTTCCTTGCAACACTCAACGGCGATGAGAAGCTGAAGGCGCAGATGCCGTTCCAATCCGAGGAGCGCCTGAACTGGCACTATATTCCGATGGAACGCAAGGGTCTCCACTATAAGGCGATGACCGCCGACCAGCAGGGGGCAGCACAGGCGCTGCTGCTTGTAAGTCTGAGCAAGTCCGGGTATCGTAAGATTGAGACGATTCGCCGCCTGGAGAACGTCTTGCGCGATCTTGAAAAGGGCTCCGGCCCTACACGCGATCCTGATCTCTACTATTTCGCCATATTTGGCGACCCGGAGCCGAAAGGAACGTGGGGCTGGCGCTACGAGGGCCACCACGTCTCGCTCCACTGGACCGCCATCAAGGGCAAGGTCGTGGCTAGCAGCCCGCAGTTCCTGGGAAGCAATCCCGCGGAGGTCCGAACAGGCGCGCTGAAAGGTACACGCGTCTTGAAGGCAGAGGAGGACCTCGGCCGCGCCCTGGTAAAGTCGCTTAACGCCGAACAGCTCAAGAGCGCGATCCTCAGCGACACGGCGCCGGGCGATATCGTCACAGCCGCATCGCGGCAGGCAGCGATCCTCGAGGACAAAGGGGTCGCGTATGGCGAGCTCGACAGGGAGCAAAAGGGAGTCCTACTGACTCTGATCCAGGAGTATGCCAATGTCCAGGCTCCCGAGATCGCGAAACAGAGGCTTGAAGCGGTCCGAAGCGCGGGAATGGACAGTGTGAAGTTCGCCTGGATGGGCGGACTGGATCGCGGGCAGGGCCACTACTACCGAATACAGGGCGGAACGTTCCTGATAGAGTACGACTGCACGCAG
>JBBQVV010000522.1:0-4013 GCA_038211235.1 Chthonomonadales bacterium | reverse complement strand
GCATCGCCAGGTTAGCCCAGAGTGTCTTGCGGCTCGCAGAATCCAACAAGGCGATGCCGTTCGAGAGCCGATCAAGAAGCTGGTGCCACAGACGATCTGTGCGGGCCGGGCACGGAATAGTGTTCATCTTACGAGAGGCCGAGCCGCCTTTTGTTTCCTCCGGCGAACTAGCGTCCCTGGGCTGCAGCATCGTGGCGTCCTAAACTCAGGCTGGACTATCTCGTACTAAGACGTCTACTAAGACGTCGCTAGATACGCGATTGGTGAAGTGAAATCCTTGTCGAACCGGATACAATCGGTCAATCCGTTCGTCACAGCTGCCGGTTCGCCGTGATACGGCCCGTCCCGTAAACGGGCAATCAATCACTGCTCCTTCAACTTTCTGCTATAATTCCAGAGAACGTGTTGGAGGTAGTACCCCATGGCGAAGCCGAAGCTAGTTCCGGTCAGCTATCAGCCGGACCCACCGGGACCGCTCGATCAGCGCACCCGAGATATTATCGGCGTGGGACTGTTTTTTGTGAGTGTAGCCGGATTCTATTGTCTGTATGGCCAGAGAGAGCCGGGACTGTTGGCCCAGCTCCGCGAAGCCATGCAGGGACTGGCAGGGTGGGGGGCATTCGTCTTTCCGGTTCTGACCGCCTTCGTTGCTACGATGCTTCTCCGTGGGCACCCGCGCTTCTCGCTCAGCCGCACCTCCGTCGGGTTCGGTCTCATTTTCATCGTGATCGTCTCATCACAGTACCTCGTCTTCGCAGATAGTCTGCTTGGAGCCGCAAAGTGGTGGGAGCGGCCCGAGCGCATCAAGAGCCTTGGCGGTCTCATCGGCTGCTTCGGTGGATGGCCGATGAAGACGCTCCTCGGGTCCTCTTTGAGTTGGCTCTTACTCGTTTTCATATCGGTGATCTCGATCATTCTCATTCTTGACCGACCGCTCGCCGAGATCCTTCATCCCGTGGGCCAGCGCGCGAAGGGAATGATCAACTTTCGTTTCGGGGAGAGGAACGGCGCTGGTAGCGGGGAAGTCTCCGAGACGGAGACTCAGCGTCAGCCGGCTCTCCGGATGAACGGAGCCGGCGGGCAGCTCTACAGGAGGGACCTTCGCACAACATTCGCCGACTCGGGCTCGGAGGCTGCCGTAGATCGACCGACCTCGACAAATCCGCTCTACGCCATGTGGGAAAAGCTCCACATGGGCCTAAGGCCCGGCGATCGGCATGAGGCGGAACGGAGTGAGACAATCTCCAGCGCGTCCGCTGCAGTCGCCGAGCCTCCGTCTACACGCTCCAGAAGGGTTGTCGCCGAGCCTGTGGAGGATGGAATGGCGGTTGTGGCAGGCGGCCGCCCCGCCACGGACGTCCACCAGCCGGCGACACAGCCAGACAAGCCCGTCGCAGTCGGCACCGCCGCGGGGGCGCCTCAACTATCCATGCCGCTGTTCGCGCTGCCTCCTATTGAGCTTCTTAACATCGCGCCGGCATCGGTTGTTAAGCGATCTCAAACGGAGGTCCAGGACCGTGCCGACACAATAGAACGAACTCTGGACCAGTTCGGAATCAAGGCGACGGTGACGGAGGTCGCGTCCGGCCCCACCGTGACGCGCTACGAGATTCAGCTGGCGCCAGGGATCAAGGTGAGCAAGATCGTCGGGCTGGCCGACAACCTGTCGATGAGCCTGGCTGCGATCGACGTGCGTGTCGAGGCGCCAATTCCGGGCAAAGCTGCTATCGGCCTGGAAGTGCCCAACAATACCCGAAGCCAGGTGCTTCTGCGCGAGTGCCTTGAACAGCCGGAATACCAACAGGCTGAGTCAAAGCTGACGATTGCTCTTGGCAAGGACGTCTCCGGCAGGTTCAAGTACGCGGATTTGACCAAGATGCCGCACCTCTTAATTGGCGGCTCGACGAACAGCGGCAAATCCGTCTGCCTGAACGTGCTGATTGCAAGCCTGATCTATCGCGCAACCCCACGCGAAGTAAAGCTGATGATGATCGACCCTAAACGTGTCGAGCTAACTCTTTGGAACGGCATTCCCCATCTGATGCATCCAGTCGTAACGGATGTAAAACAGGCTGCGGGCATATTCCGGGCGGCGATCAAGGAGATGGACCGGCGGTATGACCTGTTCAGCGTCGTCGGCACGCGTAACATCGACGGGTACAACCAGCGCGTCCCCGATTCAGAGAAGCTTCCATTCATCGTCGTCATCGTGGACGAGCTGGCGGATCTGATGATGCAGCAGGGCGCGGAGGTCGAACAGTCTATCTGCCGGATCGCACAGCTGGCCAGGGCGACTGGAATCCATCTCGTGATCGCTACTCAGCGGCCATCCGTGGACATCATCACCGGCACCATTAAGGCGAATATCGGCTCGCGGATCGCGTTTGCGGTGGCATCACAGGTCGACTCACGCACAATCCTCGACATGGTCGGCGCGGACCGGCTGATTGGCCGAGGTGATATGCTGTATATGCCGATGGATGCACCCAAACCGATCCGAATTCAGGGAGCTCTGCTAAGCGAGGCCGAGACGAACGCACTGGTAGACTATCTGAAGCAGCAGGAGAAACCGACCTTTAGCATCACGCTGAACGAGTCGCAGGACGGCGAGAGCGGTGGCGGCGGCGCCACGGAAGACGTCGACGATCAGTTCTTCGAGCAGGCCGTGCGGCTTGTGGTGAACAATGGTCAGGCGTCCACTTCGATGCTGCAGCGCCGCTTCCGGATCGGGTACACGCGGGCTGCGAGGATAGTGGAGATGATGGAGGAGCGGGGAATTGTAGGACCGTTAAACGGCGCCAAACCACGCGAAATTATGGTGAGCCGCGATGAGGTCGAGCGGATGTTCAATCCGGGTGGATCCATTCCAAGCGTCGATGAATATCGTGATTCTGCCTAATCCACTTCCGCGAGGGCGATAAACTCGTCCTCCGTTAGTATGGGCACTCCCAGCTCCCGAGCCTTCACCAGCTTGGTTCCCGCGGCATCGCCGGCGACCACGAACGCGGTTTGCCTGCTGACGCTGCCGCTCGCGCGGCCCCCGCGCTGCTTCACCATCGTCTCGGCCTCGTCTCTCTTCAGCCTGGTCAGCGTGCCTGTGAACACGAACGTCTTCCCCTCAAACTGATCCGACTTCGGCAGCGCGTGGTGTGCCGACGGTCGAACCCCCCCGCGTTCCAGCTTGTCGAGAACGAGCCGGTTTCGAGGTTGAGCAAACCAGTTTACGATACTCTCGGCCGTTGTCCTTCCGATCTCATGGACTCCGGCGAGCTCGTCCGCGGTTGCATCGCGCAGCTCGGACAGAGAGCCGAATTGCGATGCAAGCACCTCCGCCGCGTGCTCGCCGATGTGTCTTATGCCGAGGGCGTAGACAAGGTTCGCCATGGGACGGGTCTTGCTGTTCTCGATGTTCGCCAGAATCTTGTCTGCCAGCTTTTCACCCATCCTGTCAAACTGGAGAAGCTGCTCTTTGGTCAGGGAATAGAGATCTGCCGGATCCTTGACAAGCCCCGATTCGGTGAGCTGCTCGCACTGCTTCTCGCCAATGCCCTCGATGTCCATGGCGCCGCGCGACGCAAAATGTTGAACTCCCTCCGTGACCTTCTTCGGGCATTCCACATTTGTGCATCGGAGCACGGCCTCGCCCTCCGCGCGGACAAGCGGGGTGGCGCACGACGGACACTCCGTGGGCATCTCGAAGATGGTTTCGGTTCCGTCGCGCTCGTTCGTAATTACCTCGACGATCTCCGGAATGACTTCGCCGGCGCGCTGAATAACGACCGTGTCGCCTACACGCACATCCTTGCGATGAATCTCGGATTCATTGTGGAGTGTCGCCCGGGAGACCATCACGCCCGCGACGGCGACAGGCGTCAGGTTGGCAACCGGGGTAATGGCGCCGGTACGACCGACCTGTACTTCGATACTTTCGACTCTTGAACGAACCTGGAGGGCAGGATACTTGTACGCAATGGCCCAGCGGGGGGATCGGGAGTTCGAGCCGAGCTCGCGCT
>JBBQVV010000521.1:0-4020 GCA_038211235.1 Chthonomonadales bacterium | reverse complement strand
AGCGGGACATTGCCCGCTACATCGACGGGTTCTACAACCCCGTGAGGCGTCACTCGGCGCTCGACTACCTCAGCCCCGCACAGTTCGAAAAACGAGCCGTCAGCTGAGACAATGCCTCTCCATTTTATCGGGGCAAGTCCAACCTGTATCTGCTGGCTGGAGGCGATTTCAAAAAGTTCAACGATGAAGTCGATGTCACCGGTAGTATTAACAATCGACATTCGACAGTCGGGACGGCTGGCCTGTCGGGTGACGAGCACGACCGTACCGGCGTGACGTATGGCTCGCTCGGCTGGAGCTTTGGTGATCTCGATATCCGGATGTCGGCGGTGCGCGCGATCGACGCGCTGACGACCCGCAGCAACGGCAGCTTCAACAAAGTCAACGCGACCATCGGTCGTTTGCAGACCATTGACGGCCCGCTGTCGCTTTACATCGCCGCCCGTGGCCAATTGGCGTCAAAAAATCTCGATATTTCGGAAAAAATGGAGCTAGGCGGTGCATATGGTGTTCGAGCCTACCCCGAAGGCGAGGCCTTCGGCGACCAAGGCTATATCGCAACGGCAGAAGCCCGACTGACACTGGCGGCGCTGTCGCGGCGGGCCCTCGGGGATGTTCAACTGGTTGCCTTCGTAGATCACGGCGACATCACCTTTAACCGCAATCGCTTTTCGGCTGCTCCCAACAGCGCCAGCCTGAGCGGCGTCGGGGTCGGCGTGACATGGGCTGACAATAATAACTTCGTGGTGAAGCTGTCGTACGCGCACCGACTCGGAGGCGCGCGAGTGATGTCCGGGCCCGACGCTTCCGGGCAATTCTGGGTGCAGGCAAGCAAGCAGTTCTGACCGCGCGCACGACCCGGCGGACCCCGGGTGCACCTTAGTAAAAGGGTATTGGTAATGCGTTTTGACTTCACCTGCACGCCTCTCAGGACGGTCCGGTGGAGCGCGCGTCTGCTCGCCGGGGTCGCGACGGCGGCGTTGCTGGGGTTGCCGATGGCAGCTGAAGCGCTGCCAATTGGTGGCGCCGTCACAAACGGAATCGCCTCAATCGCCTCAAGCACCGACCAAATGACGATCAACCAGACGAGCCAGAACGCCGTCATCAACTGGCAAGCTTTCAGCATTGGTAGCCACGAAGGCGTTACGTTTGTTCAGCCGGGTCGTTCCTCGGTCGCACTCAACCGCGTCCTCGGGCAAGACCCGTCAGCGATCCTCGGCAGCCTGACGGCGAATGGCAGAGTCTTTATCGTTAACCCAAATGGCATCCTGTTCGGCTCCGCATCACAGGTGAACGTCGGAGGGCTGGTTGCCTCAACCTTGGGCATTTCCGATGCCGATTTCATGGCTGGCACCAATAAATTTGCTGGTACCGGCGGCGGGGTCCTCAACAAGGGCACGATCAACGCCGATGGCGGTGTTGTCGTCTTGATGGGTGCCCATGTTAGCAACCAAGGCTCAATCGAGGCGAGACTTGGCACAGTAGCGCTCGCGGGCGGACAGGCGATCACGCTCGATTTCACCGGTGATGGTCTGTTAAACGTCGCGATCGACCGCGGCGCGGCGCTAGCCATCGTCGACAATAGCGGGATGATCGCGGCCAACGGCGGCCGTGTTCTGATGACGACGCAGGCCGCCGGTCAGTTGCTCAAGACCGTCGTGAATAACACCGGCGTCATCGTTGCCCAAACTGTCGCCAACCACGGTGGCACGATCATGCTGCTCGCCGACATGCACGGCGGAACTGTCAATGTTGGCGGCACACTCGATGCCGGCGCACCGGGCGGCGGCAACGGCGGCTTCATCGAAACCTCCGCATCCAACGTTCAGGTTGCCGACGGCGTCCGCATCACGACACTGGCGCCACGCGGGACCACCGGCACCTGGTCGATCGATCCGCAGGATTTCACGATCGCTGCCGGAAAGAATATCTCGGGCGCGACGCTGTCGGCGCTGCTGGTGACCAACAGCGTCACGATCAGCACCACGACCGGCAACGATGCGATCGTCGGCGGTACGCCCCCGACATCCAATCTATTCACGGCCGCCCCCGGCAATGGCGACATCAATGTCAACGAAGCTGTATCGTGGACGGCTACCCCCAGCACGACGACGCTACGGATGCTGGCATCACGCGACTTCAATCTGAACAGCGCGATCACAGCGACGAACGGCAATATCGTCGTTTGCTGCGGCCGCGACGCGAACCTGGCCGCCGCCATCACCACCACCAATGGCAGCATCCTGATCAACGCCGGCCATAACGTCACCGTGCAAACCGTCGCCGCGCTCACGACCACCGATGGCAATCTGGCGCTGTGCGCCGGGCGCGATCTGTTGATCAACGGTGCCGTCGTCCTGACGCGCGGTTCGTCGATCCCGGCGCAGAGCCTTGGCCTCGCTCCGGGCGTGACGCTGATCGCAGGCTTCGACGGTACCGGGCCGGGCGTCAGCGGAGGAACCGTTATTTTCGGGGCGACCGCGCCGCCGGTAACCGTCGTTGGACCGAACGCCCAGATCGCAATCCGCTACAACCCGCTATCTTATGCGCAGCCAACCAATTTTTCACAACACTTCTCCCTGTCGGGCGGCGCTGTAATCGATGCCCGGATGCTCGTTTTCCCCGCCGCCACCAAGACGTTCGACGGGACTACAAACGTCGCGCTGAGCGGCTTCAATACCACCGCGACCTCGGGCGTGCCGACCGAAGTGCTTCTGGTCGCCGGTCCCGGCGCTCAGGCGAATTTCGACAATTCCGCGGTTGCCACGAACATCGGTGTGACTTTCAGCGGCTACACGCTCGGCGGTCCCGGGGTGGCCAGATATGCGCTGGCAACGTCGTGCTGTACCGGCACGATTCGGACGACCGGCACGATTAATGCTGCGACGCCAACGCCGACGCCAACGCCGACGCCAACTCCGACACCAACTCCGACACCAACTCCGACACCAACTCCGACGCCAACTCCGACACCGACGCCCGCGCCGATACCGACCGCGATACTGACACCGCTGATCCTCTTTCCACCTACAATTTGGGTGCCGCCAGGCCTCACGCAGGCGTCGTTCGTCGTGACGAATGGCGGAGTTAGGATGCCGTCGAATGAGGTTGTAGCCGCGCCGCAGACACCGCTGGCCGCCCCGGTCCCGGTCGTTGTACGCCCACCTGTGCCGCGGCCCGTGCCGCCGGTTTACAAACCCAAGCAGTCCCGCCACTGATATGTTGTCTGGAGACGGAACAGTGGCGAAACCCAAGCCGATCGTGATCGCCGACTTAAGACCCGTGTTTGTGGCTTTTTTGCTGGTCGGTACAGCTCCGGTATGGGGTCGGACGTACAGCGTCCCCGCCACCGCGATGCAAGGTGTGGCAGAGCGAGGGCATACGCCGCTGATGGGTCAGCCTACGTCCGCAAGGTTCGCCGGCGAGGTCGCATCGGGCGACGCTCGACGCGTTACAGATTGGGTGGTCACGTCGCACGATAACCATGACTTGCCCTTCGTCATCATCGACAAGGCGCGAGCTAAGGTCTTTGTCTTTGACAGTGACGGCCAGTTGCAGGGCGCCACCTTTGCGCTTCTTGGCATGGCTCACGGCGACGACAGTGTTCCCGGGATCGGCAATCGAAAGCTGAGCACTATCAGGCCGGATGAGCGGTTCACGCCTGCCGGGCGTTTCGTTGCCTCGCTCGGTCGTGATTTCGAGCAAGACCTGCTCTGGGTCGACTATGGCACCTCGGTTCCGCTCCACAGGGTAGTTACCGGCGCGCCGAGCGATCATCGACGGGAACGATTAGCGACGAAATCGGCGTTGGACAAGCGAATTACATATGGCTGCATTAATGTTCCTCCCGTTTTTTACGACGGCGTCATCCGGAAAGCATTCACAGGGACGGTGGGCATTGTCTATATTTTGCCCGAAGTGAAGGCGATCACGGATGTCTTTCCGATTACTGATGTCGGCGCTCCGCTCCGACAGACTGAGCTGGCGGATTAACTGTTCAGGGCACACGCGGTAATACCG
>JBBQVV010000520.1:0-4025 GCA_038211235.1 Chthonomonadales bacterium | reverse complement strand
TTAGACTAGCAAAGCCGAGCAGATGACCGCCGACGGCGCAGTCTGGCGGATACGCCTCGGGAGGAAAAAACGAGTAAATACGCTGGGAATAGGGCGGGTCACTCGAGAGGCCCGGAGCCACAACTGGCGCGAAGCCTGATCCAATCTGCCACATCATGCCCGTGGAGCAGGTGGCGTTTTGATCGGGTTGCGGACAGGCAGTCGCCGCAAGATTGCCGGGGAGCGCGTCCGTTGACAGTTGTTTGACGCTATTGTCGGCCATCGTAACCAGGTCACCGTTCTGTGGCAACTGCAAAAACGTCATCGCTGGGTGTCGGTCGTATGCGCCATCAAAATCTCGCCGTAGAAAAGAGTCGACGTGATCGCCGATAAACGTCGATACAGTCGCGTAGTCAGAACCGGAATAACCGTAGTTGTTTGCGGCGGTATTATCTTTCGCTTGAAAAAAGTTATACGTGCCACTGTTCATCCGCACGATGCCCATCCCCATACCACTGTTGCGGGGATTGCCTGATTGATCTGGGTAAAATGAGACAAGCTGGTCTGTGTGCGGGGTAAGTGAATTGTAGTTCGTCGTCCAGACCTCACACCACTTCCAATAGTATGGTCCTGCGTAGTAGGTCGGTGGGCCTAGGGAGGGCTGCTCGGGCGGACTCCAAGGGCACTGTGCGAACGTCGCTGCCGGTGTAACCATCACCGCCAGAACTGCTATTACGATGATTTCAAGAACAAACAACTTTCTCGATGCGCCATGATTATGCATAGGTTGCCTCCTTCGTCTCGGAGATACGGGCCATAGATGCTCGCTCTCGTGAACGAGACTGTCCGCGGCCAGGTACCAGCACTACGGACTGCCACCCATATGGCAGTGCATAAATAATGCCGTACTACCTCATCTATAACATGCCCTGTGAAGTAGTAGCCCACGGCCATTTCTTGAGCCCGGCTTCACCGTAGTGTTCGGCTGCAGCGGGGTCGGTGCTCGATCAATCTCGTCACGTATCGACAGCGCCATAATCGCATCAGCCAAACACAAGTACGCTCGTACCACATATAAGACGCGCCCAAGGTGTTCGAGCTTGCGCCGGCAGCTAACCTTAGCGATGTGTCCTCCGCGCCGCGAGGCCTGAAGCGACCTCGCTCGTTGTAACCCTAAGCAGCAAGGTCTATCGAGATACAATGGTGTTAATGCCATTCGTTCTATTCACAACGACAGTCGCGGGGTTGGTGTACCTCTGGAATAGGTATCATCGGCATGTGCCATTAGTCGTAGCAATTCTGTTTTGGGCGCTCACATGTATCTACCATCGCGAAACACTCTTTGATGACGGCGTCGATTTACCGCCAGCCGCGTACAACGTTTATCCGTGGCAGGCGCTTCGACGCACGCCAGTCGCTTCAAATACGGGTATTGTCTTCACGCAGCTGGCGCCATGGACGGAGGCGGCTCGGGCGTCTTTGAAGTCCGGTGCATTGCCGACTTGGAACCGTTACGCGGCGTGCGGATCGCCCCTCTTGGCCAATCAGCAGACAGCGCTATTGCATCCGTTCACGCTGCTCGGATTAATTCTTCCGCTGGGCCAAGCATTCACGTTGAGTAGTTGCTTGCGAATTTATTTCGTTCTGTTTTTCACGTTTCTATTTCTAAGGCGGTGGGATCTTGGAATGGCGCCCGCGATTTACGGCGCGCTCGCCTACACCTTCTGCACATTTCACGCAGTCTGGTTGTTATTTCCGCTTGGCCTTACGACAATGATGCTCCCGTTGGTGCTCGTCGGCATTGACGAGGTGGTTACACGCCATACGTCCGCATCGCTCGTTCCTCTCATCATCGGCGTCACGCTTACCTTGCTGGGCGGCCACCCGGAATCGGCAGCATGGGTTCTGATTACGGCCGTGATGTACGCCGCTTACTGCTTGCGCACATCAGCTCTGAGGGGCCGGACGCTCGGTCGCGTGATGACGGCGATAGTACTCGGCATCGGGAGCGCGTCTGTCTTTTGGTATCCGACTTGGAGGCTCATTCCATTCACGGCACGCGGTCAACTCATGGAGGCGATGAAGAAATATCCGCCGGCGCACGAGTACAGTCCAGAGTGGTTCCTGCCTCTGCTAGCACCAAACGTCCTCGGTACACCGCAAACCGGTACGTATCGTCCACCGCGGCCGCCGAACGGGGGTGTTCTCGACGACTATGGCGAGATCGCATCTGCATATGCCGGCGTAGTCTCACTTGGCTTCGCACTCGTTGCGCTACGGCGAGCGTACCTGCGCCCTCGCATCTTCTTCATTGTGGCAGCCGCGTTCGCGAGTCTTGCCATTACCGAATCACTCGGTATTCATCAGATATTGACACACACGCCAATCATTGGCTTTACGTTATTCGGGCGACTCCGGTTCGTGCTCGCATTCGCGATCGCGATGTTAGCGGCCTGCGGCTATTCAGATATTTTGGTCGGAACTGTCAAGCGCTCCTTCGCGCTCGGATGTCTCGCTGTCGGACTGTTGATCACGCTGACTCCCTACGCCATGCGCGCTGGGACGGGTCAGTTGCGACATGTACAAATTGCGCACGTCATTGTCGCGACTTCATCGGTTTTGATCGCGAGTTTGTCGCTAGCGTTTGGGTCCCGACGCACGGCAACTGGTGCTTGCTGTGCCGGGTTGCTTTTAGACTTACTCTTTGTTACGTATCGCTACAATCCTCCCGCGCGCTCGCAAGACATGTATCCGGAAACAGGCGCACTGACATATCTTCGGCAGTTTGCGTCGCCCTGGCGCGTCGCGGCGGTGGGATGGTCATTTCTCCCCGAGACAGGATCGTACTATGGAATTGAGGACATCAAGACGACGGATCCTATGGCCGACCCGGCGTATCTCATGATTGTCGGTAACGTTTTTCGGATGCGACCGGCCGATTATGATCAAATCATTAATGATTGGACGAACCCCTTTATCAATTTCCTTGGCATTCGGTTCGTGTACGTGCCCGCTGATCAAAGCGCCGCGATTCCAGGATTCAAACAGGTTTACGCGGGGAGCGACGGATGGATTTTCGAAAATCCCTACGTGTTTCCGCGATATTTCTCCGCTAGCGATGTCCACATAGCGCCGACCATTGAAGCAGCGATACGGAAACTGGGCACGCTCAGCGACTTTCGCCACTCAGTGACAGTCGATAGGGTTCCGGACCCTGTAGTTCGGTCGATCGGCGCGCAGGGTGCCGAGCAGGTTTTCGTCTCCGAGTCGGACGTTGAGTTGGTCCGTTATGAGCCGAACGCGACAACGCTCCACGTCAACGGCTCCAGTTGGAACCTTGTTGTATCGAGCGATGTCGCAGTGCCTGGTTGGAAGGCGACGTGGAATGGGAAGCAGTTGCCCGTGGTCACAGTCAACGGCGCGTTTCTCGGCACGTTCGTTCCGGGCGGTTCTGGTACGTTGCGCTTCACATACCGACCACCAGGCCTTGCAACAGGAGGCGCTATCTCCGCGGTGTCGGTCATTGCAATCGTGCTGCTGCTGATCTTCCCACGCCGCACAGGCCTCAGATAGATCCGCGTGGTCATAGGGGCCAAACCGCATCGCCCGTCCGAGACACGGATGGATGCGACCTGATAACGGTGTTTTTCTCGAACGGTGGCTGTATTGCTTACCTCGCGCGGCCCGAATTCTGGGTGATTACCAGTTGGTTACAGGGCAACTACATTCGGCAAGGACCACGGGCTTGCGAGCGTTCAATCATTCAAGAGTTGTTGTCGCCGCGACCGGTTACCTCGTGCACCGATCCCTCCTCGTCGAGAAAGTACGGCACCTCAGGATCGAATGGTGTCCGCTCGAGCCTGGAATCGAGCCGCTGATATTTCGCCGCGCGCTCATCGACAATTGCCTTCGCATTCGCATATCCACCCATCGAGACGATCTGAAAGGCTTCGACGGTGAATTGTGCTTCCTGCAACGCGACTTCCAGGCCGCGGCGATTCGGGGCCGCACAATTCGTGAAATCACCGTTGAGAGAGTCGCCCGGA
>JBBQVV010000519.1:0-4048 GCA_038211235.1 Chthonomonadales bacterium | reverse complement strand
GCCGTAGATCTGGGTAATGAAGGTACCGTCTGCAAAGGCAATTGTCGTCAGATTATTGTAAGCATCGAACTGGTTTGTGGTGATGTAACCGAGCGGATTTTGAACGCTGGTCTGATTGCCGCTGCTGCCATAGGACATTGTAGATCGATTACCCAGCGCGTCGATCACCACGGTCGGCTGATTATCCGTGTTACGCTGATAGGCGGTGACCGCGCCGAGGGCGTCGATTATTGTCTGGACGGAGCTGTTAGCATTGATACCAATGGTAGTCGTGATCCCGAGGGCGTTCATTACCGTGGTTTGGCCAGGGATGTAGCTATAGGACGTTGTGCCGGCAGCCGCCACGATCCGCTCCTTGGTCCGGCCCTGATAATCAAATGTGTAACTGGTCCCATATCCATTGGGATCGACAATGCCACAGAGGAGCCAGTCATACCCGTTTGCATTCATGACCGTTGTCACGGTAAAGGTGGTATTGACGTACTGAGTCTGACAGCCGGATGGGCCGATAACTGTGGTCAGTAGCGGCAAGCCGGGGGCGCTCGTCGTATCGTACTGAAAGGTGGTGCGCCTGGCTGCCCAATCCTGAATGGACAGTAAAATATTGTTACCATCGTAACTAAGCGTCACGGTTCGGCCCACTGCGTCCTGAACGCTCTGCAGCCTGCCTGAGGCGTATCCAAAGGTGTGGCGGTTGCCGACCGCATCTTCCTGATACGTTACCGTAGTGAAGTGTCCGCTGGTATCGAGCGGATAGGCAGTCGTGATACCGTCCGGGGTCGTCTCTTTCCAGAGGCTGTTCGGAATATCTTTGGCCAGCGTGTTGAAGCACCCCGGCGTCGACGGCACAAAGCTACCGGAGCCATTGTCTTGGTAGGTTACAAGCGAGTCATTTCCTCGCACCATCGTCACAACTGCAGGCGACCCCGAACTTATGGCCCGCAGATTGACGCTGATCGTCCGCTTGTAGCCGTAGGGACCGTTGTACTGCGAAATGCCGTTGTGGAAGTACGCAATATCTACATCCATACCGGGCGAGGGCAGATGAATCTCGGGGTCGACCACGAGATTGCCGCTAAGCTGTGGAGCCGGCCGAAAAACGGCGCATCTGGCGCACTCGGAATGAGGCTCCGCAAGGGTTGAGATATCAGCAACTGGTAAGCCTGCAAGTATGGCCTGGTCCATCAATGAGATCATCGTATTCTCCCACAACCGGTACAACTGTCGCACGACACGATGCTTCGTTAAGTCGTGCGCCGACCACGGACAGCCATTAAGTACGTGTTCGAGTCGGCTTCATTGGCAGTGCAATGCGGTATGAATCGACTTTCGTGAGACTCCTACACGTGGCCTATAAAGTGTACAACGCTATCGACCCGTCATTATCCACTCGCACTCACACCTCGACTACCAGGATATCGCAGTAATCTGGCGGTACCGACACGTTCTTATCACGCTCCGCGGCACCCCAGTTGTGGTCGAACGGGTCGGAGACGCATAGATGTCCTACACCGCCCGGTGTCCTGAAGTGGTAAACCGTAGGTATGAGATAGTAAAAGTTGACATAGCCACAAACCGAAGTCTCGAATTGGGCAAGTTCGTCGCATGTTATTGCCAATTTGTATACATTGACTCCATCCGGTGCGGCCGCCGTCCTGCAATCAACCCGAATGATTCCAGGGCCAGGCGGTAGAATGCACGTTCCGGTGTTTCCAAGGGCGTCTGGACCGGATGTTGGCGGGGAATCGCAGCCAAGACAGCATAACAGATCGGGCTTGCACTTGCAGCAGTGAGCATGTACTGCTGTTGTCGGGTCACAAATGCTCCCATCGCTAACATTGCAGCACCATGGTGAAAAATCAAATGGACCACAGCACGACCCGTTTTCCTGATCACAGAAATTACTTCCGGCCTCTCCTGCAAGCAGGTTCCCAGTAAGGTTTGGTGCTATACCGATACTCATTGCGTGCCTCCTGATAATCCCGGATCGGTTTAGGTATCTCGAAACGTGAAGCCTAATGGACCAAGGACTCCTTGCGACGCGTGATTCCATTCGTCTCGCGCCATTGCGCAGGCGCCTTCCAAAATGACGTGACCGCCAGGCTCGCGCAGTGCTCTTTGCCGAGCGGGAGACCGCCAATAAGCAGGGCCAGATCACCAGGCTCCAGGGCGTGCGCTTGCTGTACCGGTAACCCAACGCGTGGTAAAGCTGCCACAGGCGACGCAGTAGGGACAGCCGTAGGTCTCAAACCTTGCCTCCAGCACGCTGTCTCCCTGCAGACGTAGGTGCATTCGCATGTAGGGACCTTCGCCGGGTATACCCTCCTGGCCGGTGACATCCGCGTCAGGCAAGGCGCCCAGGGTCTTGGGATCGTTGGAGACACTTTTGGTGGATCTTTACCAAGCGATCAGAAATCGTTTCTTTAGGAGTGAGAGGCCCGCGCGTCCATACATCGATCTCTTGAGTAGTTTGAGACGGTTGACGGTTCCGTTGACCAGCCCGTTGCTCCAGGGCAAGGTAAGCGCGGCCTTAACGGCGCTGTGATCTTGGTTGAGGCTCGTGGCAAAGCCGACTAGCTCTGGTACACCGGAAACCTTCGGATCCACCAGCCAGCTATCCATTTTCTCCAACGGGCGGTTGCGCACCCTAATCTCGGATCGTTCGATGAGGCGGCGGGCGCGGGCGATTTCGTCACTTGCTTCAGGTACGCACTCTCGCAGCCTTTGCTCCTTTGCGTCCAGCCTTTCCGGAGGGCGTAGCAACAACCACGCCGCCGACCTTGTCGACAGCTTGACGCCTTGGCTCTGAGTTGCGTGGGCACGCCCGTCCGAACCATTGGAATGGCGCTTTTTGACGCAAGCGTAAACGCGGCATTCAACACCCTGATATCCGGCGGCTTGCAGTCCGCGCACGGTGTTGTATCGAGGGGAGGCCACCTTCAACTCGTTGATCGGTCACGTCGGTTTACTCGGCCAGCACCGTCCGACAAACAGGATGGTCCCGCTTGGCAAAAGGTGGCGTGGTCTGCGCGGGCGTACCGCTTAACCGCAACGCGGCTTACATCCAGTTTTCTGGCAATCGCTCGCAGCGAGTAGCCCTTCTCAACGAGTTGCTTGACCTCGTGGAAGAAAGCCTCGCGCCGCAGCATTGCGGAAGTGGGCACCGGGCCAGCGCGCGGACCAAGCGGCGCTTCCTTCTGCTTGGTGGCTGCCGCTGCCGTATTTTCATCCTCTGCGCGTCGGCACGCGGGTTTGAGGTCTGGGAAATGACGATCCGAGGCACGCCTGAGCATATCCCTCATATTTTGCGTCAACAGCTGGAAGCGGTCGGCAAGCCCTACGGGCCGTATGGCCGGCTGAGCCTGTGGTGCACCCACAGCGGCGCCCTTTGCGTAGATGCCGCCTCGTCGCGTGAGATGATCTCAATCTCAGGATGGCAGCGAAGCCACGCAGCAAGGGTTTCGGCGGATCGGTCAGCCAACAGGTCGACGGGTGCGCCGCGTTCCAAGTCACAGTGGGTGGTGTCATACCGCTGCCCCTTTGCGAAGTGCCAAATCGTCCACGCCGGAACGCGTACTGCACCTACCTGAGGTTCGCGTGTGGCCTGGATGCGCCGGAACACGGTGGAAGCGCTCACCGGAACACTGAGTTCAGCGCCGAGGCGAGCACCAGCATTGCCACCCAGCGCCCGTCCGAGTGTTTGTACGGAAGTGAAATGGAATATCGTGCTTCTCGCATGCCGACGGGCTAATGTCTGCATGCGCTCGCAGAAGATGGATCGTCCACATGACAGCTGTCGGCAACGGAAACGCCGAACCCGGAGTTGAAAATGAAGCCAGATGCCGCAATTCGGTAGTTCGATGAGAGCGCGAGGATTGTGACTATGAACGGATCGCGTCCTTTTAGCACGGCGCGGGCGCCGGGCGGTCTTGTTTATCGGTCGCAGAGCCAATTCTATTTCGCCATCGCCTATGGTAATCGCGCGCAGGCGGAAACCGCGCAGATGCAGCATGTACGAGTCGAGGGTCATATTGCCTTTCGAAGTGGG
>JBBQVV010000518.1:0-4125 GCA_038211235.1 Chthonomonadales bacterium | reverse complement strand
GGTGCCCGACCATTTGCCGAACAGCACTCGGTCGCCGGCCTTGACGTCGAGCGGATGGATCTTGCCATCCTCGCCCCGCGCGCCCGGCCCGGCGGCGATAACCTTGCCTTCCATCGGTTTTTCCTTGGCGGTATCGGGGATGATTATCCCCCCTTTGCTCTTCGCTTCCTCCTCCACGCGCTGGATCACCACACGATCGTGCAAGGGTCTGAATTTCATCAGAATCTCCGTCGGTTGCAGATTGAAAAAACCGGCCGCTTTTCCCGCGAAGAAAATCACGAGAAATCTGGGGAGTACCCCGGGGCGACCGGATTAGCGCTCTCTAAAGTAAGAGTGCTTTCGATATGCGGAGTCGCGCTGTCTCTTGCAAGTCTCGGGCGCGGCCCGCGCCCGCCGTGTCGCAAATTAGGGCCGAATAGGTCCGCGCGAGTGGGCGCTGAATCGGGTAATAGCCGCCATGGGATGCGCTCGTACATTTCGTCCTCCCGAATGTGCCTCTCGGCCTAGACCGTTGTTTCAGTTTACGAAAGGCGACATCCACTTGGTTATGTAACCGTTGATCCGCGGGAAGCGACGCCAGTCAGTGGACTCCGCCGGGCAGTCCGGGCTTTGACGGCATCACGTTATGGCTCTTGAGTTTGCGGGGAGTGGCGGAAATCAGCTCCGCCACGTCCGGCCGTACCGATTAGGTAGTCGTCTTGACCTCGATCTTCTGCTGCGGCTTCTGCGCTTCCGCCGTCTTCGGCAGGATGATCGTCAGAACGCCCTTCGACATGTCAGCTCCAATCTTGTCGCGGTCAACGCCATCGGGCATCGTGAATGAGCGCTGGAAAGAGCCATAGACGCGCTCGGACATGTACCGGTTCTTGTCCTTTTCTTCCTTCTCATGGTGCTTCTCGCCCTTAAGCGTCAGCATGTCGCCCGACACTAAGACGTCGATATTCTTCTCGTCGAGACCGGGCAGTTCGGCGGTGATCCTGTACGCCTTGTCGTCTTCGGAGACATCGACGGCGGGCGCGGAAAAGGCAAAAAAGCCCTCATCGCCTGCCGATGGCCCGGTTTTAAACATCTGCCGCCACGGCAGATTGAAACCGCCGGAGAACCGGTCGAACACCCGGTCCATCTCGTGCCGGAACGACTGCCACACATCCGGCGTCGGTGGCGGCGCTGTTTTCTTCACTTCAACTGGGGTCTTAGCCATCGTTATCTCCTCTAGGTGAGGTTGGCAGACTTTTGTAGGAAAGGGCGCCCGCGAGGCCTTGATCCAGCCCTATCGAGCACCTTAATTAAGGTGCGATCTGGATGAGGTCGTGGACGGCGGTCACGCCCGGCGCGGACCAGGCGGCGCGTTCGGCGATGCCACGCTCGTACCAGGCATGTACCGTGCCGCTGAGGGACACCTTGCCCCCGACGGTTTGAACGGTGATACGCGACGCATCCAACTCAGCGCTGCGGCAGAGTGCCTGTTCGATCTTCTCCTTGACCTCGGGGACCAGAGCCGCCGAGCTGATAACGATCCGGTTGAGGACGCCGACGACGCCGCTAAGCGCGTGGATCGCTGCTTCGGCTTCGCGTTTTTCGAACCGCCAATCGACGTCACCGGACAGGGTGATAAGCCCTTTTTCGACCTTGACGGCAATCTGCTCGGAAGGAACGCCGACTCGCCATTTCAGGATGGCGATCGCCCTTTCGGCGATCTCGTCGTCGGCGACCTTCCTGTCCGAAGGCACGCGGACCTCGATTTCCTCGGCGATTGCCCTGACACCCTTGACCCGTCGCGTGGCACGCTCGGCGGTCAGTTTCTCGCCGTAGCTAGAGACGAACCCGCTAAGGGTAACGACCCCGGCATGCACCCCAACCCCGATCTGTGCGGCATTGACGCTTGGTGCGAAATCTAACTCGTCAATCACGTCCTGACGCAACTGATGGTCACTCATGATAAGCTTCCATTCCTGAGAAGAGGCTCTCATGCTGATCGGCGCGGCCGAGCTCCGCGTTGATCTGCATCAAGATTCGTAAATCCCACGCTATCAGTCTAAGCAGAACGCCTTTGATTGACCACGAGGACGCGATGATTTGAGCCAAATTCAATAGCTTGCGGCCGAAGCCGTCCCCGACGGGCTCGAGAGCAGCGCGGAGGAAATATCCACCGCTGAAGCTGTGCAGCGGCTGCGGCGCTACGGCCCCAAGCGCATCGAGAAGCTCGCTCGCGTCCCGTGGGGACTGCGCCTGTTGGGAGAGTTCGTCCAATTCTTCTCGGTCATCCTGTGGATTTGCCGCCGCGCTCGCCTTTGTCGCGGAGTGGAGCGCTCCGGGGCAGGGCATGGCGCGGATCGGCTATGCCCTTATCGGCGTGACCCTGGTCAGCGGTTTCTTTTCGTTCTGGCGGGAATACCGCATCGAACAAACTCTCAACGCACTGCAGAAGCTGCTGCCGCCGCAGGTCAGCGTGTTCCGCGGTGGATCAGCGGTTCGGGCTTCAGTCGAACAGCTTGTGCCTGGCGACATCATCCTGATTGCGCAAGGCGATGTCGTTCCCGCCGATCGCCGCCTGATCGAAGCCTTCAGATGTTCGAGGCCCAACATTGGCCTGGATGACAGCGATCAAATAACGCGCTGTGGCGCGCGCACAGACCTGTCGCCGCAACTGCATCTTTCCCCTTACAGCCGGGTCGTGCGCAGGCGGAGGGCATTGGTGATAACGAGGACGGAACTCATCGCCATCGCACCGCTGGCGATCATCGGATTTAAGAGAATGCCAGTGCGGGATACAGGATGCCCGCGGCAATCGGCACGGCACGAGCGTTGAAGACGAAGGCGAAGAAGAGGTTTTGCCGGATGTTGCGCATGGTGGCGCGACTCAAATGGCGGGCGCGGACGATGCCCTGCAGATCGCCTTTGTTCAAGGTGACCCCGGCGCTTTCCATCGCCACGTCGGCACCGGTACCATGGCGATGCCCACTTGCGCCTGGGGGAGCGCCGGGGCGTCATTGATGCCGTCGCCGGCCATTGCGACTAAGCGCTGCTGGTCCTGGAACCGCTTCACCCCCGCCGCCTTCTGACGGGCAAGACTTCGGCGACACCTCGTCGATCCCGAGCTTGCGCCCGACGGCCTCGGCGGTCGTGGCTGTCGCCGGTCAGCATCACCACCTGGATGTGTTCGGCGGGCAGCGCCTTGAGTGCGGCAACGGCGCTCTCCTTGATCGGCTCGGCGACCGCGACAAGGCCGGCCGCATGCCCGTCAACTGCGATCATCATCACGCCCTGGCCGTCGTGGCGCAGCGCATCGGCGCGCTCGGGCAATGGTCCGGCATCAATGCGAGTGAGGCGAAAAGCGCCTTGTTGCCAACCGCGACGCGCCCATCGATCGTTCCCGTAACTCCCATGCCGGTCTCGGAGGCAAAATCCTGCGTGGCGACAAGTTTGAGCGCGCGCTCCTCGGCACCTTTGACGATCGCTTCGGCAAGCGCGTGTTCGCTGCTGGCGACGAGACACAGCAATTGATCTTCGGCACCTCACCGATCGCGGTGACGCTTGGAGGTGACGGTTGATGGCGGCCTGGAGGTCGACGATGGACCGGAAGACGCCGCGCTGCCGAGAGGACCCCGAGGCGAGATTACCTATTAGGTAAACGCAGCCGTGCCGCGATCCCGACATCCGTGCCGACCGCTGAGCTCTGGTGCCGACCTACATTTGCACTTTTGCAGCGACTTCGTTCACGGCGTCAGTATAGCATGCGCCTTGCGCGGCAAGCGGCTATCCACAAGAGGGTCAAATGAGAACCGGAGAATATAACGAGTGCGGGATGAGAAGTTGCACCGCTATTATATTCTGCGCAACCGCTATTAGTACGATTGTGAGTGTATTGTCCGCCCAGGCGCAGACTACCAGTTACGACGGCGTTTATGCCGGCTTGCAAACACTCACGAAGAGCGGGAATTACACACAGTGCGTTCCAGGTCCATTTAAACGCAAGCTTGTCGTTGTAGGTGGAACAGCAACCTATGAATATAACCCGACCTACCAGGGTAATGCCAAAGGCGTCGTAAGCGAGAGTGGCGACGTTTCTGCCAACGCAACTGCTACCAATGACACTATCGATCTCACCGGAAAAATTCAGGGAAC
>JBBQVV010000517.1:0-4147 GCA_038211235.1 Chthonomonadales bacterium | reverse complement strand
GTTCCCCAGAAATTTCTGGGTGTGGGTATGGACGATCTCCGCGGTGCTGGCGGCCTTTGCGGCAATGCCCCTGGCTTTATCGGTCACTCGCCGCACCTGTATCCTCGACTCGGTGACAAGCGGCATGACCTTCTGGTAGATCATAAGGAGACCCACTATGAGTCCGATCGACCAGAGTATGCTCACGATGAAGTAGATGCCGGAGGCCCAAACCCACCAGGTCGGCACTTGTTGCATGAACGGCTCCTTCCGTGCTCAACAAACTCGCGCCACCACTATTGAGGCGGCTCTCCGATATTGGGATTGGGCTTCACGTTAACGCGGGGTAGGACCTGACGAAGGTGGTCGACCCATATCCACGCCAGCGCCAACGGTTTGGCCTGGTTGATTCTGGCCGTTTGCGCGTCGACAGTCACGAGCAGCTGGTTCTTCACCAATATCTTTGCTGCACTACGTCCCAGGGGAACCGCAACGATGTCGGCCGCCCGCAGATCAGGGTCGGCCAGGATCGTTACGAGCCGGCTGCTGACGGCCTCCGCGCGCTCCCGAGTGCTCATCCCCTCACAGGGAACTCTGATCGTCAGTATCGTTTTGCCGCCTACCGCGACCTCTCCCGCGCGCCGGTCGTTGTCGTCCTGGGCGCGCGCTGACGGCAGGGCCGCCATCAGCCCAATTCCGAAAAGCGCCATCGGGTAAAGCGCGCATATGCGCGCCCGCTTTACGATACGTGTGAACTTCGCGTTGAGCATCATCTTTTCCTGTCCGGATCTTCCTACATTGCAGTCAATTGCGCACATGTAAACCATACGAGAAGACGAGTAGACCACATCGCATGTTCCCACATGAACGGACGGTCAATCCGCGTGCCAGCGCGGAGATTGGTGGTGACGCACGTACGCAATAGAATGCCGGGCGTCCACCGTCCGTGGGACGCCCGGCGCATTGTGGGCCGATGCCGCCAGTAGGAACGCGGCGGCGACTACTCCCACCTCGATATCCAACTGCCGGGTTGCGCAATACCAGACCGGTTTGTCTGGCGCCAGGATTCAGATGCCAGTCTAACCTCGGTCGCCGATCTAAGAAGCACTATTGACGGCAGAGTGTGCGGAATCAGCGGCCCTATCGATCGTGTCATTGGCAGCCTGTTGACCGCGGCTGAACATATCCTGAGCCTTGCTCTGGACCTGGTCCACCTTGGTTTTGGCCTGGGACGCCACCGTGGAGTACGTGTCCTTCGCCTGCTGCGCGACCGTTGTATACTTCTCTTTCGCCTGGTTGGCGATCGTCGTGGCCGCTTCGGTCGCCTTGTCTTTCACTTCCTCGGTCTTGTCGGCCAGGAAACGGCGCGTCGCCTCGCCCTCCTGTGGCGCATAGAGCAGCGCAATTGCGGCGCCGGTGGCAGCGCCAAGCAGGAAAAAGACCAGATTGCTGCCCAGATTGTCCTTGCTCATTTCAATTCTCCTTCTCAATCTCATCGGCCGCCGGTTCGAACCCTCAAGGCGCTTACAGGCGAGTCACGCCGGCAACTGCGGGCGCACCGGCCGCGGAAACAACCAGGTTCCTGACCGGGCAGACGTGCCTTCCGGCCCAGAATCGGGCCTCTGTATCCTCATACGAACCGATCGTCCAAATGGTGACGTACGTTCGAAAGCGCAATGGATACGCGGCCCTACTCTCCGTGCGTTGGATCGCTTGCGCGTGAACGGCTGACGAGAATAACGAATGGTTTGTTCCGTCTCCTCGGCAACTCGTCGGCCGGCTCAATATCGACGATTGCGCGGGCATTGCCTGCAATGCCCGCGCGGTCCCGTCCCTTCGTTGGATCAACGGATCGTGCCGGTCCAGATACGGGCGAGGCCATGCGCGGAACGAGGGAGTCGTGCACGGCCTGAACCAGAAGCGTGATCGAAAGACCTATGACGATCACTGTCGTCGCGATGGCGATCACGTTGAACATGGGGCTGTTTGTATGCGCGCCCATCAAGCGTTTCTCGTTAATCAATCGCAGTGATAGGATAAGCACAATCGGCAGCAATACGCCCCCGACGATGTTTGGTAGGATGATGAGCACCGACAGCTTTCCGCCGCCCAGTAGGACGGTCAGCACGGCGACGATAAGTTGGAATGCAAAGATGCTGACGAACATCGGCGCCTCGCGAGTGCGCCGTCCCACACCGGATTCCGAGCCGAGGGATTCGGTTACCGCATACGCGGTGGACAACGGCACCGTGATTGCGCCGAAACATGAGGCGTTGAATAGCCCGAACGCAAAGAGGAGCGTTGCGAGCTGGCCGTTCTTTACCAGTGGCCTGAGCGCGATCGCGATCTTGCCGGCATCGTCAAAATTGTGTTTCAGACCGGCATGGAAGAGCGTTACGCCGCAGCAGACGATTATGAAAAAGGCAATGAAGTTCGTGAAAAATGCGCCAAAGAGCACGTCGGCCCGCGTGTACTTATATGCTGAGGGACGAATTCCTTTATCCCGCACCGACGACTGTATGTAAAACTGGCCCCATGGCGTGATGGTCGTTCCGATCAAGGCGATCACCATAAAGACGTACTCGCGGTCGATCTTCATGCCGTGCAGATCCGGCCTGATCGTCTGATGCAGAACCGTAGCCCAGGGCGGATTCGACATTACGGCCGAGAGGATATAGGAGAGATAGATGAGCGAGGCGACCAGCAGGATGCGCTCGACACGCTTATAGGTCCCGCGCGTTACGAGAAACCAGACCGCGACTGCCGTAGCGGGCACGGCAATCCAACGCACAATGCCCTTGGCCCAGTCCGGGTTCAGCAGAATCGAGGGAGACGTGTGGAAGATTGGCTGGAAGACGCCGTGCGCCATCCCGGCACACCAGGAGGGTGCGAAGATTTCGACTGCGGCCGAGATCCCGGCGAACTCCGAAACCGTCGTCGCATAGTTGGCCAACAGCAGGGTCGCCATCGCAAATAGCGTAACGCGGACCCCATACTCTTCGCGAATCAGGTCGGCCAGGCCCTTGCCTGTGACCGCTCCCATCCGCGCTCCCATCTCCTGACAGACGGCGAGGCTGATCGTGATGAGCACGAGCACCCAGAGCATTCCGAAGCCAAACTGCGCGCCTGCAAGCGAGTACTGGTAGATCCCGCCAGCATCATTGTCCGCATTGGCCGCGATGATCCCCGGTCCCAGAATCGAAAACAGGAGCAG
Organism: Chthonomonadales bacterium; assembly: GCA_038211235.1. Classification (GTDB taxonomy): domain Bacteria; phylum Armatimonadota; class Chthonomonadetes; order Chthonomonadales; family Chthonomonadaceae; genus DATGJU01. Next base: position 954 of record JBBQVV010000517.1, on the reverse strand, counting down.
GAGGCGGCTATAGGGCGAATGACGTCGGGCGAATCTATGTTTCAGCCCTAACATTGTCGTTCGCTCCCGTTCTGGATCGCTGTTCTTACGTTGGCCGAGCGGCCCGATTACGGATTGGGAGCCCAGGCCGCGTCGGAGTTGTCCCCCTGCCCTTTCGTCAAATTGATCGCATTGGTGCCGTCAACGTTGATGGTCCAGAGATCGCGCTTGCCGTCCTGGCGAACGACCTCGTACGCGATGCGCTTGCCATCCGGCGACCAGCGAGGATTCTGCGGTTTGCCGGCAGGTCCGGCGGCCACAAGAAGTAGAAGGTGCGGCACATCCTCGGGCAGCGTCTTATAGCCCTCATATCGGACCAATCCGTTGGCGTCTTTGTCGACCTCTTTGATATCGAGGACCCGGATTCCAGCCGGCTCACGAACTCCCTCACTCTTAAGCAGCCACAGCTCGAAGGCCAGCCGCGAGCCGTCCGGCGACCAGGCCACACTCTTCGGCTCCACGCTGTAGCCGAGGCACGCGTAAAGCGGCTGGCGCGCCGGCTTGTTGTTGTCGAAGCTCCAGATTTGGATGCCGCTGATCGGAAGCGGGCGGCTGCCCTTGGGTAACGGTATCGCCGTGACATCTACCGGGTTCCCCTCGTTGTCGTACATAGGAAGCTCGGTGTAGGAGCAGGCGAGTCGCGTGCCGTTCGGCTCCCACGACATGCTGACATCGTGGCCCTGGGCCAACGGCGGATAGGCCTTGTTTGCGTTCGCGGGCAGTACGATAACCTGCTGGTCGACCGGCAAAGCGGTGAAGGCGCCCGGCTGATCCCGGCCCTCGGCATTGGCGTCACGGGCCTGAAAGATGGTGTTGCCGACATCCTGAACTCCGGCGATAGTCAGCCCGTCCGGCGCGAATGATGCGCTCAGGTACGGTCCCATCTCCGACTCCGGCATCGTATTCGCCCCGCCT
>JBBQVV010000516.1:0-4168 GCA_038211235.1 Chthonomonadales bacterium | reverse complement strand
ATGTATACACCGGAAGCGCAGAGTCGGTTCGGCTACTATAGCCGCCCGATCCTGCATCGCAATGCCGTCCGGAGGCTGCATTGCGATGACCGCGGTGAATGCATGAACGGCCCGCCAAAAGGATATCTCGACAATGGAGTTACCGGAGAGTTTCAAGACCACGGTCATCGCGACGTATGACGATGGCGGGCCGTGGCTGAAGCGACTGCCCGATCTGATCCAGGAGATGGCCGTGAGGTGGTCGCTTGAGGTCGAGCCTGCCTTCCCGAATCTCTCTTATAACTACGTGGCGCCGGCAGTGCGATCCGATGGAACAGAGGCGGTTTTAAAACTCGGACCGCCAAACCCGGATCTGCGCTGCGAAATGGAGGCTCTTAAGCTGTACGCCGGGGAGGGCGCAGTGCGCCTGTTGGAGTTCGACTCTCAAGGCGGCGCGCTTCTGATCGAGCGGATACGGCCTGGAGTGATGCTTTCCACCGTGCCGAACGACTCGGATGCCACCTCCATCGCCGGTGGTATGATGCAGCGGTTGTGGCGACCCCTTACGGACGATCACCCGTTCCCATCGCTCGCCCGCTGGTTCCAGAGCTTGACGAAGCTTAGAGGCAAGTTCGACGGAGGAACCGGACCGCTCCCTGCCCGCCTGTTCGAAGAGGCGGAACGTCTCTACAAGGAGCTTCTCGCCTCTCAAACCGAGCAGGTACTGCTGCACGGCGACCTGCACCACTTCAATGTGCTGACTTCCACTCGGGATGGATGGCTCGTTATCGATCCCAAGGGCATCCGCGGTGAACGGGCTTTCGATACGGCCCAGTTCATGCTCAATCCATGGCCGGACCTGCTCAACCGAACGGACCCCGGTCACATCCTCGCAAGGCGCGTTGACCAGTTGGCCGACGACCTTGGCCTCGATCGCTATCGTATCCGAGGGTGGGGCATCGCCAACGCAATGCTCTCCGCCTGCTGGAGCGTCGAAGACGGCGGCGATCTAGCAGGGAGCCACGATCTGGCCTGCGCCGAGCTGCTTTCAGGAATAAGGTAGTACCAATGATTCACCTACTCCGCACAATGATTTGCCTGGCAGCGCTGGCACTCGCATACAAGGCCGAGGCGCCATCGGACCCGTGGGCGATCGTCGACCGCGCGATCAAACAGCACGGGGGTCCGCAGAAGGTGGCCAAACTGAAGTCGGCGCAGATCAAAGTAACGGGTACGCTCACCGAACCATCCGTCGGGGCCATACCCATAACGTTGACGGACTCGTGGCGACTTCCCGAGAAGTACCGGACGGAAAACCAACTCGAGGTCAACGGCATGAAGATGACTCGTGTGATGACTCTTAACGGGGACAAGGGCTGGGTTGCTCTGAATGGAAGTTTCCAGGAGATGGATAAGGCCTCGTTCGAGGAGCTCAAGGAGCAGGTATACGCTGAGTCGCTGGACAAGCTGTTCCCGCTATTGGAGCGCAGCCGCTTTCAGCTTTCGACGCTCGGCGAGACAGAGATCGATGCCCACAAAGCGATCGGTGTAAAGGCCTCGGCTGCGGGACATCGCGACGTGCGGCTCTATTTCGACGAGGCCACGGGTCTACTGGTGAAGCGCGCGGAGCAGATCAAGAGCGACGCAGGCAAGGATGTACTGCGCGAAGTCGTTTTCAGCGGTCACAAGCCGGTTGAGGGCGTCCAGTTTCCGACGAAGATCGTCGGATATTTCGATGGCAAGAAGGTCTTAGAGGGCACGGTTACGGAGATCAAGCCCCTCGCCAAGCTGGATGATGCGCTGTTCACCAAGCCGTAGCCTTCGATGCACTCCAGGGCGCGAGAAGCAGTACTTGGTGATGTTCGTGGGCGGTTTCGTCTCCGGCCGACACGTGAGCAAAGTAATCGACACCCTTATTCGCGCGTCTCGGTCGTGGTATTCACGTAGCCGCAGCCAATCGACCGCTCACAAGCGGATCTTGTCCTTGTCGCTCCACGGCGGCAGGTCGTCGCCGGCACCGGAAATCCATTCCGGCGTCAGCACGATGTGGTCGATGGTTCTCCTGTTGTTCGTGAAGGTCACATGCAGCAGGCCGTCGCGGGACTGCATAATTGCCGGGTAGTGGAACTGACCTTCGCCCGTCACCAGATGTCTGACGTAGGGCCACGTCTCACCCTCGTCTTCGCTCAGAGCCAGCGAGAGCGGATTGCGCCGTTCGGGATCGCTGTTCCAGGCCATCACGATGCGGCCGTCGGCCAGTCGAACGGTGTCCAGCGCGGCATGCGGACACATAAACGGCGTCGTTTCCGTGGATGTCCATGTGCGCCCGTTGTCCGTGGAGCGTGACAGGAAGATGCGCGGCTCGTCGCCCATCGGGCGGAGGAACGCGAGGCTCGTGCCGTCCGAGCGCTCTATCAGCGAGGGCTGACCCGTTCGTTCGCCGATCACCGGACCGGTCATATGCCAGGTTCGGCCCTCGTCTGCGCTGATCCAGAAGCGAGAGTATCCATCCTTATACTCGGTTCCGAAGATAATCTCCCCATTCTGTAGACGGATCGGCTTGCAGCGTGGCACGTGTCCGAGATCCGGGGCAATTATCACTTCGGCGGACCAGGTGTGACCGTGATCGCAGGAGCGCTTGATCTTCAAGTCGCAGGTGGTCCAGCGCACATCCGGTCCCGGTTGTCCGCTCAGATTCCCGTGCATCGTCCCGTAAATAAGCAGAAGCTCGCCGCCACCGTTCTCGAACAAGATCCCGTTTCCCTCCGGCTTGCCAGGCGTATCGGCGACGATCGACAGGTCGTCAAATCCGCTGGCGCCCGGACCGCGCCGCGCGAGCACCCAGGCTGCGTCCGGGCGCGCCTCATCCTCGCCTGCGTAGTATCCGACCAGCAGGTCGCCATTGTTCAGCTCCTGGATGACGGAGCAGTGGCAGCGCGGGAAGCGCTCGGTCGGTTCCGCGACGGATTCCCATAGATGGATCGGCATATGAGCAATCTCCTGTAGCTGTTCGGCTGGCAACGCGGACTTGCGCAGATTCCACGATGATGTTAGAATACCTCCTGGAGGTGATGGCAAATGCTCTTGAACCGCATTACCAGCCGTGCAGGGCGAATGAACGGTCAACCGTGCATTCGTGACCTTCGAATCACGGTCCAACGCGTAATACAGCTGTTAGCAGCTTATCCGGATCGTACCGAGCTATTCCGGGAGTACCCTGAGCTAGAGGACGAAGATATTCGCCAGGCGTTGCTCTACGCGGCGACCTACCTCGATGATCGCATCGTTGATCTCCCAACGACCCGTGAAACTGCTGCTTGATCAGAGTTTGCCACGTCAATCCGCACAGCTCTTGCGCGACGCCGGAGTTGATACTGTGCATTCGAGCGAAATCGGACTGGCAACCGCCGATGACATCGACATTCTGGAATTCGGACGTAATAATGGTCGAATCATAGCGACGCTTGACGCCGACTTTCACGAACTGCTCGCCCATTCCGTTGCAACGGCGCCGTCCGTGATCCGCGTTCGAATCGAAGGAGTGAAGGCGGAAGCCATGGCGTCCTTGCTTCGGAGTGTCCTGGTCGAGTGCGATTCCGACCTGCGGAAGGGCTGCGTCGTAACAGTGCAAGAGCGCCGTGTCCGGGTCCGCCATTTGCCGCTGATGGTTCAGCGCTGATTCTTAGAATCACAAGCGTCAACCGAGTTGTATCTTTAACATTTGCGCACAGAGAATTAGGACTCTGAGCAATCGGGCCAGGTTGGCTAGAAGATCGTGTTTTAACGCTGGAAAGGCATTCCGGAGGAGACGAGGATGAAGGCAGTTTTCAAGAGAGCAGCGCCATATGCCGAAGATGCGATGAACTTGCCGGTTGAGAACGTCGAGGCGGCGCTCCCTTACTACGAGAAGACCTTCTCATTCAAGGTCGTTGCTCGTGACGACACTCCACATCGGCGCGCGACTCTGGAGCGCGACGAAATCAAAATCGGCCTGGCCGAGAACGGTGGCGATCCTGGGCAGGAAGGCTGCTTCTTCGAGGTGGACGATGTCGAGGCTGCTTTCCAGGAGATCAAGGGCGTTCCGGCGTCGGCGTCCTCATTCCGGCTCGACAAGCATGGCAGTACGACATATCGCGTCTTCTTTGAGGTAGCGCCGGACGGACTTTGTTATATGATTGGCCAGCGCCAG
>JBBQVV010000515.1:0-4178 GCA_038211235.1 Chthonomonadales bacterium | reverse complement strand
GAGCTTCGCGCCGCTTTGGCGTCCTTCGTCGCAAGATAGCGCTGGATGGCCATCTGATCCGAACCGGCGGTGCAGATCATCCACACCATCATGTTGATGCACGCTCCGACGATCGTGACGCGCTGCTGGGGGTCAGGCCAGAACACCGGTTCCTGCCAGTGCGATTCCCACCCGGAAGGCCACCACGCCTCGACGCTCCCCAGTTCGCCAGTCACGACCACTACCATGATAATCGCCCCAAGGAGCATCACCACCGATTGCATCGCGTCGGTCACGACCACCGCGCGCAGGCCGCCTTCCATGGTGTAGACCACGGTAATCAGTCCCATGCCGATGGACAGAACGGGCAGCCAGCGCGGGTCTTTCAAATCGAGCAGGGGGACCAGCACCTTGTCGGCCGTGGCATAGAAGATGGACGCCATCCAGATGACGCGCAGGGTCACGAACATTCCGGAGCCGAGCAGCCGGCCCGTCAATCCTAATTTGGCTTCAAGCAACTCATACCCACTCGTCACTTTCATGCGCATAATCCAGGGGATGAGCAGCCAGCCGACAATCAGGAAGATGAGGGGATAGGAGATGAACTCGGAGAAGATCAGCGGCCCCTTGGCGATCATCTCTCCCGGCAGCGCCAGATAGGACAGCGTGCTCATCAAGGTCGCGAACAGCGACAGGCCGATCATGAAGGGCGACATGCGTCGCCCGCCCAGCAGGTAATCGTCCGCTGTCTTGGTCCGTGTGGCGTAGTATCGTCCGACGGCGAGCATGCCGAAGCCATAGAGAGCGATCACCATGCAGTCGAGAAACCTCATTGTGGAAACTCCAGAACAGGGCGGCCATCGGCTCGAACTCATCGCCGTGGACGCCGCCGGTGATCGGCAGGTGCGGTCCGGGTCGAAGACCCGTGATCTGGTGCAGTGCGAGGGTCTGTTGCCTCTGGTTGTGGCGGCAAGTTTCCTAACTTGCCGATTCCTCGGTGTCTTCAGGGCTTCGGCAAGTTGGGAAACTTGTCGAAACGAAGAGCGATGCCCTCATCGCGCGGACGTTCCAGGGCGAGACTGACCCCGGTTGTCTTGCCGATGAGGAAATGTCCACGAAAAGTTCGAGGCGTGAAGCGAGTTCGATAGGTTTCGACTGCTCGGCCCCCGCAAGCGCGTTGGCGGGGCAAGCTGCTCCGATCATTCCGATCACGAGGACCGCGCTCCAGGGAAGTCTCGTCTGACGCTTCATGATTCCCCCTTGTGATGCCGCGCATGCAGGATTGCTCTCGCATCTCTGTTTACCATGCCGTCCAGCCGCCGTCGATGGTCAGGTTCTGTCCCGTCATGAAACTGCTGGCCTCGCTGGCGAGAAAGACAATTGCCCCTTTCAACTCGTGTGGTCGCCCCATCCGCTTCATCGGCAACTTGGTACACAGCCGCTCGACCATTGCCGGCGCCGCTTTCTCGCTCGGGAATGGTCCCGGACTGAGGCAGTTGACGCGAACTTGATCGCCGGCCCAGTAGGCGGCCAGATGGCGCGTCATGTGGATGATGCCGCCCTTGAGCGCGTGATACGCGACGGGGCTGGCAGTGCAAATTCCCTCATACGCCTCGGGATAGGATGCCACCTGGCCATACATCGAGCCGAGCATGATGATGCTCGCAGCCGCGCCGCGCTCGACGACATGGTTCCGCATCAACCGCGCTAGCAAGAAGTAGCCGGTGGCGTTGGCCAGATGACGGGTGAACTGCTCGGGGGAAACCGTCGTCCAGTCGTTGGCTGGCCCTTCGTGGCCGTTGTTGACGAGAACATCGATCTTCCCTGCGAGGGCCACTGCCTCCGCGAAGCCGCGCTCCAGTGCCGCAGGGTCCATGTGATCCAGAGCGATGCCGTGATGCTGGATGTTTCCCGACCGGGGTAGGAGCGCAGCAGACTCACGGGCGCGTTCCGCATCGCGGCTGGTCACAACCACCGACGCGCCGGCCTCGGCCAACGCGCGAGACATCGCCGATCCCAGGTGTCCCGCGCCTCCGGTGAGCAGCGCCACCTTGCCCGTCAGGTCGAAGAGTTCTTGAATCGTCGGTTCGCTCATGTCACGTCCTCGGCGTAAGCGACTGCCAGCTTCCCGATTCGACACTGGCCAGGGCGGCGAGATTGACCCGAAGCGACTGCACCCCTTCTGTCAGGGAACAGGGCGGAGGCGCTATGCCTTCGACGGCATCGAGGAAGGCGTTGGCCTGGACGACGAACAGCGTGTCGCGTTCCAGCGGCGGGATGATCTCATCGTGCCAGGCACCCGCAGGTTCGCTCATCCAGCGCCAACGATTCTCATGGAATTCGCAGCGGAAAGTGCCTCGCTCGCAAACAACTGTGAAGGTGATCTCGTTGGGCGCTTGATGCTGATTGAGGCTGTAACTCGCCATCACCGGGCCATGCCGGGCCAGCAGGTGGACCGTGTCCTCGACCGTGACGCCTTCGAGGACCTGGTGCGCCGCATCCGCAACCAGGCGATCAATCGGGCCGAGGAGCCATTCGCCGGCGTTGACCAAGTGCGTCAGGGCATCCTGGATCGCGCCGCCTCCGGTCGTTCTACTGGTGTAATAGGTGTCTCGATAGGCTGGCCGATAGGTTGGGAAATGCTGGCCGGCAACCACAATCAACTCGACCGGTTTGCCAAAGCCCCCCGCTGCGAGTTCTTCTCGCAGCGGAACAAGCAGGGGATGGCAGCGGTAGACGTAACCGACGGCCGCCATTACCCCCTTTTCGCGGATAATCTCTTCCAGAGGTCCGATCCCATCGAAGCTGGTGCCAAGCGGCTTCTCGATGAGCAGATGCAGGCCGGCGTCGGCCAACCTCGTCGCGATGGCGACGTGCGAATCCGCCGGGGTGGCGATCACCGCTATCTCCGGATGATCCTCCAGAGCGGCATCCACCTCGGCGAAAGCGCGAGAGACTCCATACCGCTCGGCGACGGACTGGCGGAGCGCGGAATGGATCTCGACCAGCGACAATTCCGCACGACCGGTCGCCTGGAAACAGCGCAGGTGCCGTTCGCCGATGGAGCCAACGCCAACAATCAACACTTTGTGTTTCATGGCCTCTGGTCAAAAGACAAAAGAGTTTGACCACGAATCACACGAATCTAACGAATGAAGGCAGAAGAAAAAACTTGAGTAACAGAAGAAATTCAACCCGAGGGTCCAGCATTCATCCTTTGTCTCTTTCGTCTGCCTTACTTTCTTACTCAATTCTTTTTCTTCTGTCTTTATTCGTTTGATTCGTCAGATTCGTGGTCAACTTCTTCTGATTTGCTTCTCACTGCTTGTCGCCAAACTGGAAGCCGAGGGGTCCGAAGCGCCGCTGGATCTCTTCAAGGCCGGTTTTCACCATGACAAGGTCGCAGCCGTGGCAGAGGAATCGCGCTCCGAGGTCGAGGAGTTGCCGGGTTCGCTCGGCTGTTCCACTTGGCATCCCCCAGTGTTTGCCGGCTTGCCGGGCGGCCTCGGCGACAGAGCGAATGGCTTCCTGGACGAGCGGATGGTCCATCTGACCGGGGATGCCGTTCAGCACCATGAAGTCAGCCGGGCCGAAGAATAGCACGTCCACGCCCTCGACCTCGGCGATCGCTCGGGCATTGGCCACGGCCTCCTGGTCTTCGAGCTGAAGGACCAGGAACGTCTGCTCGTTGGCCGCCCGAATGTACTCGTCCATCGGCGTCAAGCAGTACGGATTGTCGGGGTTGCCGCTGTCGAAGCCGCGCCGGCCGAGGGGAGCGAATTTGCTCCAACTGACAACCTCTCGCGCCTCGGCCGCATCGGCACAGCGCGGATACATGATCCCCTGCGCCCCGGCCTCGAGAAGCCGGCCCAGGCGCATGAACTCGCCTTTCGCCGGCCTGGCCAGGATGTCCGCGCCGCCCACGCGCGCCGCCCGCATCAGGTTCGTTGCGGTCTCAACACTGTAGCCGTGGTGTTCGAGGTCCATCCAGATGCCGTCGAAGCCCATCAGGCTTGTCAGCTCATACAGCGATGGATCGGTGAGGTGCAGGGTAGTCAGCAGCACCGGTTCATTGCGTTTCAGTTTGGCCTTGATCCTGCTTGTTCGCATGAGAGGTCTCTTTCAAGGGTTGTTGACAGCCTCAGGAGTCAGGAGTCAGGAGTCAGGAGTCAGGAGTCAGGAGTAAGGAGTCAGGAGGA
>JBBQVV010000514.1:0-4191 GCA_038211235.1 Chthonomonadales bacterium | reverse complement strand
CCGGGATTATGAAGACGTGCTGTCCGGCGTCGATTGGTGCATTGAGCAGGGATTGGCGGACCCGGATCGGATCGGTGTCCTCGGCGGCTCGTATGGCGGTTATCTGGTGAACTGGGCGATCGGGCACACAGACCGGTTTCGCGCGGCGATCTCAATGTTCGGAATCTTTCATCTCCAGACAGACTTCAGCGGTTCGAGGCTGTCGAGATGGGAGCACGACTATACCGGTGCCTTCTACTGGGAGGACCCCGAGATCTACCGCCGACTGTCGCCCGGCTCCTATCTGGAGAACATCAACACGCCGACGTTAATCATTCATGGTGACGACGACGATAACACGTCGATCAATAACTCCCGCGAGCTGTACAAAGCTCTGCTCCATCGGGGCGTCCCGACCCGGTTCGTTCACTATCCGCGGGAAGGTCATGGGATTCAGGAGCCGGGCCACCGCCTGGACGAGCTTCGCAGGTGTCTTGCCTGGATGGATAGTTACATGCGCCGCGATGACAGCTCTGGCGCGCCGTTTCGCGTCGGAGACCGCCTGATCGACGCGGGTGGTCGGCTGGAGTTGATGGTGGTCAGCGCGGAGGCCGCGTTATTCATTGGAGACAAAGATTCTTGGGGCGAGGAATACCATGAGGACGACGGCGGACATGGGTCGGGAGGGCAGGGCAGCGTTCTCCTGGAGGTCGTGATGACGATCCACGATCTGGACCCGCGAGCGCCGGAGGAGTCCCTCACCCTTTACATATCAAGTATCCGCCTCATCGATCGCGATGGAACCTCGCATGTTCCGTTGGGAGTTCCAATGGACGTGCCTGGTGGAAAGGTGCTGGTTCAAGGCGAAGAGATGCGAATCGTTCAACATCCCGATCGCGATACAGGAGTGCTCGCCTTTGCGCTGCGCGTCGTGTTTCGATTACCGTTGCGTGGAGACGGCATACTGCGCGTTGCGGATTTCCCCGTCGTGGCAGTCCACTGGTCCGAATCGAAGGATGAGGACGGCTCGCCCGACGATGGGTGACGTGCGGGCCGCGCCGTCCGCAACCTATTCTCGAGCCTGCGCTGCGAGCATGAGGAAGCTGTCGTAACGGCGCTGTGAAATGCGGTTGGAAGCGACTGCCTCCTTGAGGGCGCATCCTGGCTCGTTGTCATGCCGGCAGTTTCGGAACCGACACTTCGTCTGCAGGACCGGCAGGAATTCGATGAAGCAGGCGAGCAGTTCATCTCTTGACATTCTCAACAGGTCCAGTTGGCGCAGTCCAGGAGTATCGGCAACCCATCCTCCGCTCTCAAGCGGTATCAACTCGCGCACGGTGGTCGTGTGTCTGCCTTTGAACGTCGTTTCACCAATCTCAGCGGTCGCCAGCTTCAGGCCAGGCTGAAGCGTATTTAGTAAGCTAGACTTGCCAACTCCGGATGGGCCTGAAAATGCGGATATTCGTCCATGCAGCTCTGCTCGCAGCAAATCGATCCCGATTCCGGTCTTAGCGCTGGTTTCGATTATGCTGTAGCCAATGCGGCGAAACTCTTCAAATCGATGATTGAACGTAGATGCGTCAACCCGGTCTCGCTTATTGGCAATGATCAGCGGGCGCAGCCCGCTGTACTCAGCCGAGGCGAGCCACCGGTCGAGGCGCCACAAGTCCGGGTTGGGCTCGGCGCAGGCAAATACGATTACGAGCTGATCGAGATTGGTTACGAGAGTCTGCTCGCGCCCTCGAAATGCGGAACGGGAAAAGTGACTCTCGCGTGGAAGCACCTCGGTAATGATGCCCGTGGCCGTCCCGATCGCGATGAAGCGCACGCGGTCGCCCACCGCGACGACGTCGACGTTGACAAGACGCTTTGCCTTCACCACGTGGCGCGGTCGGCTGCCGCTCGTACTGTAAGTCAAGTTCTTACGAAGAGCGCCGCGCAGACTGCAGGCGACGCGTTGAGTGCGGTTGAATTTATCGGGGTCGGCGTGTACAATATACTGGCCAGAGTCGACTCTCAGTACCAACCCTTCTCGGACGTCCGATGACTCAGGGAGCGTGTCGATAGTCGCGACGTCGCATTCGGAAACAGGCGGCACATTTGTCAAGTTTGAACTCTTCTCCCATCAAGGCGCGCGTAGCTGCAATCCTCTGACCAGTATACCCCGCGGCCTCGGATCTACGACCTCGCGGCGCATTGTCCTGGCCCTCTCATGCAATAGTTGGCAAGGTAAACTAGGAATATGACCGACGAAGGCAGCAAGCTGAATCCTGACGAGCGCACAGAGGCGCGACAGTTCGCCCGCGTGGCTCCGCTTTACGATCAGCTTATGCACGACGTGCCATACACGGCATGGATAGCTTATCTCCACGAGCTGCTCGCGGATCGGAATGCGAAACCCAGACGCGTGTTGGATCTGGCCTGCGGAACCGGCAATGTGACAACACTTCTCGCCATGGAGGGCTTTTCCGTGGTTGGAGTGGATGTCGCGGCAGCGATGGTGGCGGAGGCGGAGCGCAAGGCGCGAGAACAGCATTTGGCAATTCCTTACTTTGTTCAGGATGCGGCGGAACTTGATTTGCCTGGTCACCGCTTCGACCTGTGCGTCAGCATGTTCGATAGCTTGAACTATGTCACCGTCCCCGAGCGGCTTGGGCTTGCAATCGATCGAGTCGCGGCCCATCTCACGCGCAACGGCCTACTGCTGTTCGATATGAACAGTGAATACGCGTTGAAGAACCGGTTTTTCGACCAGAGCAATCGAGCGACCGATGCCAGGCTGCGCTATGAGTGGTTGAGCGAATACTTTCCCGACACACGGCTTTGCCGGGTGAAGATGGATTTCTGGTATCAGGAGGACGACGAAACGGAATTGAAGTTTACAGAGGAACACTGGCAGTTCGCCTATCGTGAGGACGAAGTCGTCGAGATGCTCTCGAACCGCGGTTTTACGAACATCGCGACCTACCAGGCATACACGCGTAAACCGACGACCCGGACGACGGACAGGATCTTCTACGCCGCGCGGAAGGGCTCGTCACGTTGATGGCTGAGAACGGATGATGTCGATTAGGCTGGGAACCCGGATCTCATCGGTCCTAGCAGTGCTGTTGCTGCCGGGTTCGGCGGGCCGATGTCGACAGGCGCCTCCCTTCGCGCCGGATACGACGGATACGACGTCCCGAGAGGTCTATCGGCTGCGCATTCAAAACGCGCGATTCGGGCGCGTTGAGGTCAGTGTAGACGGCGGCGAGCATTTCCTGCTTATCGGGCGTGTCCTCCAGCCTGCGACCGTGGCAGCGCCGGATCGATCCGTCTTACAGCCGGGGAGTGTAGTCCGCTCCGGCACATTTGGGATCGCATTTGGGAGCAACGCAGGCGAGATCATCAGGGTTCTTCCGTCGCCGGCTCCCAACTCCCGCACGAAGAGCTCGCCCTCGGAGCTAGTGACCGACATCAAGCAGGGGACCGGTATCTTCTGTGACCTGGGACCACGGGCCGGGAGCGCTGCGCTTCAGGAGATGGCCGGGGGGTCGTGGAGATCATTTCCTGACGGCTACACGCCATCTGAAGATGATGTATTTGGGTTCCTTGCGACGCCTGCCTCCACTGTGGCGACACGAGCGCCGGATGCCGCGGATCTCGACAGGCCCGCAGAGACGCGAAAGCTCTTTGTGACCGCGTCCGAGCGCTATACGACTCTGGCGATGACCCGGACAAAAGCGGCAAAGCGCCCCATCGTTTCTGGCCTCGTTCATCTCACGGCGAAACTTCCCTCGGGGGAACCCGAGCCTATTACCGCCGTAACTTACTCGATCGACGGCGATATTGTATCCGCGCAGAACCTGTTTCCATCGATCTATATGTGGAATACGACTAGGGTAGCTAACGGCGAGCACGTGGTAGAGGTCCGTGCGTTGAACCGATTCGCGACTGTGGTGACCCGCGTGCGAAGACTCGTCCTCGTCGACAATCCGCCGGCCCACGTCGCACCGGAAGCACCGTTGCGTACAGGTTCGCCTTGAGATCATTGACGCTGTCGGACCGGCAGGGACCCAGCCAATTGTCCGCGGGGTGTGTGTCAAACTCTGTGTATTGGCTAGGCGGCGATGCTTGCATTGTCTGGCAGGTAGGCTCGTAGCTTCTGGTTCAACGCCTCGTGCTTGCGCTGTGTCGTCTGGTTGAGTGTTCCGCTCAGCTTTGCACAACGCA
>JBBQVV010000513.1:0-4193 GCA_038211235.1 Chthonomonadales bacterium | reverse complement strand
GTAGGCCGGGATATTCGCGATAGATCCAGTCATCAATCCGCATTCCGACAGGCATGCTGCGCAGCTGCAGCATGATCCCATCAAACATCTGCGCGGCGAGTGTGGCCACGACGTCCGCCGGCAGATTATGCTTTGCGCCGATACCACCAGGTCCCTGTATCATCCGCAGCACGGACCGTCGTCCGCTCTCCAGTCCGACGAGATCGTATCTCTGATCCGGTGGGTTCTCATAAAGGCGAAGGACGAACGCGCTTTGAAAGGCGAGGTTGTAGTTTACGCCCGGCTTGTCAGGCTTGTACCGAACGAGATGCACGGCGGCGCCTGCCCGCGCCACGGTCAGCTGGGCCAGGAGATATGGCGAATCCAGCTCCGGAACGAACTGGATCGGTGTCGTTGTCAGGTCCTGAACGTCGTCCAGGATCGATTGAGTTTCAGGAGCGAAGCTATCTTAGCATATTCCAAGCGGTATGAATGAGCCCGACCCGCGCTTCGTCGCACCTCACTGGAATGATAGTCCTACCTGGGCCGAATTGGCTTCCAGGCGCCTTGATTTAGATAGTCCCATCGATGGGACACCTCTGCGGTCCTCCCGAGTATCTCAACAGGACCACATCCGGAACTAAAGCGCCGTGACGAGCGGGCGCAGCCTGGCGACCGTCTGCCATAAGCCCTGCTCCTCCAGCGTGACCAGCATCTCATCGGCCGATTTTTGTGGACGCCTCAAATCCAGCCGCTGCTTCCGAATTGTCGCGCAGACGAGCGCCTCATCGAGGTCGAGGGTGTGCTGTCCGAACAGATCCGGGTGCTGTATCTCGATATCGTAGCCGCTGAGAACTTCAGTTGGGAAGTCCTTCTTGTTGAATGTCACGATCACATCCGCCCTGCCGCGAATTGCAGCCGCAACCACGTGCCGATCGTCGGCATCCGGCAGCTCGATCGCCGGTATCAGCTCCTCGTAATGCGTGACCAAGCTGTCGAGGATGTGGTCGTTCATCAGGTCGCGTGTGCGTTCGAGCTGCTCGCGTGAGAGATCTGAGCGGTTCTCCAGCACATTGCGGATCCACTCTTCGTGAATCTCGTTCGTCCACCTGGCTCGAAACAGACCCGTACCGCCGAGTCGGACCAGCAGGTCTCGCAGCGGCGCCGGGTACAGGACGCAGGAATCGTAGAGCGCGGTGAACTTTGCCACCTCAGTATCCCATATCGTGCTCTTGAGCCTCTTCGGTCAGTTGGCGCTGTGCGGACTCGCGCGCATCATCGGTTCGATCCTTGAAAGCCATGAGATCCCGAAACAGAATCCGTCGATGGCTGCCGAGTCGCTGGTAGGGAATCTTTCCTGCTTCCAGGAGGCCGACAAGGAAGGGTCGGGACACGTTCAGGATGTCCGCCGCCTCCTGCGTGGTCAGCATGGCATGGATCGGGATGAGAGTGACCGCATTCCCCTTCGCCATCTCCTTGAGGATCTCGGTAAGAAGCCGTACTGCTGCCGCGGGAAGTGAGAACGTACCCTGTGGCGTCGCTTCGTCCAGCAGCTGCAGGCGCAGATCGTGCGGCAGCAAGCCCAGTGGCTCCAGCAGCCGGCTCGTCTCCAGCGCCAGTTTGCTGTCCTGCTCTGACGGAGTAACTGCGCGTTCCAGTAGTGCTGTCATAATCGTTCCTCTTCACAAATTTGTTCGTCCGCAGATAAGCGGATGATGCTAACTCCATTGTGCCATAAAATCGAAAAATACGCAGTAGGCGAAACAAACGGTCGTAAACCTGGACCGATTTCCCGATTGTAGCTGGCTCGTGGCACGCGCAAGCACGGGCCACGATTGAGGCGCTTACAGCCGCGCCCAATATTCAGGAGATATCGCATTCCCGAATGAGCCCTCCTGGGTTTCTCCCTCAAACTTGCCGGTCAGAAACGCCTTGCGGATCGGACCTCGCTCCCCTCCACCAGGGGATCCCGAACCGCCTCTATCAGAGGTACTGGGCTCACAGGGGAGAAAAACCGTGTTAAGAGACGCTGTTTGAAGCCCTTCAGAGTGCGCATTTGCCATTAGATCACGCACTTTGGCGTTTCTGGTTCGGTTGCGGCGGTTGATCGGCCCGCAGAACGAGCGGAACGGCACAAAGAGTGTGCAGTTTATAGGAAGGGCGCACTGTGGCCCCGATTCTATCACTGAAGAGCCGGGTTTCAGCCCGATTTCAATTCCTTAACACGGTTTTTCGCTCAATTGTGCCTGGCACCCCATCTACGCGCGCAACGGCGGCGTATTTGCCCGTCCGGGCATCGGGTTCTGTTAGCCATTCGGCCCGTAGGGACGCGGTTCTAATCCCTACGGACCCGTACTGGGCCGCCGGACCACAACTGACAATTGCACTCACCAATCCGGCCCACGCATCCTCGTCCGCAGGCCGTGCGGATCGTATGAGACGACCGGCGCGCAGCGCCCATGGTGCCGGCGTCGTTTATCGACCCGGCGCGCCTCCCAGCCAACTTCCCGTATCTCACCCGGTCTCTCCTGCCCGCCTGCGGTGCACACTCTCGCACGCCTCACCGCGGGAGAAAAACTATGGAAACCAACCGTGACACGCGACTCGCGCAGCTGCAACAGCTTCTTGGCATCACTGTATCACTAGGCGAGCGTCGCCAGCCGGACGCCGATATCACACTCATGCCCCGCACCCCGATTCTCAAGACCGCCGAGGATCTCATCGCCGAAGCCGGCTGCTTGCCGCCAATGCTCATTGATCGACTCTTGCCCGACCGCAGCCTCGTCCTCCTCACCGGCAAGCCCAAGGCAGGCAAGTCATTCTTCGCGCTCGATCTCGCCGACTCGATCTGCCGCGGCGTGCCGGCGCTCCACAACCTCGATGTCTCCAACCCCGGTCCCGTCATCTACCTCGCTCTCGAAGATGGCCGGATCGAGCTCGCCCGCCGGCTCGCTCAGCGCCGGTTTCAGGCTGCCAATTACCAGCTCTTCTTCATCGACGAGCCCTTCAGCCTTACCGAGCCGGTCCACTTCGCCCGGTTCCGCAAGCAGGTCGAAGCCGTTCGGCCAAGGCTCATCGTTGTAGACACCGCCGCCGAAGCTCTCGACATCCGAGATTGGATCAATCGATCGGAGATCCTCGCCAAGATTGCGCCAATCCGCGGCCTCGCGCGCGCTATCTGTACCGTGCTTCTCATCGCCCACAACCGCAAAGCAGATGGCGATATGGGCGACGAGATCGACGGCAGCAACGCCCTCGCCGGCGCCGTCGACGGCTGGATCTCTGCCTACAAGACCGAGCGGCGACCGAACGGCAATCTGCGCCTGTTCCTCCGGTTAGAAGGCCGTGGTGGCGTCGGTCACGAGATCGTGGCCGAAATGGAACACACCTCGCTCACATTCACGCTGATCCTGCCAGAGGAGGTCGAGTCCGATGCCGAAGCCGCACGCGCGCGCCAGAGAGTCTACAAACGAGAGGAGAGGTACACCATCGCCCGCGGCAAACTGCGCGATCTCGGCGGTCAAGCGCACATCGCTCAGCTCGCAGCCGCGATGGGCGAATCCTACAAAATCGCCTGGGCCGTCATCCGCGAGATGGAGGCCAACGCCGTGGTCGAGGAGATCCAGCCCTCGAAGTCGTCGCACACCGCGGGCCGTCGCCCGCCGGAATACCGTCTGCTCGAACCGTCACAAGCCATTATTTCCTGATAAATCACGCCAGACCCCCACTCTGAACCGGAAAAAGAACTAAAATGCCGCCTACAGACCCATCCCTGGAGTCCCTTTCGTCCTCTCCGTCTTTTCTGTCCAGTCCGCCCC
The DNA here is from genome assembly GCA_038211235.1 of Chthonomonadales bacterium. GTDB lineage: Bacteria > Armatimonadota > Chthonomonadetes > Chthonomonadales > Chthonomonadaceae > DATGJU01. The sequence continues at coordinate 396 of JBBQVV010000513.1, read as the reverse complement.
CGCAAACCGCTCAGCTAAACTCGCCACTCCAACCGACACGCCTACTGGAGTTCGCGCTCTCGGAAATCAGCGTCGAACGCCGCATCCGTCGCAGCATTGGACCAATCGACGACCTCGTCGCCAGCATAGCGGAAGTAGGTCTGCTTCAGCCGCTCGTACTGACCCCTGCCGGACGTCTCGTATCCGGAGAGAGACGACTGGAGGCGCTCCGCCGCCTGGGCGTCAAACGCGCTATGTGCGCAATCGCTGAAACCCTGCCGGACGCCTGGGCGCTCGTCGCGGCGGAAGTCCAGGAAAACACGTGCCGCAAGCCGTTCTCCCCGTCCGCAGCGGCCCGCGCTGCCGAGGAGCTGCTGCCGTTCGCATCCGCCGCCGCCCGGAGCCGGCAAGAAGGAA
>JBBQVV010000512.1:0-4200 GCA_038211235.1 Chthonomonadales bacterium | reverse complement strand
CTCATTGAACCACTGCTGCTGCCACCGTGGATTGTTGCTGTACCACCCGGTATCGCCCGGCTCGGCAGGGAAGTGATAAAGGTCCTGATTGGCCGAATTCGCGCCATCGTACGGGACGCCCGCCTTCGGGCCGGTCTTATCCGCCCGATGGCTGCTCTGAAACCAGGTGAAACTGGCTCCGAGGTGCTCAGACACGCCGAACTTCATGCCGTACTTTCTGGCGGCCTTTTGCCAGTCTCCAACGACGTCCCTGTGCGGGCCCATATCGACTGCGTTCCAGCGATGGAGCTTCGAGCGCCATAGAAAGAAGTTGTCATGGTGCGTACCCATGCTGACGAAGTACTTCGCGCCGGCATCCTTATAGAGCTTCATCAGTCGATTGGGGTCCCACTTCTCAGCCTTCCAAAGTGGGATGATATCTTTGTAGCCGAACTCAGACGGATGACCATAGTGTGCGATATGATAGGCGTAGTGGCCGTTGCCCTCCTCATACATGCCCCGAGCGTACCAGTCTCCGTCCATCGGGACCGCCTGCGGGCCCCAGTGCGCCCAGATTCCGAATTTCGCATCGCGGAACCACTCCGGACACTGATATTGCTTCAGCGATTCCATATCCGGCCTAAACGGGCCCTCCGCGATCGGAAGATTGAGCGCCTGACCGTTTGCGTTCGGAATAGAGGCGGTTGTCAAAACTCCCGCGGCAGCAAAACTTATCATCATAGTTACCCTTCGCATGATTCTCCCATTCCAATTGACGTCCTGCTCCCGCCAATCATACCCCGCCCCAGGCGGCCTCGCCGGCAGGAGTCACTCACGCTTCAAGGCCAGCGTCAGTCCGTCTCCGACCGGCAGCACACTAAGCGAAACTCGCGGATCGTCGCGCAGCTTTGAGTTGAGGGCGCGTAGCGCCAGCGTGCTCTCATCCTGAACGGTTTCGTCCGCCACCTGGCCGCTCCAGAGCGTGTTGTCGATCGCCAGGAGGCCGTTGGGGCGCAGAAGCTTCAGGATTCGCTCGTAGTAGCCGTCGTAGTTCGGCTTGTCGGCGTCGATAAATGCGAAGTCGAACGTGCCCGCCTGTCCGTCAGCGAGCAGGGCGTCGAGGGTTTCGATTGCAGGAGCGATTCTCAGATCTATTTTGTGCGCTACGCCCGCCTCCTGCCAGTATCTTCGTCCAATCGAGGTCCACTCCTCGCTAACGTCACAGGCGATCAGTTTTCCTTCTGGCGGCAGCGCCGTTGCGACCGTCAACGCGCTGTATCCGGTGAACACTCCTACCTCCAGAACCCTCTTCGCCTGTGTGAGCTGAATCAGCAGCGCCATGAACTGCCCCTGCTCAACGGAAATCTGCATCCTCGCCATGGGAAGCTGAAGAGTCTCTTCGCGCAGCCGAGCGAAAACATCCGGTAACGGCCTATTGACGGACAGAAGATAGTCGTAGAGCGGTTCGGTCATCGTGAGAGTGCGAGCGGACATCGGGAGGTTCTCCTTGTAAGTTTGTTCCTGGCCATTGCTCCCTAATTCGCGATGGAGAGTGAAACCGCCTCCCAGAATCCTTTCGGCGCGCCTCACCAAGCGGAAGTGGCAAGTGTCTTATCGACCTCGGTCTCCCACGTTCCCGCGATCCGCTCGCCATACTCCCGCTCTCCGCCTGTCGCCTCCGGTCCCGTCAGGAGCGGCCGTCGATCGATATCGAATCCGGCTCGCGCCGTACCCTGCTGGTCGGCGTTGATGAAGTGAAGCGCAACTCCGGCGCGTTCGCTCTCCGTCCTATTGGCGCCGGTGGCGTGCGGCGTGCCGTATGCGAAGAAGACCACCCCTCCGGCCGGCAGTTCGACCGGAACCGCACTGTCCTCGTCGGGTTGGCAGCGGATGTGGTGGTCGCTATCGGGATCACGCTCATGAGGCAACAGCGTGTGGAACATGCGCGGAATGACCTGTAGCGTGCCGTTGGCCAGCGTCGCGTCGTGGACAGCGGTCCAAAGCGCAGTTCCCTTCAGCGGGTCGTCGATCTTAAAGTAGGCGTTATCCTGATGCCAGTTGGTGCCAGCTCCATGTTTGCCAGGCTTGAGGAAAACCTGGTCGAGATGGAATACGACAGGGCCGCCGATCAGTTGCTCTACAGCCTCCGCCACTTTCGGCGCGAACGGCATCGCGCGGAACAAGGTGCTGTGAGGCGAGATCGGACAGAGCTGCAGGTTCGCCTTCGATTCCGAGTGGGTCTTGCCGTCTCCATCCGTGGCAACGTTACGGAGCTTGTTCTCCGACTTGAGCCGCTCCAGGTCGCAGCGCATGGCGGTCACCTCCCGTGCGGTCCAAAATTCCGGGACAGCCAGCCAACCCTCGGTACAAAAATGGTCGATCTGTGCTGTATTCAGGCGCATAGGTTTATCACCTTCCTCTAGAGTGAGCCTCGTTCCGACGGGCGAATCCTCCACCGAATGACTGTGAGCGACAGCGATGGAAACTGGTAGTCAAATTTCGAGGCCGATTCTTCCAGTGTCGAACGAACGGGGACGACGCGTTCCGGCCAGGCGAAGCTGTTCGCAACGTCCGGCATGCCGGCCTGCTCGCGGTCGATCAAGGTCCAGACCTCTGCCCGCCGCCCCGCGGACTGAAAATCAGATAGGTCGAGAGTGCGTGTAATGGTCCGGGGACCGTCGTTCACGGCAAATAGAATCACGGAGGTCCCATCGGACGAGAGCGTCGCACTGATGTCCGGAGCTAGATCGGGCGGAAAGCTTGAGCTGATTGCAAGAGGACGACTGCCGGCGAGCGTCGCATAGAGCTGCTGGGCATAATAGGTCGGAGTCTTGTAGAGTCGGCGATTATCGGTCTGGATAATTCCGGAACAGAAGCTGTTGGTGAGGTTCGAGCGGTTGGCAATTTCCACCAGATCGCAGTTTCGATGCAGCAGATTTTGGTAGCGCGCGCAGGCTAGCGCGTTTGCCAGCGTCCAGAGCATCGCGCGGCGAGGACCGGCGTCGCCTGCGGTCGTGTTCCACTCGGTGATGGCGATCTTGATACTCCTGTCCGGAGCGTTCTCCTGAATCATGCGCCGGATTGTATCGATGTCATTCTGCTTGCCAGGCAGATCGGCGCACCCGTAGTGGTGAGGGGAGACGTAGTCCAGCCATGCGCCCGCATTGCGAAGCACGCCGGGCGTGGGATAGGACGACAGAAGCTTGATGGCCGGATCGACTCGCTTCATGGCCCGGCAGAAGTCTGCGATTCGCGCTTCGTATTCCGGGCCGGAGACCTCGTTTCCGATCTGCCACATTCGAATGTGATAGGGATCCCGGTGGCCGTTGCGGGCACGGATGGCGCCCATTGGCGTCTCAACCGAGCCGTTGAAGTACTCTACTTCGTCCGCTGCGTCTTTAGGCGAACCGGCGTGGAACCGGACGCAAATCAGCGGCTCCGCACCGACCGCACGGCAGAACTGGACGATCTCCTCCAGACCGGGTCCGGTCGGCTGCAGGCCTCCCCAGGCACGAAATGGAGTTCGACGGTCCTGATCACCGATCGTCTCCCTCCATCGAAAGTCACCCAGGTTGTTATCGTCGAGGGCGCTGCCGCCGAATCGAATGACTCCGGGTTTCAGAGCGCGTACGGCGTCGACGACATCGCGCCGCCATCCGCCGATCGTATCCTCCGGCATCAACGTCGCATTGTCGAACCACAGCGTGCCCGGTCCGCGAAACTGTAGGCTGAGAGTTGCGTTTGCAGCGGTCTCGGAGGGTACAAGGCGCACCTGGTACTTCGTCCACTCTGTCGTTGGCGTTAGTTCGCAGGCCGCAATGACCCGGCCCTCACGGTGAAGTGAGACTCGGACAGGTTCCAGCGGCCCTCGCTGCTTCAGGTAAACCGAAAACGTGCAGGCGTCTGCCTTTGACACGGCGATGCCATCCTGCGAGACTCCAACAATGCACGGGGGTTCGGCGGCGACCGCGATCCTCTGCGAAACCTCTCCGCTCACCTTCGTTTCCCGATCAAGCGTGTACTCGGCGCGATTGGTCGCGCCGCAGGGTACCCATGGCCGCTCCTTGAAATCGGTCTCTTTCAGATAGACGAGCTTATACGGCGTAAGGCCCTCGAAGCTGCCGTCGTAGAGCTTCTCGGCCCACATGCCTGGAACGAGATCGCACAGGTACTCTACGAACTGTCCATACTGCAGCGGATTGATCGTGCCGATGTGAAGCG
>JBBQVV010000511.1:0-4202 GCA_038211235.1 Chthonomonadales bacterium | reverse complement strand
GCCGGACATCTTGCTGCCCATGTCGGCTACCTGGCTGCCTAGGCCCGACACCTGGCTGCCCATGTCGGCTATCTTACCGCTCATGGCGCCACCTGCGCCGCTCGACGTCGACATATTGTTCGGGCCAGGGTGGTTGCCCGGGCCAGGCATGGCGCCGTTCATGCCGGACGTTTCTTTGCCAGCCATGCCCGTGCCGGACTTTCCATCATCCGCGCCCGTCGCCGTGTTTGTCTGCGTGGCAGGGGCGGTAGTGTTCGGGGTGGCTGCGGGAGAATTGTTGGAAGATGTCTGCGCCGGCTGTGCGCACCCTCCCAGAATGAAGCTGCCCATCGTCGTTATTCCGATGACATAGTAGAATATCGTTCTTCTGTTCCAGACCATGATCTGTTCCTTCTTCGTATGTGCGGCCTATGAGAACCGCTTGCGGTGTATGACCTTGATTGTGTAAACCGATTTCGCGCTCAGGAGACCGTTTTCGCGGCTCCTGTCCGAGTCTTTTGGGCCGGTCTCTCCTGTCTCACCTCCATGGAAAGAAAGAGGCTGAGATTGGCGCGGATCACGGTGACCGAGGGCGTGGCACGCTGATGTTATTCACGACAGCCACGAGACGTTGCCCTCGAACGGCATCCCCCTTAGCGCAGAATGGACACCAAGAGGGACACCAAACACAACGGCCGCGAGCACGAGACGTTTCCTCGGGCTTTATCCCCGCTGGCGCGGATAGAAACTCTTGCTGGCAGTGGTCGCTGCAAAAGTAGAACGTCTTTCCGTCGCGTTCAGCGTGGAGCGCAGAGGCTTCGTCCACGGCCATTCCGCAGATGAAGTCGTTGGTCATAGATTTCGATCCTTTCATTGGTTGCCTTTCGACTTAGCGTCGATTTTGGTGACCACGAACTTTGCATCCATGTTCAGCTAGACGGAAAAGCCTTCCGATGGGGTGGCTGCTGAAACTGGCTCCAGGAGGCACGGACAGGCATATAGCAGGCAACGTGTCCGTCCAGACTGGCCGGGAGATCGCCTTCGCGCTCAAGGCAAATAGTCATGCTGCTGTCCAGCCGTCGGTAACGGCCCGGAGGCACACGTTCACCCGCGAGATAGATGTCATCTTCGTTCCGTGGTTCCATCATGGGTTCCCTTCTCCTCAGGCCAACCGCCTCTGCTCGGCGATGCCGTCGTCGTCTTTGACTTCGAGAATGCGGTTCATCGTGCCGCGCCGGTGGAAAGATACGGCGACGCGCTCACGAATTGAACGGCTCACTTTGACCTTGAACCCGCACTGGCTCGGACCGGCGTAACAACCGAACGATAGGGCGCTATACCAGTGCGGACGGCTCATTACTCCTTGTCTTTTTTCATATCCTTCATGTCTTTCATGCGGCCGCTGCCTGGTTTAGTTGCACAGGCAAACATGGAGTCAGCGCCGCACTTCGAACAGACGTGCTTCACTACCTCATTCTTTCCCTTGCCTTCGCCGGTGCCGATGACTTCGAAGGAGCCGGCGCATACGTCGCACTTGTGCTTTTCACCTATGGTCATCAATTTGACGTGCGCTTTATCGGTGGTCACAGTCTGCATCATGACGAACTTGCACTTGCTGCAGACCATCGCAATGGAGTCGCCGGGCTTCAGCGCTTCCGCTTCCGCTTGTGTTGTGATGTGTGGCATGCCCATCGGGTGCTGCACCTTTTGAGTTGGGTCCGCTGCGCGGGCCGCAACGGACATCCACGTCGCGACTGCCAAGGTGAGCACGAGTCCCGAACCGAGGCTGATTTTGCTGAGGAAACTGTGTTTCGCTTTCATGATTGGATCTCCCATTCAAGTGTTAGATGTAATGGCGCGAGCGTAAATCCTTCGCCTCATTGTGCGTAAGTTTTTTATCCCTCCTTTCATAGGTGTATTGTGCTTTTTGAAGAGTCATACCACGTCGATCAGCTGGCCTGAATCGCACCCGGTTTGCTGTTGGAACCAGCGACCTCGATTACGCGATTCATGGTGCCGAACTCGTTCGGCACGCATTTGGGACAACCGCTGTACGGACGGTCGCACCCCAGTTCACAGCACCACTGGTCGTCGATCACAAACTTGTACTCGTAAGGCCCAGCAGGTAGTGTGAGATCGCAAGTCCACAGACCATGAGCATCTTTTGTCATGGGTAGAGTGTCGGGTTTCCAATCGTTGAACGATCCCGCCAGATAGACGGCCTGTGCGTTCGCTGCTGCTACGCTAAAATGGGTGATCTGTGTCATCGTAATCCTCCTTCTTATCCTTCGTTTCTATTTGGAGACTCCTCAATCATCACCGCAAAATCCGTCCCCTCCCAATGGTCAATCCATAACAATGCGAACACGATACGGGCGCCGGACTGGAGCGGGCCGGACGACAGATCTGCGAACCAGCAACCGAACCCCGCATCGCGTGTTTCCAGGTCATTCACCGTCGTCCAGCCATCGAAGCTCCAATGAATCGTGGCTGCTTTGTCGGTGATAATGCGGAGCGCTTTCCCTTCTGCGATCCGTTGCAACTGGTGAGCAAGCGTCCACATTTCAATCGCGCTACCCGTCCCGGCTTTAGCGTAGCGTTGATACACCGGCTCGATGCGGTCAAAGCAAACCCCATCCTTATGGCTACGCACGAGGGACACATACTCGGCGTGCGACCAGCACAGCGGCATGGCCGATCCGGTTGGTTTACCGCGCTTCATGCTTCCGTCGGGCAGATCATCGTCATCCCAAAGCTGTTCCGGCAACATACCGCCCTGGTTAGCGAACTGTTCCAGCGCCTCGATGAACGGCCGCGGGTCGCGTCCCGCGGCCAGCTCGTAATGACCGCGTTCACCCGTCAGAATCGGCCAGCAGCGTCCTTCGCCGGTCCCGTCATAGGCGCTACCGTCGGCCTTCTGTCCGTAGCCATCGTGGTTGTAGCGCCTCCAGCACGGCCCTTGCGGCAGGTCGCGTTTGAGCGCGTGATCGATCACCGCAATGGAATCGACGATCAGTGGGTCATCGGCAGCGCGAATCCCCAGCCGGACAAGCTGAAGAAAATCAGCGCTGACAACATTGCGTGCCGGATAGGCGCCGCCGCCGTTTCCGATGACAATCTCCGCCTCATCCGGATTTGGCATTGCCACAGCATGTTGGGGATCGGCGGGCGTAATGCGAACATAGTGTCGTGGTTTGCTACTCACTAACTCGCCCCGGTTGGTGACTGTCCATTCTTCCAGATGCGCCGAAAGCCAGTCCGCGTAATCGAGCAGGAAGTCCACAGCCAGCGAGTCTTTTCTATCGCGCGCGAACTCCGCCGCGCACACCAGTCCCGCGATGATCGCCGCCAGCGTCGAAGGGGAGTAACCGGAGTTCTCCTCCCACCGTTCCTGAGCCGTCACTGGACCGTGCAGGATCAAATAACGGGCCGCACGCGACACCAGCGTCCACGGATCGAACAGCCTGAGCGCGGCCGCCTGCTGCAATCGCCAGGCGAGCAGGATCGGCACTGCCACTTCGTCGAGTTGAATGCCCTTCCAATAGGCTGCGCCGGTTATAAAACTGTTTTGCGGCATACTGCCTTGCGCTGCCTGGATACAGGCCAGCCAGATCAGCGCCCGCAAGGGTGATTCCGTTTGCCCGCACGCTAACAGCGCGGTTGCGGTTTGCACCATGTCGCGCGTCCAGACGAGATGATAACCGCCCTGGTCGCTGTCGTCCTTCGTATCGCCCCACGGAATGCTCAGCGAGGCCACGAACGCGCCCTGGAACGTCTTGTCTTCATGCGCCAGTAAGAGGCATTGGCTCAAGCGCATCATGGAACCGCCGTCTTTGGTATGTGCGCTCAAATCGACCTCGGCGCGAGTCTGCTGCCATTGGCTGACATACATCTCGCGCTGACGAGAGAAAGGAGTGGCTAATGCTTGAAGCAGGTGAGTTGAAGCGCTGTGCGGAGTGTGCCCGAACCCGACGCCCAGCGTAAACTCCATGCCGAAAGACAGGTCAATCTCACCCGTTAAAGCGATATTTCCGTCCTCGACGTGCTCGAACTCCCAGTCCATCTTGAAGTTGTCCATCAGGTCCCGCCAGCCGTCGCTGAAACCGACGTAACCAACGGAGCGCCGCGTGAAGTCGGGTTCGCATCCAAAGGACATATTAATGTCCTCCCGTTGAACGTCGAAGAGCTTCCTCCCGTTCAATCCACACCACTGAGCGAAGTTA
>JBBQVV010000510.1:0-4204 GCA_038211235.1 Chthonomonadales bacterium | reverse complement strand
AGCGCGCGATAGCCATCCTGAAGAAGCAGTGCGACTTTGGAGTTCGTCCTCTCGGCAGTGATGCGCACGAGACAACGCGGGCATACCTCATCGCCCAGATGAAGCTCACTGCAGATGAGACGCATTTACAGCAGTTCAAGTACCGATCGATGCCCGTAACCAACGTGATCGGAGTCTTCTACCCGGCAGGATCCAACCGACCGGCGGAGCGCCCTGTTCTATTGATGACTCATTGGGACACGCGGCCCATTGCCGACGGCCCTTTCTCCGCGGAGACGCAGGCCGGCGTTCATTTCCGATTCGGTCCGAACGGCTGGAAGCCGACGGCGCCGATCATGGGGGCAAACGATGCTGCTTCGGGCGTCGGTGTCCTGCTGGAGCTGGCCCGTCTGTTCAAGCAGAAGCGCCCGCCGGTCGGCGTCATCATGCTTTTGGACGACGGCGAGGATTATGGAGACTTCACCGCGAACAATCACCTCGGAGAGGGCGTCGAGCTAGGCGCAAGATATTTCGCGAAGAACTACCACAGTGAGGCGGCGTTTGGACAGCCGTCCTACGGAATTCTCCTGGATATGGTGGGAGCCAAAAACGGGTACTTCCTGAAGGAGAAGCTTTCCGAGACGAGCGCTCCCAACGTGAACAGCCGCGTGTTCGACATCGGTCGATCGCTCGGATATTCGGATATCTTCCGCAATACCGGCAGCCAGGACGTCGGTGACGACCACGTCTCAATCAATGAGGCCGGTATTCCCACCATCGACCTCATTCATCCGCTGCCGAGCCTCGACGGCGGAATCGACGGTTACCGATACTGGCACACTCGCGAAGATACTCCCGATAAGTGCAGCGCGGCCACGCTGAAGGCAGTCGGCGATACAATCGCGGAAACGATCTATCGGGAAGCGCCGTCAAAGTAGGTATATGCGGTATCTACGTCGGTCCAGATGCGCGCGGGAAACATCGCCGCGAGTTCGGGCTCTACTGTGAAGGTCGCCTGATACCGCCGCTGCAAGAGGGAGCGGGTCATGTCGAAAGAAACTGGGCAACAGGGCTTCAGGCGCACCGGCACGTTTCAGGAAGACGATCTCAAAGTCTGTGATCTGTGTAGCTCGCTTAACCTGGCAACCAATGGCCAGTGCTATACTTGCGGGTGGCACGGTCGCTTCGAGCGGAGTCACGAGGTGGTCCATACGGCGATCGAGATGGCGATCCAGACGCATGGACGCCTTGAGCTTCAGGACCTCACGGATATACACGCGTATGCGCCCGGCGCGCCGAGCTTTCAGGCGCGACTGTGGGTATTCCTAAACCACGCCTGGAGATGGCTGAGCGGATAATAAGACACTATTTAAGCTCCGCCGGCCTTCCCCCGCGGGAAGGCCGTTTTCGTCATTACGGTTCCGGGGTACCTTGTCCACCCGGTCGCCAACCTGTTTGCGTTCAAGGAGCCGCGATGCCCACGGAACTCCCGCCTGTTAACGGCGCTTCTTCGGGACCAGACCCCTCTCAGCGCGGAGCGCTCCGCCCCGTGGGGCCGACTGTTCCGCACGACGGAGGATCCTTTCTCGTTGCCGTTGTCGCGGATATTCCGATTCGCGTCCACGTCACGTTTCTGTTCCTGCTTGCCTTTCTCGGTTTTCAGTACTTCGGTAATCGGAGCCAATCGGTCGCGGGCATTCTGCTGATCTGCGGTATATTCTTCTGCGTCGTCCTGCACGAGCTCGGCCATGCGCTCGTAGCGCGACGGTACGGAATTCGTACGCTGAGCATCACGCTATATCCGATCGGCGGGGTCGCCGCACTTGAAGAGCTGCCGCGCCCGCGCCAGGAGTTATGGGTGGCACTGGCAGGACCGTTCGTCAACGTCGTCATCGCCGGCCTGCTCTGGGCTTATCTCGCGTTGACGCGGGGCGCCCTGCCGACGACGCTTTTCATCGAGCCAAGCAGAGGATTCGCGGCGAACCTGATGACAGCCAACATACTGTTGGCACTGTTCAATATGCTGCCGGCGTTTCCAATGGACGGCGGCCGGGTGATGCGCGCGCTGATTGCCCGGTTCACGGATGAGACCACGGCGACGACCATCGCAGCACGATTTGGGCAGGGCATGGCGGTCCTGCTCGGCGTTTTTGGATTGGCGACCGGACAGTTCATTACCATCATTATCGCGGTGTTCGTCTGGTTTGGCGCGGGACAGGAGGCGGCCTACTTCCAGACCCGGGCGCTCCTGCTGGGCCACCGCGTACGCGAGGCCATGGTGCGCGAATTCCATACGCTGCCTGTGGGAAGCACGCTCCGCGAAGCGGCCGACCTGCTCCTGGCAAGCAGTCAGCAGGACTTTCCAATCCTGAATGGCGCGGACGTCGTCGGAGTTCTCTCCCGGTCCGCGCTGCTCCAGGGAATGGCGAGCGAAGGACCTGAAACCTATGTTGCGAGCGTGATGGACCGGGACTTCGTGTCCGCCATGCCTGACGATGCACTGGATGGTCTTCTCAAGACTCGGCTTGCCGGACCGATACTGGTGTTGAAGGATGGGACCCCTACGGACACGTCGCTGGTCGGCATGATCACACAGGAAAACCTGCTCGAATTCCTCACGTTGACTCAGCTCCGATCGCGGATGCACCCACAAGCGTAACATGCGGTTCATAGCGCGGCGATTTGCGCACCGGAAGGAAATCCGGACCGCAACAACGAACATTTCGTCCCACTGAGGCGCCTTGCGTCACGTCCGCGGCACTCACCATGAAAGCCTGAAACTGCGATCGAGGGAGCAACTAACTCAATGAAAATTCGATTACCCCTACTCGGCGGACTCGCCGTCCTCGCAGTCGGCATGGCGGCAGTTGGCTGCGATCCGAACAAAGAGAAGGCTGCTGAGAACGGCGCCGCCACAGGCACATCCGGCAAGTCCGCCGACGCCGCACCGCCGCCAGCCGGCGCCGGCAACTACAAAGTCATTACCAACGGTATCTCGCCGTTCTGGGTTTCGATGGGCAAGGGCCTTGAAGACGCAAAACGAGAATTGAGCTGCAGCGCGGATTGGCAGGGTCCGAATCCTGCCGAGAACACCGCGCAGGTCAACCTGTTCAGGACCGCCGTCGCGGCTAAGGTGGACGGAATCGCCGTTTCGGTAATTGAAGCGAAGGCGATGGCGCCTGTCATCGACGAAGCGGTCGGCCAGGGCATACCGGTCATCACGTTTGATTCAGACTCGCCGGACAGCAAGCGGATGGCGTATATTGGTACGAACAACTTCGAAGCAGGTAAGATCGCCGGGCAAGAGACCGTGAAACTGTTTCCCGGCGGAGGCAAGCTCGTCGCCTTCGTGGGCAACATGGGCGCCCAGAACGCTCAGGAGCGTTATAACGGAATGTTGGAGGCCGTCAAGGGCCATCACATCGAGTTCCTTCAGGCGCCGTTCGAGGACAACAAAGACAAGGGCAAGGCTCGTAAGAACGTCGAAGACGCGATAACACGCTACCAGGGGCAGGGATTGAGCGGGCTGGTCGGTCTCTACTCCTACAACGGCCCCGCGATCGTGTCGGCGGTGCAGCAGGCGGGACTTCGCGCCAGGATGAAGATCGTCTGCTTTGACGGAGAGCCGGAGACATTGAACAACCTGAGCAAGGGACTGGTCGACGTGACCGTCGTGCAGAAGCCGTATGAGTTCGGTCGCCTCTCTATCAAACTCCTCGATCTGCTTAAAAAGAACAGCAAAGATATCGATAAGGCGATCGGCGACTTGATGCCCGAGCTGAACAAACTCAATATGAAAGTCGATACCGCCAAGCACATCATCGACACCGGAGTCGACGTGATTACGCCTGCCAATGCCGCGCCATTCCTGAAGAATCTCAAGGACCGAGGCCTTTCTTCGACCTAGCATTCGCTCCCCCTGTCCGCGACGACGATTCTCCAGAGCCGTCACGAATAGGTCTCTTTAGCCCGGCCGGGGGTGGTTGGCCGGCGTTGTGCCGCGACCATCAACCGTTGAAAGGAGCGGACGCCCGTGCAGCCGACTTCCGCCCCCCCAACGAGCGCGGCGCGTAACCCGGTGCTGGTTCTCATACAGCGTCACCGGGAGAGCAGCGTCGTTTTCGTGCTCGCGATCATATGCGTCGTGCTGTACTTCTCTCCGGCTCGCTCGACATTCTACAGTACAGGAAATCTCGAGAACCTGCTGCTGCAGATCGCCCTGCTC
>JBBQVV010000509.1:0-4220 GCA_038211235.1 Chthonomonadales bacterium | reverse complement strand
GCCGTATCGACTCCTTTCGCAATCGTTATAGGATGGTTGTGGCAGAGTCGCCACGGTGGGCTGGTCCTCGGCAGCCAGGGGTCTCCGCCAGAATCGTGCTTGACACCACTTCATGCAGTTTACCAGAAAACCTCTTCCCAGCTCTCCGTGCGATATAACGGAGAGCAGATGGGAGTTGGGGAGCTCGTCTTCATGCCGACGGCCGACAACGGCAGGGACTTCCGCCCGTCGTGACGAACAGAAAGGCAATATCAATGAGGAGACGCAACGATGCCGCGCAAGTGCAACTGTTCCGGTCCGTGCGGACCGCAACTTGTCGACCCGGACCAAGTCGCCGACGGTTCCGGTGGAGTCACACGCCGAGAGTTCATCGCACTGGCGAGCATAGGCGCCGCGGCCGCAACGATGCCCGTCGGTACGCCGGAGGCTCGCGCCGCCGCGACGAAGGATCTTGAGAATTGGAAGCAGGCGCTCCTGAAACCGGCGGCGCCTCGCCGCTATCGGTCCGGAGTTCATTCCGACGCGCGGATGCACCTTGGCGGGATTGGTACCGGCAACTTCGAGGTCGGCGCCGACGGGCAGTTCTCGACATGGCAGCTGTTCAATACCCTGCGTGACGGCTACATTCCGCTATCCTTCGCGGTCAGGTCCGGGGGAACCGCCAAAATCCTGCAGACCTCGGGCGGCCTGCCCGGCGCGCCGCGTATCAAGAGCATCGAGATGACGGGCGAATACCCCATTACAACCCTGCGCATTCAGGACGACGACCTGCCAGTACGAATTGAGATGAGCGCCTTTACTCCGTTCGCGCCTCTTGATACCGAGTTTTCATCCATGCCTCTCGCCTGTTTCGTCTTCAAGGTCAACAATCCGACCGGGACGGAGCAGTCGATCTCGCTCGCCGCCTTCATGCAGAATCCGGTCGGTTATGATGCCATGGGAGTTCCGATCAGTTTCAACTCGATCGGCTTTAACAGCGTACAGGCGCGCTGGAACAGGGATCATCCGAACTATGGCGGCAACTACAATGAGATACTCCGAGAGGGAGAAACGACCTTCCTCTGTATGGAGGCGCAGCCGGCCGGGCCGATTACGGTGGACCGGCCCCTCGACGTCTATACGAATCTGCCGATTGGCCCATTCCACGCTCCGTACGAGGAGAGGCCGGCAACGTTAACCATCGAAAGCCTCCACGCGATTCCGGACGAAGCGACCTCAGTCGCGCCCGCTCAGAGCACGGTCGTCTGGCTCGAAGATCCGCCCGCGGAGCTCGCCGTAGAGACACTTCGGGCGGCAGTTCGAGCGGCGCGGTCAGGAGCGACACTCATCATCTCCGGTAAGACGATCCCATTGCTAAGGCACTACGCCGAAATCACACAGGGGCGGCCGCTCGATGGTTCTACAATTCGTCCGGACACGGTTTTTGAGGACTTCGAGAATGGATACGATAACTGGACCGTCGAAGGCACCGCCTTCGGCAGCCGCCCCGCCACAGGGACATTGCCCTCGCAGCAACAGGTTTCGGGCTTTCTCGGTCACGGCCTTGTAAACTCATTCGTCGGTGGAGACGACCCAATCGGCAAGCTGACGAGCAAACCGTTTACAATCGACCGGCACTATATTCGGTTCCTTATAGGCGGAGGTTCGGAGCCGACGACCCAGATAAGGTTGGTCGTCGATGGCAACGTAGTTCGCGCAGCTTCCGGTGTCGAAAACGAGCGCCTGCTGCCTACCGTCTGGAACGTCCGTGAGCTCTCTGGCCGAACCGCGCATATCGAGATCGTCGATGATAGCCGGGTCAGCTGGGGGCATATCAACGTCGACCAAATCGAGTTTGGAGACCTGCCGGGTAGCGTCGAGGTACTGGAGATGCTGGATGAGATCCTGCCGGCCAGGTTCACCGGGGTTATGGCCCGACCGGACAGTAGAGGCCTTAACCATTTTGTCGATTTTACCGACATCGTTCGTCGTGATGACGCGCACGACGAGTCGCTTGCCACCGGACAGACCTTGATCGCCCGGCCGCTCGGTCGCGGTCGAGTGATTCTGGCGTCCGGGCCGATACTCGACACGGACCATGTTGAGCTCATCGGCGCACGGGCCATGGCATATCGGACGCTCGGTTCAATCGCAGGCGCACGGCTTCAGCAGACGCCGGGAGTCCCGTCTCGCGCCCCAGGATTCGGCTCGCTCGCCCTGGGCGTCGCAGGTAAGTCCACGAGCCACAGCCTTGCCTTCGCGGACTGGAAGTCGGCGTGGACGGCGTTTGAGCGCAACGGTTTCGCGCGGGCCTTTCCCGGTAAATCCCAGCCGACCGCGCACGGTCAGACCTGCAACGGCGCCATCGCGACGGAGGTGACAGTGCCTGCCGGTAAGTCCGTGGAGGTCCCCTTCTTCTTAGCCTGGCGCTATCCCAACAAATACAGCTCGGCCGGTGAGAACATGGGTTGTCACTACGCCACCAGATGGCAGGATGCTCGGTCCGTAGTCAGGGCAGCGGCCCGCGATTTTAAGAACATTCGTGGCAGAACGGAGCGGTTCCGGTCTGTCTTCTACGACAGCACGCTCCCGTACTGGATGCTCGACTGCATGACATCGCAGGCAAGTACGATCCGGCATATCGGTGTCGTGTTCCGGGTCGCGAACGGCGATGTCTACGGCTGGGAGGGCTCCAACGGCTGCTGCGACCCGACGTGTACGCACGTGTGGGGCTACGTTCAGAATATGGCGCGACTGTTCCCGGACCTCGAGCGAGACATGCGCCGCGTCGATTTCAAGCACCAGCAGGGAGCGGACGGCGGAATCAACAACAGGACTCAGGTGCCGTCGCCTCCCCATCCGACTGGCGAACGTCCCTTCACCGACGGCCACTGCAGCTGCGTGCTCAAGGCGTACCGCGAGGCGCTTAATACGACGGATGAGAAGTGGTTGAAGGAGTACTGGACGCCTGTCAAACGCGCCGTGGAATACCTGATGGCGCGCGACGCGGCGACAAGCAATGGCACGGCGAACGGCCTTCTGGAAGACGATCAGTGGAACACCTATGATGAGGCGATCCACGGCGTCACCACGTTCATCGGCACATACTATCTGGCGGCGCTTCGGGCCGGCGAGGAGTGGGCGAAACGCGTCGGTGATCTCGACTTTGCCGGTCGGTGCCGCGCGGTATTCCTGCAGGGCCAGACAAATCTGGTGGCTCGATGCTGGAACGGCGAGTATTTCCAGCAGGACCTTCCCGGATATGAGAAGCTCGGCGGAGAGGTAGGACCGGGCTGCATGGCCGACCAGCTGATCGGGCAGTGGTGGGCCCACCAGCTGGGTCTTGGATATCTGCTGCCCGAGGATAAGGTTCGGGCGGCCCTCAGGGCTGTTTTCAAATACAACTGGAAGCCGGACCTTACCGGCTGGCGGCATATGCCGAGGGCCTTTGCCGGCGCAGGCGACAAAGGCCTCATCATCTGTACCTGGCCCCGGGGCGGGCGACCGGCGAACGTGATGCTCTACTCCGACGAAGTCTGGACCGGCATCGAATACCAGGCGGCCGCACATATGATCTATGAAGGGATGGTTGAGGAGGGTTTCGCGATCGTCAAGGGCGCCCGCGACCGGTACGACGGGGTCGGTCGCGCTCCCATTCCGCGCAATCCATGGAACGAGATCGAGTGCGGGGGCCACTACGCTCGCGCCGGGTCGTCCTGGGCTCTGCTCCTGGCGATGAGCGGATGGCTCTATGACGGCACTACCGGAGAGTTAACGTTCCGGCCCCGCCACACTCCGAATGATTTCCGATGCCTATTCACGGCGCCGGAAGGATGGGGGACCGTCTCGAATACGCTCAAAGGCGCCGGTCAGCGCACCGAGATACTTGTCGTCGAGGGGAAGCTTGTCATCAACCGACTTCATCTCGACGCCTTGCCCGGTCGCGTTCGAGTATCGTTGGGAGGCAGATCGGCCTCGGTGAAGGCGGTTGTCGCCGCCGACGGGGTTTCGCTAGAGTTTCGCAAGCCGATCACGATCGGCGAAGGGCATGCCCTGACGGTAGCCCCGTCGTAGAGAGCAGCGAGTAAATTCGCGAACGATCTCAAATTGAAGCGCTCTCAGTTCGACGCCAAGCCATCGGCGTCAAAGTCTGCGATCGTGCTACGGCGTTCCTCTCCGCTTCGCCTCGTCGCCGCCCTCCTTGGCCATATCGGCGACGGATATCGGGGGTGCGCCGATCC
>JBBQVV010000508.1:0-4229 GCA_038211235.1 Chthonomonadales bacterium | reverse complement strand
ATAAGGGCGCCACCACCACGGAGAGCGGAGTTTTCATTCCTGAAGGTAACCACAAGTTGAAGGAGTATACATTTGGCGTCAACTACATGATCTCGGCCGCCGGCACCAAGATCCAACTAAACTACATCCGGGACGACGTCGAGCAGCGCGGCGCTAACTTCTTCGGCATTCCTCGCACCATCATTCTGACGAGCTTTCAGACCGCTTTCTAGCAGCGACGACGGACTGCGATGCAGAGCACGAAATCGCGGCTTGTTGTTGTTGGCAGCGCGAACCAGGACCTGATCGTGAAGGCGGAGCGAATTCCCGCGCCTGGCGAAACCATATTGGGCGGCGCCTTTGTCACCGCACCAGGTGGGAAAGGCGCAAATCAGGCCGTGGCGGCTTCGCGGCTGGGCGCGGATGTCTGGTTCGTCGGCCGCGTTGGAAGTGATACGTTCGGCGCCACTTTGGCAGATGCCTTGACATCCTCAGGCGTTCACGTCGATTATCTGCGGCGCGATCCAGCCGAGCCGACCGGCATCGCACTGATCGCGGTTGACGCTGACGGCCAGAATGCGATCGTGGTAGCTGCCGGCGCCAATCTCCTGGTCGGTCCGGTCGACCTAGAGGCCGCCCGTTCCGCGATCGAGACCGCATTCGCAGTCGTGGTGCAGCTGGAAATTCCTCTCGAAACCGTCGAGGCGGCGATCGCGCTGGCACGGTCCTCGAACGCAAGAGTAGTTCTCAATCCCGCGCCAGCGCCCAACTTCGGCGAGTTTCCAGACCACTTGCTCTCCAGGATCGATGTTCTCACACCAAACGAGCATGAGGCGGCGCGCATCCTGGGCCACTCCTCGCCTTCGGGGTTGCTATGGACGGATGCGGCAGAGCGGCTTCGCGACAAGGGAGTCGAGACGGTCGTCATCACGCTCGGCGACGCAGGGTGTATTCTCGCGGACCGCACGGGAACGCGTCACGTGCCTGCGCCCGTTGTTCAAGCCGTGGACACGACAGGCGCCGGCGACTGCTTCACCGCAGCACTGTCAGTCGCACTTGCCGAGGGCCGTTCGCTCGATGACGCTGCCCTGTTCGCCTCCCACGCTGCCGCTCTCTCCGTTACGCGAATGGGCGCGCAGCCATCCTTTCCCAGCCGCGACGAGGTCGCACGGTTTTTGACCTCTTCTAGTTCCATCTGAGCCCTCCGCCGTTCAACCTGCGGTCGCCATCGTCGTCCCATGGCAGGACTTGGACCGCTGCCCGGTGAAACGTACGCGACCAACAAGGCTGTGTGCAGTGGGAGGACGTGGGCTCCGATGATGGTATTGATGGACGCCGTAGCGACGGCGAAACAGATTCAAGATGTTATGCAGTGTATCGAGGGTCACGAGTTGGCGGCAATGCGTATGCCCGGTGACGAGCATGTGGCGATCGGGATCGCGAGCGCGATTCCGCCCGCGCTGCGTGAGCCGCTCACGCAAAAGCTCACTGCGCTGCCGGGCGTGGATCACGTCGTTCAGATCAGCCGACCCTACAAGCTCGCTTCTCGCGAGTTCCGTCGCGTCGATACGGTGATCAACATACAGGGCGTCGAGATCGGGGGACGAGGATGCGTCGTCATGGCCGGTCCCTGTTCCGTCGAGAGCCGAGAACAGGTATTCGAGGCCGCGAGGGCAATCCAGGCGGCAGGGGCCAGGATTCTGCGTGGTGGGGCATACAAGCCGCGGACGTCTCCCTATGCATTCCAGGGACTCGGTCTGGAGGGACTTGAACTCCTAAAGGAGGTCGGCGAGACGCTCGGTCTGCTGACCATTACAGAGGTGATGTCGCCCGAGGACGTTCCCCTCGTCGCGGCTCATGCGCACATTCTGCAGATCGGCGCTCGCAACATGCAGAACTATTCTTTGTTGATCGCCGCGGGGAAATCGGGCCATCCCGTCATGCTGAAACGCGGTCCGAGCGCTTCGATCGATGAGTTTCTCCTTGCCGCGGAATATCTGTTGCACCATGGCACCCAGGACGTCATGCTTTGTGAGAGAGGCGTACATCCACTCGACCGCACCTACACTCGAAATACGCTGGACCTTAACGCGGTTCCGACACTCAAGCAGATGTCTCATCTCCCGGTGATAGTGGACCCATCGCACGGAACGGGCGTCGCCAAGTTCGTACCTGCGATGGCGCGCGCTGCGCTTGCGGCTGGCGCCGACGGGCTGATGATTGAGGTCCATCCCAGACCGCGCGAGGCACTGTCTGACGGGGCGCAGTCGCTAACTCCGGAACAGTTCGCCCAGACCATGGATGAGCTTCGCAAGATTGCCGAAGCGGTCGGCCGTTGCTTGTGATCGGAGCCCTAAGACCACGCCGCGATATCGGCTTGCAAATTGGTTCTGGACACGCCGTACACCGCGTGTTATAATACGCCGACCGTTCGCATCCACTTTGGAGAACAATAGCGCCGAAGCCGTTCAGACGGCCGCTCGCCACCAGTTCTCGCATACGCGCGGGACATCCTGCCTGAAGAACTGAGTAAAGGAGGAGAACTTGACAGGGCAAGCTACGGATCAAGGTCGTTCCGGCGGCGCCGTGTACGATCGAAACAAGCTTTTCATTCTCAGCGTTATTGCGCTGGTCACAGCCGGCATGGTCTTCAGCATCCGTGCCAGCATTCTTGGAGATCTACAAAAGGCATTCTTCGATACCACTGACCCGGTACACGCTGCTACTATGATTACTGCCGCAGCGGGTGTGGCGTTCCTCGGGTTCGCGATTTCGATCTTCATCGGCAGCCCACTCTGCGATGCCCTGGGCATGGGAAGGCTTCTTACACTGTCCGGGCTATTCTTCCTTATCGGTACACTAACCACGCTGTTTGCGGGCAAGATCGCGGGCGCCGTATCGATCTATTGGGTTCTTTGGACTGGATTTCTCCTGGTGGGGTTGGCGCACGGATTGGTCGAAGCTGTCATAAATCCCCTCATTGCAACACTCTATCCGGAAGACAAGACCCATAAACTAAATGTCCTGCATGCGTGGTGGCCTGGCGGGTTGATTATCGGAGGACTTATCGGTTACTTCCTTGGACACAATTGGCAGCTGCAGCTGGGTCTGATCCTGATTCCAACGTTGGCGTTCTGCCTCATGGTCATTGGCACGAAGTTTCCTCCAACAGAGCGTGTTGCCGCAAGCGTCTCGACAAATGAGATGATCAAGGAGGCTTTTAATCCGCTCTTTCTAGTCTGGTTCTTTTGCATGTTCCTCACAGCGGCTTCGGAACTCGCGCCAGGTCAGTGGGTCGATGCCGCGCTAACTCGAACGGTTGGATTCAAGGGAATCCTGCTGCTTGTATATGTTAGCGGCCTGATGTTTGTCATGCGCCACTTTGCCGGTACGCTTGCTCACAAGTTGTCGCCCGTGGGACTCTTGTGGATCTCATCGCTTCTTGCCGGGATCGGGCTCGTTCTCTTGAGTGTCGCGAACTCGCCGCTCACAGGACTTCTTGCGGCGACGGTGTGGGGTGTCGGGGTCTGCTATATGTGGCCAACGATGCTCGGAGTGACCTCGGAGCGTTTCCCAAAGGGCGGCGCCCTGTTGATGGGAATTATGGGCTCTGCCGGCAACCTGTCAATATATTTCGTCCTGCCGGCACTTGGCAAGATCTTCGATAACGCCAAGGTCGCCGCAGCACAGGCGCAGGGTTTGGACTTCACCCAACTGTCGGAAACCGCTAAGTTGGATCCGTCGGCTGCGGCGACGCTAAACACTATTCTATCCAATGCCTCTGCCGTCTCATTTAAGGCGGTCGCCGTATTGCCGGCTATTCTGCTAGTAGTGTTCGGGGGGCTCTGGCTTTACTTCAGGTCGCAGGGCGGATACAAGGCGGTCCGCCTGGATACCATGGAAGAGCCGCTGGTAACTCCGCAATAAGATCTCCTGGTTTTGCGGTCGCGCTACGGATTATTTGCGCGACAATAACGGTGATCGAAACAGCAGGGCGGGCCGCGGAATGCGGCCCGCCTGTTCGTTAGTGGTGACGGATCTTTGAGCGCTACACGTGCCCGTCGGACTTCTTCGGGTCTTTCGCGACGTTGACCCAGGTGTGGACGTGAGGTGCGCCGCGGAAGTGCCATACCAGGGACGGTCCCTCAAGTCGCCAAATATCCCACGTCCCATCCTTCCCAAGCGCGTCCTGCTTGTAGAACGAAAGATGCACCTTGTCTAGACCGCCGTTCGCGTCTATCTCTGCCATG
>JBBQVV010000507.1:0-4258 GCA_038211235.1 Chthonomonadales bacterium | reverse complement strand
CAAATTCACGGAGCATTGCGCGGCCTTTTTCATGACAGTCGCACATCGGGGCGCTACGCACAGATGTATCGAGGCTGTGAGATTTATTTACGGGAGGGTGTTACGAATTGCTCCGCGTCCCGTGTTGTGTAATAGACACGTAGTCGCTGTTTTTGTATAGGGGCGGTCCCGCCGATCGGGGTCCTGAAGTGGGAAACACGGTCGTCTCAAATGCAACATTCAAATATCAGGGCTCGCCGCTCGATGCGGTATGCCCGCCACGCACTCGGGCGCACCAAAGAACGCGTGCAAGGAGAGGATCAATATGATAAGGAATAAGGGAAGAAAACTGCGATGGACGCTCCTCGTGAGCGGGCTCCTTGCCGCGTGCCTGTTGCCCTCGGCGCGTACCCGCGCACAGGCCGAGGAAGGCTCATACCGATCCGGCGAGGGCAACCGGCCCGTACCGGACACGACCGGCGATAGCCTGGGCAAAAACGACCACTCTGCGTTCATGCCCGCGGGAAACGCACCGATTGAATTCTCACCTTCCACCGACGAACAGAACGCGGGTCCTGTCCGCCTCGCGCGCTTCGCGGTCGTGAGCGGCAACGTGTCGTGGAGAACGGATAACCAGGGCGAGTGGTCCATGGCCACGGTCAATCTTCCGATTCGAGAAGCCGCTCAGATATGGGTGACTAATGGCGGTCACGCGGATCTCCAGTTTGACGATGGAAGCGAGTTGCGGCTGGGCAACGGATCGCTGGCGACGCTCAAGACGCTTTTCAGCGACAGGCAGGGCGAGTTTACGCAGATCTCCCTAAGCGACGGCATGGCGACCCTCTGCTCCCGTCACGATGACGCCGTCTATCAGGTGGACACGCCGGCCGCATCGGTCAAATCGAGAGGCGCATCGCAGATTCGCTTCGGAGTCGATAGCGGCGTGGAGATCAGCGTCCAGCACGGCGATGCAATCATCGATGGCCGGCAGGGAAAGATCGATCTGCAGGCGGGAGACTACGTCTACGTTGCTGACTCCAACTCACCTTATAATGTACGCAGGGCACCC
The DNA here is from genome assembly GCA_038211235.1 of Chthonomonadales bacterium. GTDB lineage: Bacteria > Armatimonadota > Chthonomonadetes > Chthonomonadales > Chthonomonadaceae > DATGJU01. Next base: position 3,210 of record JBBQVV010000507.1, on the reverse strand, counting down.
CGTCAGGATAGTTGGGATCGCTGGAACGAAGACCGTAATCGTACTATTGAAGACAGAGGAGACTCGCACGTTCCCTCGAACATCGGCCTGGTGTCCGGCGAACTGAACGATTACGGCACGTGGCGCGACGACCCGGCGAATGGCTGGGTCTGGTGCCCTCGCAGTCATGCCTCGGATTGGCGGCCGTATCACGACGGTCACTGGACTTGGGTGGATCCGTTCGGTTGGACATGGGTCGCGGACGAGCCCTGGGGGTGGGCGCCGTACCACTATGGGACCTGGGTGCACGAGTCGTATGGATGGGGATGGTGTCCCGGACCGGTGCACCAGTACTGGAGTCCGGCCGTCGTAAGCTTCTCCGTGTATGATGGCTGCGCTGCATGGGCGCCGCTGTGCCCATCGGAGGTACGCTACCCATCCGAGTCGTCCTTTAGTTATTGGGGACGAGACTGGGCCTTCTCGTTCTCGATTGGAAGCGCCGGCTGCTACTATCCGCAGGATGGCTATTGCACAGGTAGGTCCTTCAACAGCTACTACGTCAACCATTTCAATAGATTCCGCGACGGGGATCGGTTCAGCGATCGCAGCGTTGGGCGGGGGTTCCGGTCACCGTCATTGGATCGCTTTGCGCGCGCGGACGAATTCGCGGCCACCAACAGGCATTTTGTCCCGTTCAACGCGGTCCACGCTTCCGGCGGATCACTGGCGCGACTAGACGCATTTGGCGGAACCGGGCGCTATCAGGCGCTTGGCAGGGGCGACACGAGTTACTTTGCCCGCGGCCGTCACGCCGCCGCGCCCGCCGCAGGCACGACACCGGTTGGCGGACCGCCAAGCGTTATGCCGACGAACATGGGGCGCACGCCGACGCGAACGTTCGCTACCGGTGCGCGACCGTCGCAGTCGGCATTGAATCGGCCGTTGTTCCACGCCCCAATGCCTATTACAACGCGACGGGAGCAATCGCCATCTATCGGCGCGAGCGGCGGACGAACGAACGATTCGAACTCTTCCCCGATGATAGGCTCCCGCGCGAGGGCATCGTCAATGTCATCGCGCAGCGGGATCGGCGAAGGACGGATCCCTCAGCAGCCAACACGTCCCACAGATGTCTTCCGCGGCAGCGCACACTTCGACAGTCGGACATCGAACTATAGCAGTAGGCAACCCGCGTTCGAAGGCTCCAGAATTCGCTCGAACGACACCCGCCTGAGAACCGCGGATGCGGCACGGCAGGCGCGATCGTCGCTCGGATACGGTGGCCGGACGCCCGGCGATCTCGAAGGGGCATCACGATCCGGCGGTAGCGGTTCCGGCGCCGGCAGGACTCCCGGGTCCTCTGTCGACGGGTCGTACACGAGCAGACGAGCGCCGAGCGGTGGATCATATGGCCGAGCGAATGACTACGGCAGTGCGTCTGTACCGAGCGGACGAGCGCCGAGCAGTGGATCATATGGCCGCGCTAACGACTACGGGTCCAAGCCGGCGTCACCGAGCGGTGGATCATATAGCCGAGCGAATGACTACGGCAGTTCGTCTGTACCGAGCAGACGAGCGCCGAACAGTGGATCATATGGCGGCGCTAACAACTACGGCCCCAGGCCGGCTTTACCGAGTGGTGGAGGAGACTCTTACGGCTCTGGGCGATCTCGGAGTTACGGCTCCGGCGACTATAACTCGGGCCGATCGTCACGCCCGAGCGCGGACTCTGCGCCCAGAAGGTCCGGTGGAAATGAAATCGGCGGGGGCGGGCGATCTGGCGTGTACAGGGGCGCTGAGTCAAATGCCTCGTCCACGCAGGCCGGCTCTGGTGGTCGAACGGGCAGAGACGCGCGAAACCGCTCCGGCGATGGTGGATACACCAGCGGCCGGGGGCGGAGCGGCGGCTGACGCGTCTCCGCAGTGGTTGCTGAACGCGTTCAGCCGACCAGGATCATGACGGCGACAGCAAATAGACTTGCGTTCGAGAGGTGCTCTTATGACGGGGGTCAGCATCGAGCCGCCCCCCGTTTACCATCGCAATTGCCTCCTCGCCTACTTCCACTACACGACGATCGTCAGTCGTCGCGCTCGTGCCGCCCAATCACCCGCAGTGTACTCATCCCGTGTTCCGTGACCCATCATGCCGCGAGGCTCTTCGAAAGTACACCTGCTGCCTCCGAACTCGACATCATAGCACCTGATCGAGATCGATCCGAATGTGGCTCGCGAGGTGAGGTCTGAGCCGCGCACGCCTCGCATGGGCATTGGCTGATGTTAACAGCGACACTGCAGGCTACCTGAATCCTCCATCTGTATCTCATTATCCGCAGCCAGAGTGCCCTCATTTGAGATGTAGCTGGAGGATCGTCGCATCGCGCTGGTTCCGCCCGACCGCGCGCCTCCGTGGGCACCTCGTCATGCTTTCCAGTTCGCCGTTGTGTGCGGCCTCATGGATCGACTGCGATAGGGCCGCGACTGCGGTTAATGAGAGTGCCACTACCACAAGCAACGCGAATCAACGACCACAGCTGCGGCTATCACGCTGGTCTGTCGAGAATTTGCTTGTCCCTCCAGTCGCGCGCACGAATTACGCCGACGAAATCAAACAAGGAGTGTGTTCAAGGCAACAGGCGGAACGCTCCTACCTGTCAAGGGGTCGTAGGCTGCATCGCAGACCGAACAGTAAAACAGGCGATTCCAGAACGCAAGGCTTCTCTGCCAATCGTATACCTCGCTGGCATGTTCTGCCTGGATTCGCGGCGCTTCCCATATGGCCAGCGGCAACAGCACTGGTGAGATGCCAGCCGGAATGTAAGTACCTTAAACGTATGTCGAGTCAGGATTCGAACGCGAGATTATCCAGCACAGTACTGCTGTCGGCGCCGATGGTAAGATCCCTATAGTGCCGAAGTAAGATTCCCAGCATCTCAGGCAACGAGCTACCAACCTTCCTACCAGGAAACGGGGTGGCCGCTCTGCTACGAGGTATCAACGTGGACAAGGTTTGTGATCTTGAACGCCAGGGGCTGACAATCAGCCGCAGCAGTGAAGTAACTGGGTTCGACCCCAAGACCATACACAAGTACCCGCGAGATTCGGACACAATGGTGTACAGCCCTCGGCTGCGGCGCTTCAAAATCATTCACCCGCATAAGGCATTCATTGCCGACAAGCTAAAAGCAGGCGTCTGGATCCTGGCAATCGCCGCGATCTATGCTTCAGTTATTC
>JBBQVV010000506.1:0-4268 GCA_038211235.1 Chthonomonadales bacterium | reverse complement strand
TCTTGTTTACCAAGCATGAGCGCCTCCCAAGGAGCGGACTGACTACCTAATCGATAGATTCGACGACGAGCCGGTTAACTCCTTTGGCAGTTATTCTCGCCACGAACAAAATTCGACGTTTTTCATCAGGCTTCTAGTAGGGACGCAACACGAATGTTTCGGACTGAAGCGACGGACACGAGGACCACGTTATGCATGACAATCCATCTCAGCAAGGGCCGAATCCCCGCCCACATATCTGCTCTCCCCGGTCCCGCAGGGAGTTCCTTTTACATGCGGGCGCCGGGTTTGGCGGGCTGGCGCTGTCCGCTCTGTTGGCCGAGGAGACGCGGGCAGCGACACTGGAGGGCACTCTGGATCGCAAGCTGCCGCTCTGTCCGGCAACCGCGCGATCCGTAATCTGGCTGTTCATGGAGGGCGGACCGAGTCACATCGATCTGTTTGATCCCAAGCCCGCTCTGGAGCGGCTGCGCGGACAGCCCCTTCCGCCGGCGTTCGGCAGGCCGGTCACCGCGATGGGTACCGGCGGAAACGCGCTGCTGCCATCCAAGCGCGTCTTCACGCAGCATGGCCAGAGCGGCGCATGGGTTTCAGACTGGTATCCCGAGATTGCCCGGCACGTCGATGATATGTCGATCGTTCGATCCTGCTGGGCTGACGGACTCAACCATGTCGGGTCCGTTTGCCAGATGAATACGGGCTCAATCCTTGCCGGCAGGCCGTCCCTCGGATCCTGGGTACAGTACGGCCTGGGCATGGCCAACCGTGAGCTGCCGGCATTCGTCGTGCTGCTGGATGAACGCGAGCCGCTAGGTGGAACGAAGAACTGGTCAAGCGGTTTCCTTCCGGCGACGTTCCAGGGAACCCAATTTCGGCCCGGTGCGAATCCGATCCTCGCGCTCAATCCACCAGAATCTATCGGGCAGGACCGGCAGCGGAATAAGATCGACTTTATCGGGGAGCTGAATCAGGAGTACAACCGCGATCGGTCGGACGACCTTGAGCTCGAGGCTCGCGTGCGTGCCTATGAGCTTGCCTTCAGAATGCAGTCGGCCGCCCCGGCCGCCGTGGATATTGCGCATGAAACGGCATCCACCAGAACGCTTTACGGAATGGATAACCCAGTGACCGAGCGGTTCGGGACGAACTGCCTTCTGGCACGGCGACTCGTCGAGCGAGGCGTACGGTTCATACAGCTCTACTGCGGGACGGGGAGCCAATGGGATGCGCACACCGATATCGAAGGCAACCACTCCAAAATGTGCGCCATTTCCGATAAGCCGATCGCGGGACTGCTCGCCGACCTGAAGTCGCGCGGTCTGCTCGACTCCACGTTGGTGGTCTGGGGAGGCGAATTTGGTCGAACACCGATGGCTGAAGGCTCGAAGGGACGGGACCACAACCCATGGGGATTCACGGTATGGCTCGCCGGAGGCGGCGTCAAGCCCGGCCTGACTTTCGGCAGCACGGATGAAGTCGGGCTGCGAGCCGTGGAAGATCGCGTTCACGTCCACGACCTGCACGCGACCATACTGCGACTGATGGGCCTCGACCATCTACGGCTCACGTATCGTATCAATGGCCGGAACGAACGGCCGACCGTCAACGACGGGAAGATCGTCCAAGCGCTACTGGCGTAACCTCCATGGATGTCGCTCCAATCACACCTGTTCCGCGGTCGCGGCGTCCGTTCCCGCGACCACGTCCTCCGGAGTCCCTGCCGGCAGCAGGTCCGGTGGCGGTTTCTCAAAGGATCCTGCACGCCTCATCGAATTCCAGCCTCGGGTTCCTCGGGCGCAGTTCGGACTCATTCCCATGTCCGAGGTTGCACACAAAGTTGATCCTCCACTTGCCGTCCGGAAAGAACTCCTCGTTCACCTTCTTTGCGTCGAAACCGGACATCGGTCCGCAGTCCAGGCCCTTCGCCCGCGCGGCCAGAATAAAGTATCCGCCCTGCAGCGTTGAGTTGCGAAACGCGGTCTCCTGGATAAGGTCCGGATTGCCGGCAAACCAGGCGCGGGCGTCGGCCTGCGGATATAGCCTGGGAAGGTTCTCGTAAAACTCCAGGTCGTAGGCAAATAGCACAACTACGGGCGCCGTTCGGGACTTTTCTACGTTGTTTGGCGCGAGTGCGGGAAGAAGGCGCGCCTTGGCTTCATCCGTTCGGAGAAACAGTATTCGGAGCGGCGATGTATTGGCGCTCGTCGGCCCCATTCTGGCAAGATCATATATCTCTCGCAGCAGCGACTCCGGCACGCGATCGTCCCGCCATACGGTGTGCGTGCGAGCCTCCAGGAACAGAGTTTCGAGAGATGCGCTGGTCGAATCCGTCGGCCGTGTGGCCAGTTCTGACATTGTTGCTCTCCAATCGCGTTTATGAAAGCTCGGCAACATTGCCACGCATCGCTCTATACGATCCCCGATGAACGAGTTGCTTCACCAGGGCGTTACTGGCTGAGGCTCTGATAGATCATAAGCGTGTTTCCGTCGGGATCGAAGAAGGTGGCAAGCCTAACCATTCCTCCGAATTCTCGAGTCTCGCCGTCGAACTTTACGCCCTCGTCTTCTAGCGACTTCCTGGACGCGTGAGCGTCCTTAACTCCCCACACGAGCGTAGCGCCGCCGGCTCCGGCTGAGGGGGTTTCGACCTGTGAAAGGTCGAGACTGACATTCTCGACCGGCGTGCGCAGAAAACTCATTCCCATCTCGTCGCTCTGAAACTCGACGGTGCAGCCGAGCATCTTCACATACCAGTCCGTAGCCGCCTTATGATCTTTCACACCCAACGAACATACAAGCCGGCCGGTGGCGCCCAGTGGTGAAATCATGATGTGACTCCTCTACGAAAAAAAAGTTGACAGCGGGCATTCAACACTGAAAGTATATCATGTATACTTTCAGATGACAAGGGGGCCGGGAAACTTTCTTGGAAATCACTGTTGACCTGCTGTGCGAACTGTTCCGCTACCGGTGGAGCGCACCGATCCTTGCCGAGCTAGGACGCAGCCGGGGCTGCAAATACGTGACCTTGAACCACCGCCTTGGTGTCGCGGACGGCCCCCTGCGACAGGCGCTCGACTGGCAGATCGGTCGTGGATGGGTCGTCCGGAACCCGGGATACGGTCATCCTTCCCGGCCGGAGTACGTTCTGACAGAGGAAGGAGCCATTCTGGCGCCGCGGTGCGGCGCGACGATCGCCCTGCTCGATTCGATCGATGCCGGGCGCGCAGGTCTCAACCGGTGGACCGTTCCTCTGGTGTACACGCTCTCGGCCGGGGCATCGCGGTTCGGCGAGATCCGACCAGCGCTGTGCGGCATTTCGCCGCGAGCCCTGTCGCAGTCGTTACGCGAAGTGATGGACGCGGATTTGGCGTCGAGACATGTGGCGGCCGATATTCCGGTCTTAGTAACGTACGCTCTCACCGGAACCGGCGATCGGCTGGCGGGGATATGGGTCTGACGCGAAAATGTTGCCGTGGCGGCTCAGCGCTCCAGAGAATGTTTTGATGACGCGTGCATTCGCGGACTGCGCAACGTTCTCCCGATCGCGCAGGTAATATGCAGCTGTCCTTGCCGCAACTTTCTTCTGATGCAGCCCGTCGTCTGAACAGGTATTGGTCTCGATTCCGGTGGGGTTTCAGACTTTTTTTAGACTGACGCCGGTACACTGAGTAGTACATGGCCCATGCCCGCCGATCCCCGCATGAATAACGGTCCTCACACGATCCTCGGCCAGGTGACTCCGGGGAATCCGAGCCTGCTTTGATATGTCGAGATTCTACACACTTTCCGTAGACCAGCCAAGCGCCGTCGATACCCCTACGTCCGTGTCAAAGGCCATAGTCTACACCCTCGGAAAGGAACAAGCAGTTGGCGAATGACCGAGCGTGCAGAGTAGATATGTTAGGCGGCCTGCGTGTCCAACAGGGCGAGCGGGTCATAACGCGGTTTACAACGCAGAAGTCGGCCATCCTGCTCGCCTATCTCGCCTGCCATGCCCGACAGTTCCATCCCCGCGAAGTGCTCATCGAGATGCTCTGGCCGGAGGGTGATCCCCGCTCCGGCCGAGCCAGCCTCAGCCAGGCGCTCTCCTCTCTGCGCCGCCAGTTGGAGCCGCCCGGCATAGCGTCCGGTAGCATTCTGATAACGACGAATGCGACTGTCTCCCTAAACTCTACCGCAGTTGCCTCCGATGTAGGCGATTTTATTCAGGCACTGGAATCCGCGCAGAAGACATTAAGCAGAACCGAGCGGACATATGAGTGGCA
>JBBQVV010000505.1:0-4276 GCA_038211235.1 Chthonomonadales bacterium | reverse complement strand
ACCGAAGAGCAGCGATGCCTGCCGGAACCCCTTGCGCCGCGCTGCACGCTGCCTGCGCGCCTCCGCGTCGGGCACGTGCCGCGCGATCCACTCCGCGCCGAACACCGTGTGGTAGATCCGGTTGCGAACCGCCAGCATGCCGGCAACGGGAAGCGCCAATCCGCAGAGTTTGAGCAGGGAGTGCCAATAGTTCTTTGGGTCATCGTGAATAACGGAGTGCTTGTCGCTGCGCCGATAGATCGCTTCGTAGACCGCAAGCAGGGCGGCGGGGTCCTTCAGGAAGGTCGGATCCTCCTCGATTCGACGGTTCATGAAAGTCAGGTGCTGACCATCTTCCGGGTCTCGCCCGAAATAGAGATCCGATACCAACTGATCCACGCCTTTCGGAGTGGTCGCCTCCTTGTCGAGAACCGCCTTGCAGACGCGCTGCGTCAGATACGGATGCCCACTCGTCCAGTAGAGAACGCGTTTGAGAAGCGCGACGCCATCTCGGTTGCCGCCGGCAAACGCGGCAGCGAAGGGCTGCGCTTCCTCCAGGGTGAAGTCGGTCGGCACGATCCGTTTGCCGATGTTGAAGGGCGTGACGGCCACGTTCTGGATAAGCGCGTCGGGCGTCGAGGAGCCTGCGAGGCAGAAGGTAAGCCTGCGGAATGCGGGGTCTTCGGCGCGGTCGGTGAAGAAGGAGCGGATTCCGACCAGGAACTCGTCGGTGTCGAATGCCTGACGTCGCAGCAGCTCGATCTCGTCCACTAACACAACCAGAGGCGACTCACTCTCCGCCAGCGCGACATCGTGGAGCGTGGTACGAAACCGGGCGAACGGAGGGTCGGCTTTGCGCTCCTGCCATGCCCGCAGCATCTCCCGCTCCAGGCCGATACCGCGACCGATCTGCACGAGCAGGCCCTGGTAGAACTGCTCGGCGGTCAGTCCGGAACCGAGGCGCTGGAGGTCGCAGGAGCCGACGCGAACGCCTTCCGCTCGGAGGACGGCCATGGCGCGTATGAGCATCGACGATTTGCCTACCTGGCGGGAGTCGAGCACGTAGCAGTACTCGCCGGCCCGGAGAGCCGACTGGAGGTCGCGGTCGGCCCGGCGCTCGACGTAGGAAGGTGAATCGGCGGGCATGGTGCCGCCGGCGACGAAGAAGGGGGAATGAGAGGGAACTGCGGATGGCATCTGTGTCGCTGGACTCGTGATAGACGCCGCGCGGTTGCAGGAGCGTCGAACAGTTCTCAAACGTGAGCCTTGATCGTGACGCGGATTGCGGACTAGGCGACGGCCGGTGCCTTTGATTCCGCGAGGTTTGGCGCTGCGAACACGATCTGTAACTCGAGGCCGAGCGCACGCGCGACGCGGCCCAGGATTGCAACGGTATGGCCGTCGTGTTCACCGTCCTCCAGTCGCGCAATCACCGTCGGGGACGAGTTGATCCGGCGGGCAAGCTCCTCTTGGCTTATGCCAGCATGTTTGCGTGCATCGTAGATGGCTCGCGAAACGCTCGCCACCGTGCGTTCTTCCTCGACCATCTGTCGTAGTTCCGCGTCATTTCCGTAGCGCCGGCGAAGAATTGCCAGGGCATCAGTCATGTCCTTACTCATGGATCTAACCTCTCGAAAGCATCACCGACCGTTTCCTCTTCGTCCAGAACTTCGCGGTAAGTGTACTTCTCTGGATCACTCAGGAACAGATTCTTGCGTCCTACCGCGAGATCGATTTCACGGGGCGGCACGCTGTCTTCCTTCGCGAGGCCATGGGAAATGACGGCGCACAGGCGCCCGGCGAAGAAGTAGAGCGCCCGATATTGCACGCCCTGGAAGGCAAGACGCAGCTCGTAGATTCCGTCCCGCAATAAGTCGGCCTCCGGTCGCCGCAGCTCGTGACCGAGATCGTGGAGGCGCTCAAGTCGAGCCAACACTTTCGCCAGGATACGCCGGTCGCGACGTTCCAGTTCGTCGAACCACCTCAGTATAGGCACAGCGCCATCGGGATCCGCAAAGAACACGACTTCGGCCGGCGGCATTCATTGTCTCCAAGCCACGTTATATCATTGTTGAGATAATGTCGCGGCGACCGCGATGGATTGGCGAGAGTGGCGGTCCTTGTCGCGTCTGTGCCAGGCTACCGCAATTCCCAGATTATACGACAACTCGCGACCGCCGTCAATGTACCGGACGAAGGGCGGCTCGGCCGTGTGCGATTGCCAGGCGCGTAGCATTTCGCGCTCCCGGCCGATGCCGCGCCCGATCTGGACGTGCAGTCCCTGATAGAACTGCTCCGCCGTCAGGCCCGAACCGAGCCGCTGCAGGTCGCAGGAGCCGACGCGGGTGCCCTCGCCGCGGAGCACGGCCATGGCGCGGATGAGCATGGAGGACTTGCCGACCTGCCGGGAGTCTAAGACGTAGCAGTACTCGCCCGCCCGGAGCGCCGCCTGCAGGTCGCGGTCGGCCTGGCGCTCGACGTACGAGGGAGCGTCGGCGGGCATCGTGCCGCCGGCGACGAAGAAGGGGGCTGGAGAGGGCTCGACAATCGGCATGGCTCAGATACGAGTTGCAACGATGGCGGATCAGGAATGATCGGCATTTCGCTCCGAATGCGGGCTATTCCTCCTCACGTTGAATGGGTAAGCGATGTGATACAATGGCTGGTAACGGGTGATTCTCTTGACGAGCGGATCTCATTGTTGGCGAGGGGCGGAGGACAGGCGATGGCAATTACAATAGAACTCCCGCAAGAGATCGAGCGGCGGCTTCAGGGCGAGTGGAACGACCTGGAACGGCATGCGCTTGAAGGTCTTGTGGTAGAGGCGTTCCGAATCGGAAAGCTTAGCAGCTACGAGGTGAGCCTGGCTCTCGGCATGGCTGGCCGGTGGGAAGCCATCGATTTCTTGAGCGCGCGGGGCGCCTATCCCGGTTACGACCTCCAGGATCTTGAAGACGATCGGAGCGCGCTGGATAGACATTGGGCGAGGGTTGATGACAAGACGGACGCATGATCGTCATTTCCGATACCAGCCCGATCAATTATCTGATCCTCATCGACCACATAGCCTTGCTGCCTGCCTTGTACGGTACCGTCATTGTGCCGGCGGCAGTACTGAGCGAAATGAAGCAAAGCGGCGCGCCGCGCGCCGTCTCGCATTGGGCTGCATCGCCGCCGAGATGGGCGGAAGTGCGAGAACCCAGCGCAGAGCGATCGTTTCCCGGCCTCGATGCGGGCGAGAGCCAGGCGATCGCGTTGGCGCTGGAATTGAGGGCCGATTTCGTGTTAATGGATGAACGAAAAGGTCGCCGTATTGCGGCCGAGATGGGATTGGCCGTCTCCGGAACGCTCGCGATTTTAGAACAAGCCGCTCAAGCGGATCTGATTGTACTGGCCGACTCCCTTGAATTGCTGAAGCAGACCAGCTTCCATATCAGTGAACAGGTCCTGCAGAGTGCGCTGAGGCGCGATAGGGAGCGGCGGCAAATCTAGGGAAGGCGGGGAGACACTCGCCGCGCTCATTGCCTGGGAGCGCCATAGATATGGTGGTCGAGCGGATCGCCCCAGTCAGCCGGGATCTTCGACAGCTCTCCCTCAAAGATTAATGCGGCCATCTCCGCCAGAATCTCCGCGATTGGCCGTCTTTCCTGAACGGCTTGGGAATCATCGGATTGGTGCAGCTGCGTGGGGCGGATCTTGTGCTCCTTATGGCGCGCGGCATACGATGCGATTGTCTCCCAGTCGCCCTCTATCACATGCGGTGCGGCGATACAGTGTAATCAGCTTCGAGAGGAACCGAATGGTTCCGCCGCTTGAACTATACCATTCAGGCACGTCCTGACGCAGATGGTCACGCCGGGCCAGGAACCGGCGACCTTGATGCCGCGCTCTGGAGGCCATCGCCCGCGACCAGTACGGCTTCGAGACGCGGATGCACGGCGCCGCGCAGGACGATGGCCCCTTCGGCGACCATCTGCAGCGCATCCTCCTCGGAGTCTCCAGTCTCGAGCACGTAACGGAGTTTGTGCGACAGACGCTCGCAGGAGATGTCGATCTCACCGGAAGCCGCGACGCCTTCCACCGGCTGCAGGCGGCAGGGATATTACGGTTAGCAGGGGATGGAAAGATCGCGTTCCGGTGCGCGTTGCATCGGGACTATCTGGCGGGGCGGATGGGCGTGACCTGAATGGGGAATGACGCGGAGTGCAATCAGCACAAAATGGACGTCATGGGATATCCAGATGGTCAGTGCGATCTAGACCTTGACGATCGCTCCGATTCGTGTCTGGCCACCGAA
>JBBQVV010000504.1:0-4284 GCA_038211235.1 Chthonomonadales bacterium | reverse complement strand
TGTCCCACAGGTGACTGCCCGGTATTAGCCATACGCAGTTCTCGTCGGTTGCCGTGTCCAGGTAGAAATCGACGTTGAAGATCGGTCTATCGCCCACATGGTCTGTCGCCGCGTCGCGATGCCAGGGAACGACGATCCCTTCGCCTGGAGCCTTGAGCACCATGGCATCCCACGTCGGAATCAGGTCCGAGCCCATCAGCTTTTCGGTGGATCGCAGCACGAACGGATTCGCCAGAAGGACCTTCATATCGTCGCTCTTATCGATGACGTACTCTATTCGCGCCAGCGTCTCATTTCGGCTGACGTGGCCGCGCCCATAGTGATAGTCCGGATCGGAGCGGCGCTCAGCACTGCCATAATCATAGAGATTCTGCGTCGCGCTCTGGACTCGTGACAACTCCTCTGCGCGCAATGCGTTGCGGACAATCAAGTATCCGCTCTCGTGAAAGGAACGTGCTTCCTCGTTACTGACAACCATCGCCGGCATTGTGGACTTCTCCATTTGTAGCACAGTCTTGCCAGGTGTTTCAGGACCCATTCAAAATGAGCGCAAGAGGCGCGCGCCTCTTGCGTGATACAGGGCCATACGAGTTCGCATGCGGCCAACACTTTCCACTGGTGGCCCGATGAATCCTGCCCGTCGGCGGTCCCGGTAACAGGCCGCGAGAGAAGATGCGCGTTATGGAATGCGGCGGCGAATCTCGGCGTCCAGATCATCCAGCTTCTCATGAAGCCGCAGGATCTCCGCCTCGCTTTTCAAGTTGACCTCGGTCACGGCGTTGTTCCTGTGGCGATCCCGGTCTGCCTGGAGGGACTGGCTGTGCAGGACGATGCACGAAACGGCGATCGAGACGATGGCAACGACGAGCGCCAGAGCGTTGAAACGGATACCGTCGAGGGGCCTGAGGCCAGTGGCGGTCGCGGTTCCGATCCATGCCACGAGGAGGATGCCTGCCCAGTATATAAAGGCGGGGCTGCCACAGAAGCGTGCGATTCGATGGATGTTTTGTTCCGCGGGGGTGATCTTCTCTTGAATCAGGTCATTGGGATTTCGGACGCTCGTTTTCCGAAGGTTTAAGCTGGTCATACTTAACCGGTGAGCCGTCTCGCGAAACATGGCGAGCATGATATCCGGATGCGCGCGCAGGATCGGAAGTAGGTCATCCCGGCATACCTGGAGGAGCACGGTCGGCGACAGGGCTCGCGCGCTTGCCGACCGGCAGCCATCGCCGAGCATTGCAACCTCTCCGAAAAACCCACCTTCCTCAACGGTTTGAACAAGGATCCTGGTGCCGCCGGTGTTCGAGACGTGAATTGCGACCCGTCCGGAGACGACCAACAGTACGCTGTCGGCGACGTCCCCTTCGGCGAAGATAACTCCGTTCTCACTGTCGTTTGGATCATAGGATCGCAGGTGAGCGGCATCGGCAAGCGCCAGCAGATCACTGTCCGGTAGCGGCGCGAATAGCGACAGCGATTTTAGCAGGGCGAGGTTCCGGCGTGTCTCGGTACCGGACTCAACCGACGGCTGAATGTAGGGCAAAGGCGTCTCGGATTCGGACATCTTAACCTTTCCGCAACGATATGCCAATATAGTGTCCCATACCGTCGGGCATGTCAAGCCTGCCGCGCCGACATCAGGACTTGGCACCGGACTATGACATGGCGATCAGTGAATGCTGCCGCCACAAGGAATAGACGAGACGTGCGCGGAATGGTCGGACTCAGATCCTGCCGGCATATAAGGTCTGCTATGCAAACCGCGCACGTTCCTGCTGAAAGCTCTCTGTTTATGGAGCCGGGCGAGCCCGATTCATTGCCGGCGGATTCCCCGGTGAGCGAGGTCTCTGCGGTGCGGCCTCGCGTCAATGCGCACATCCACCTCCCGCCGAACTTTTCGGCGTTCGATACCGTCGCCCAAGCCGTCGACCTGGCGGCGGATCAGGACGTCCGCATCCTGGGCGCAAGCAACTACTACGACTTCCGAGTCTACTCGGAGTTCGCCGCGCTGGCGCTGCGCCGAGGAGTCTTTCCGCTGTTCGGCATCGAGATCATTTCACTGTTAGGTGATCTCGAGGAGGCTGGAATAAGGGTTAACGATCCCGTCAATCCTGGAAAGATGTACCTGTGCGGCAAGGGCATCGCGCTCTTCGATCCTATGTCCGAGGAGGCTGCCGGACTTCTGGCGGTTGTTCGCGAGAAGGACTCGGAGCGCATGAATCGAATGACTACGCGCCTTGCACTGCGGTTTTCTAGCGCGGGCCTGGAAACCGGGATCGACGCAATCGCGGTCAAGAAAGAGGTCGTCGGCCGCCACGGCTGTCCGGAAGATACCGTCTACTTGCAGGAGCGACACGTAGCGCAGTCGTTTCAAGAGGCGGTGTTCCAGCGTCTCCAGGGCGACGAGCGTGCGGCGCTGCTGCTGCGGGCATTCGGCGCGCCCGCGGCGGCGCCGGAAGATGCGGCCGGCGTGCAGAGCGAGATCCGATCACTCCTCATGAAGGCCGGCAAACCCGCTTACGTCGAGGAGACGTTTGTCGGCTTCGACCACGCGCGGCGACTCATTCTGGCCCTTGGAGGCATCCCAAGTTATCCCACGCTCGCGGACGGAGCGTCGACGATCTGCCAGTTTGAAACTCCCGTTACCGACCTGATCAACGCAATCGTCGCTCGCGGCGTGTACGCCGCGGAGTTGATCCCCATCCGAAACAGCCCGGACCAGCTGGTGCGATATGTGGAGGCGTTGCGCTCGGCCGGACTGGTAGTTACTGCCGGAACCGAGCACAACACGCGCGACATGCTGCCACTCGAACCCACGTGCGTTGACGGGCAGCCAATACCAGTCGCGATACAGGAGATCTTCTGGGAAGGCGCTTGCGTCATCGCCGCGCATCAGCATCTCGTGCTCCGGGGCGAGCAGGGATATGTCGATTCGGAGGGCCGGCTCAACAGCGCTTATGGATCGGGCGACGCACGAATTGCCGCCTTTCGAGATCTCGGTGCTGACGTCATCCTCGATTATCAGAGGACTGCGGGAGGATGGCGGTGAGGGGGGCCGGGCGGCGAAACTCGTGCCGGCCTGATGAGGTATACTAGACTTCAGGTTCGCGGTGGAGCGCAGCGTCTTGACGCCGAAGTGATTTCCGCCGGTTAGAAGGAATCGCTATGTGGCGTTATCTTAACATGTTTATGCTGATCGGCATCGCGCTGATCGTTATCAGTGGCATCGGATTTGCTACCGGGAACCGTTTCCTGACCGAACCAGGACAACCGGTCAATCCACAGGGATCATTAATCTACCTCGGCGCGGGGATCGTCATGATCGTGAACGGAGTCATCTCCATTCGCCAGGCTGAGGCCACGAGGACGCACGCTCCTCCGGAACAGCTCAAGAATGCAGTGCCCGCGGATTCCAAAGCCGCCAAGTAGGTCCAGAGAGCCCTGAACGGGCTCTCCGTTGCGTTTCCCGAGCGATTCCAACGGTCAACGTATCGAACGCAAAATGCTCCGACGGGCACGACGCCGGGTGCCTGAGCTTGGACTTCGCACGAAATGACTTCTGTAGGGGCAATCCCTAGTTGCCCGAGGTCAATTGTAAGCCGGGTTGGCTACGGACGACAAGATTTCTGTAGGGGCAATCACATACGTGTCGCATGGCCCCCTGTGGTTGCCCCAGATCCATAACAAGTCGCGCAATGGCGGCACGTTCGGATAAGATGAAGGAGTGTGAGGATGCGTAAACCGGATTTGGAAGTCCGAGAAGTTGTCTGTTCGGAAACGGGCAAGCCGATGGCCAAGATTCCACTCTGGATGGCTGACGTTAAAGTCAAGTTTATTAGCGACGAGGCGAAGCAGAAGCATCCGTCGGCTGGACTCGCGGACCTCGAGCCTTTGAGACGCAGCGTTGCCGCGACGGGAGAGCTTGAAGAGATCAAGGAGGCGGTCGTAGCGGATCTCGAAGACTCCGATGCGGAGTCTTCCGACGCCGAGGAGATAGAAGAAGAGGTCGTCGCTGAGGATTTCGAAGAATAGCCTCCAGGCCTATCGCTCCGGTAGCGGTGTACGGTCCGAACTCTGGTCGCCCGCGTCGTTCGCCGACGCGGGCGCAGTCGTGCCCGGGGTCGAATTAGCCGCTCGCTCCTCGTCGCCGGCACGCTCGGTATCCGGCCCGATAGCGCCGGAGTCGCGCTGGCGGATCTGGTCCGCGGAAAGGCGCTCTGGCGACTCGCTCGTTCTGTTGGCGCCCACGGAGACCGACGTGTTGAGAGGACGGACAATCTGGAC
>JBBQVV010000503.1:0-4333 GCA_038211235.1 Chthonomonadales bacterium | reverse complement strand
CTCCGACGCCGACAACGGTACAGGAGACCTCGTGGCCCAGCGTTACCGGATCGGTCGCCAGATCACGGCCGGTCATCCTTGGATGGTTCGATCCCAGCCCAATGACCTTCGTGTCCGAAAAACAGAGGCCGCACGCGTCCTGTCTTACAAGCAACTCGTCGGGGCCGAACTCAGGTGTCGTGACATCCTCCGGGTGGCCACCTCGCCCCATGTTATCGAGGCCGGCGCCATAAAGGTGCCATCTAAGCATTCGGCGCGGAAGCGGACTGTTGGCCTCCCGATAGCGATCGAGCTTCGTGTCGCTCATTCTTACAGACCTTTCCGGTTCCGCGGAGAAACCGCACCGTGATCGCCTAACTCTTAGCGACGGGCGGTGCATTGGACAAAATCGTACGGTCGTGGGCCGGCACTATGGAGATCTCGATTGAGTCTCCGTCTCGTCGCACGATGCTAAGTGGCTTGAGCTCCTCTAGCGATGGGCCGGCATATATCATTGCGCTCAAAGGCAGCGATGGCCAGGAGAGAACGATCGAGATTGGAACGTCTCGGGCCCAATAGAGACCGATTCTCCACGCTTGCATATCGACCGGATCCGCGGGGAGGCATTCAGGTAATGCCGAATGACCGGTAGCACGGATGGCCCTTCCGTCGAAGTCACGTTGGGTCTCGATCACCGAGTTGCCGGCTGTCGCCTCTGGAAAGTCCGTTTCAAGACAGACAGGAGGATGCGTCCAGCCGTACGGACACTCTGTCTCGCCGACCCGAACCGCCCATGCCGAATCGCCCCATGAGTAGTGCCAGTACTCGTCGCGGCAGTTCGAGAACCCCGCGGCAAGCATCGCCTCCACCATGCGCATCCGGTTGGCCCGTGGTTCAGGAGCCACTCGGTCTGACCAGGTGTAGGCCGCTTCCCAGCCCTCGGTCGGCGCGGTCACGTCGACCGGCTGATTATCCGCGTCGACCAGTATCACGTCGACGGCGCCACCCGAGCAGTGGCCAGGAGGTGCCTTCTGATCGTAAGGCGCGAAATACTTATTGGTGGCTCGGCGCAGCGCGGAGAGCGGCCACGTGGGATGCTCGTCTCGCATTCGGCTGAAGTACTTGTCCCAGCCGCCTTTCTGCATCGCAAGGGTGCGAAGAGCGGTCCCGATCCGGAACCTCCGATCGTCACCAAGGGTATCTACCGCGCGATTGAGCATGTTTGCAGCGTGGAGGCGCAGGAAGGGGCAAATTCGATCTGAAATGAACACGTTCGGGCAGTATGTACGGATGTCCACCAGTGGCTCCCGTTCCGCCCACGGATGCGCATACTCCACAATACGAACGCGGTTCAGCGCGGCTATGGGTTCGGGAGAGCCCTGAATCGGAAGGCGCGAGCCCTTCGGGGGCTGGCAAGACGCCATCTGCTGTTCTACTCCTCCCGCTCGTCCTCGTCGTCAATCTCATCCATCGCGCCCGAGCAGTCCGTATAGCGGCTAATCTCTTCGCCACGAAACACATGGGCGACGAAGTCCTCGCGCTCAAACCGCGGCAAGTAGGACGAGACAATATCATCGTCAACCTGCGCAAGCAGCTCCTCCTCTTCGCCAACGGACAAGTCCGTCTCGAAGATGACGGTTGCGTGTATAGTATCGTGCGCGAAGTGGATGTCGACCTGGCCGACCCGTTTTTCGCCATCCCAGACCAGGTATATCTCCGATGAGTGCGTTCGCACGAGCCGGGTTAGCTTGAAACGAGTGTCCACCGAATTGTCTCCTGTTCGCCGCACTTCTTTTGGCGCAAATCCCGTTGTAGTCCGCAATTCGGGTACCCTGTGCCGCTCGCGGTTGGCCGGCCGTCTAAACCGGACTCGTTACACCAGACGATTCGTCGGACAGATCGCCCGTCTATTCGTTTTGCGGACAGGCAACTCCTGCCCTCGTTAACGGCCTACTGCTGTCGGACCTTGCGATGATGGCTACGCTTCGTAACCCCCGAGTGGTCCCGTTTCCGCGACACGCTTGTCGTGTATAGCAGGATGGCGCCGGTGTGCGGAGGCAGCACGACACGACTGACAAGCTCACCTGTAACCCGGCGCAGCAGACCAGCGAACCGAACATCCACGGTCTTACTTTCGTCGGAGTTTACGTACACGTCGCCGAACTGAAAATTGCGCCTCCACACCAGTCCGCCTGCAGCCGGTATCTGGTGACGCTCCTGCATTCCCCTTCCGAGCTGTATCCGAAAGAACGCCGGCCGCTTCAGCACTTCGCGCTGAAGAGTGGCCAGGCTGAATCCGGAGTCCGGAGCCTCACCGGGAACGATCGGCATCGGTTGAAACACAACTCTTCCCTGATTATGAACGATCAACAGGTAGCTTGCAAGTGCGAATTCCAGTTCGCGATCATTGCGGTACGCCGCTCCCGCAATGAACACCTGGCCGATGCGGCCGGCGCGGTCCGCTGCCTCCATCTGTGTCTCCCAGAGAGTTTCGGACTGAGGCAGACGGTCCCAGTACGGCTGAATCCAACCTTCGCACCAGGCACCGTCCGTCAACGGATAGAAATCGTTCCACAGGCGGGGAATCAGTGCCGGCGCCGTAAATGAGGTCCCAGGATCGGAAGTCGAGTGGCCCGCGGCCAGGTCGAAGCCGATGGCGGACGGGATCAGCAGATTGCGGAACTCCTTACGAACTACGCCAAGCCAAGTCAACGAGGCGCGCGCCCGATCCAGCGCGGTGTGATAGTGCATAAGGTCGGTTCCTGCGAATGTATTTCCCAGGGGAAGCTCCGCAACCGTCACGCCGAACGCGCCATACTGCCGTATGAGTGCGTTCGAGCGCTCGGCCCAGTAGTGCGCCCAGTCTTCATTGGCGAAGTCTATCCAGTGGCCTCCTCGCTCCGGAAAGGGAGCCTCCCTGCCGTCACCGCGTCTCAGGGCCCACTCCTGCATCGACGGCCTCCAGACACCGACGCTGCCACGATGTTCGGTCTCATGCAGCGAAGAGGCGTACAGGTAGAGGAGAGGTGTAAACAGCCTTTGCGCCGCGATGATCTTCGGAAAGGTGTCCGGATCAATTTCGGCCGGGCTGAGAGCGATGACATCGCAGTTCGCGGCAATCCACTCTCTGTTCTCTGCCGACAGCTTGCGTGAGCTGCCGGATGCAAGGTCAACACGCGCGTCACTGCCGAGCCCCGTTGTGTACACCCCTCCGAGCCTGACCGGGATGTCCGCAAGGATTCGTGGAGCCACCGGAATCGGCTGAGCGCCAGGTCTCGCTCCCGGAATGACTCGCGACGGCGCCTGCGCGAAAGTCGGTCCACCGCCCGCCACGATGCACGCAGCCATGCCGAGTGTTATCCACGTGAAACCCCGGTGCATGAACTCCTCCCGTCTCGGCGTCTAACACAATCACAGGTAGGATCTTCGACACATGCAATTGGCTACCGCTGAGCTAGTTTGCCTTATTTGTGAACAAGCTCGACGGGAGACAAGGCCCCGCCCTACTTTCTGCCAATTGATCACTTCGTGAGTAATCCAGGCTGGACCGAGCGGCAGACAATTGTACGTCAAGGCAGCATCCTGCTGAACATTCATTGTGAGAGAATAGGCCGAAGCTGTTGAGCGTGGTCCTGGTTTGGCCCGGTGAACCGCGGCTTGACGTGCGCCCAGGGGTATGGTACATTGGCGAGCAGCCGGCGATAGCCGCCAGTCTACACTCTATGTTACAGGGCATGGAAACCATGGCAGATCAGCTGAACGAGTCGCTTCTCGAAACCTGGGCAATTCACAACAGAATCCACCACTACCTGTTGGAAGCGATCGGCGATGAAGCGCTGGCCGCGTCGATGTCCGGGCGGGGACGGACGGTCTACGGCCTGTTCTCGCATATCCACAACGTGCGCGTGATGTGGCTTAAGGCATCGGCGCCGGAACTGCTCGACGGGATTGACACGCTCGACGGCAAGGCCACGGGCACATGCCCGCAGTTATCATCGGCCCTTACCGCCTCCGGTGAAGCAGTCGCCATACTTCTGCGGCAGAGCCTTGCGGCCGGCGGAAGAATCAAGGGTTTCAAACCGCATGCCGTAGCGTTCCTAGGATACCTCATCTCACACGAATCGCACCATCGTGGTCAGATCGAGTGGGCGCTGCGCCTCGCGAACAAGCCGCTATCCGATAAAGTGTCGTACGGCCTCTGGGAATGGGGCACTAGAAGCCTGATGAAAAACGTCGAATTTTGTGCGTCGCGGGAACAACTGCCAAAGGAGTTAATCGGCTCGTCGTCGAATCTATCGATTAGGTAGTCAGTCCGCTCCTTGGGAGGCGCTCATGCTTGGTAAACAAGAGAACG
>JBBQVV010000502.1:0-4340 GCA_038211235.1 Chthonomonadales bacterium | reverse complement strand
CAGGTGGTCGTGTCGGAGGAGGGCGCGTACTATGAACTGAATGACCTTCCGGAGGAGTTCGGCGGCGGCGCCGGAGATCGTTTGGAGCGACGTTTTCTCACGGAATCCGAGGCGGTCGCACTTCTGAAACAGGCCGTGGGCACCCTTTCAAGGGCGAATGCGTCGAACACTCGGCACATTTCGGTGTTGGTGCTATACGCTCGTCGCGGCCTGGCGGATCGTAAGAACTGCTACGTGTTTGAATACCGGCCCGTTGAGTATGAGGAGGCTGGCAAGCCGGTCGTTATCGGCCAGTTCCAACCGGACGTAATGCCACTGTTTTACAAGCTAAAGGTCGACGCCGACTTCGCGCCGGAGGCTCTAAACATGCCACGCGGTATGATGTTTTGCATGGCGAACGCGGGAGACAGGCACCTTCTGATACGCGTGCCGTTTGTTGGGGACGAGGTCCACGATCTCAACGATCTCCCGGGCACGGATACGCTTCAATAGCCGGTCAGCCGATACCGTGTCCCAGCGTGCGGCCGAGCCACTCTTCGTCCCTTCCAAAGCCGGTTTGTACGATGGCTCCGATCCCCATGAGCGCCACGCCGAACTCCACCATAACGCCGATCGCCCCAAGTACTGGATTGATTCCCCCGAGCAGCGCATTGGCGACAAAGAACGTAGTCAGACCCAACGTCATGCGGCCGTAAAAACTGCCTGCGCCCATCTGACCCGATTTACGCGCGAGGATATCCCCGACTCGTCGCATCCCGGCAAGCCACCCAAATACGAGAAGAAAGAGGGACGCTAGCGCGACACAGATCAGTACCGGCATCCATAACAGGCTGAAGAAACTCTTCGTGCCCATGATCATCCCGCTCACGGCGAGCGCCGCGCATATGACGGCAGATGTCAAGATTCCGGTTAGTAGGCTTCGTCCGGGCCTGGCGGATACTGTCTCCGTAACATTCGACATCGCGTTCGGTCCGGCAAGCAGCACGACAATGCCACCGATAAGTCCAAGCAGCAACAGACAGAACTGACCGCCCAACCAGTTTCCCCTCTTATCCCTGGCGGGAGATCGCGTGATCGCTGCCGGCCCGGTCGCAACAATGCGGGCCATGGCGGTTCCGGCGGACAGCGTACCGCCCTCAACGGTCAGATTCCCTTCCACTTTGGCGCCCGGCATCAGCGTCACCCGACTGTTGACCGCGTGGACGGATCCCTGTACTTCACCCTCGATAATGAGTGGTCGATCCTTCACCTCTACGTTGCTGCGCGTGATGCCATGCGGGACGATCATCGCCTTGACGCCGTCCGTGGTCGTGACGTCCGTCGCAGTCTCATCAGTGCCGTCCGCCGGTCGGTCTTGCGCGGAGGCGGCGCTAAGCCCGAAGACAAGACCAGATATTGACACCAGTCCCACGAGGGCAATGAGCAGTTTTCGCATCGATCCACCCTCCTTAGCCATTGGGCAGCATAGTCTTGCGCCTCGCGCCAATCAGGAAGCAGGCGGCAAGACCAAGCGATATTTCCGCGGCAAGCGTAAGTGTTGCTGCCCCGCCAAGCGCGGCGAACGACTGGCTAATGGCAGCGTTTATGGAAGCTAGCGCGGCCGTAAGGCCGACGATCAGCGCGCTTAGCAAGGGAACCTGCTGCAGCAGCTCACCGATCTGCGAAAGCCAGATGTGGGCGGCGTCGACGGTCACGCCCAGCATCTGCCTGCCCCATTCAGAGGCCAGCAGATACACAAACAGACCGAACAGTCCGACGGACAACAGCATTCTCTGCAGTACGGACTGGCGGGTGTGTTCGGGCCGAGCAACGGAAAGGGTCGCGGCAGGTAACGGCCTGACTGCCGCACGTGTCTCATGTGTCGCGGCCCCTTCGAAGACGAGCGAGGAGGCCGCGAAGGTAGGGCCCGGCGTAGTCGGCTCTCTTATGGCTGCATCATGGAACTCACCGGCGTGAATCCGGCGCATGATCTGAGGCGAATAGTCGATCGGCAGCGTTGCGGACGGCATCGTCTCCAGCAGGTTGACGAGCCGCCGCATACCGTAGAACTCGGCCGTGCATTGCGGGCAATGGGCAATGTGGCCATGGAGGAGAGATGCCATCTGGGACCCGATCGCCAGATCGTCGTCGAGCAGGGGCTGGAGTCTCTCCCGTACGCGATCGCAGAGTCCTTCGACCGGGACTGTGGCCGGCTTCATCTCCGGGTTGTATCCGGTCTGAATGCGGTGCATGACAAGGCGCGAGTAGTCCGCGGGAAGCGCTGCCATTGGGAGCGCCTCCAGCATGTGGACGACACGCTGCATTGCTTCAAATTCTCGCGCACAGTCAGAGCATACGGCCAAGTGACCATAGAGTGCGGTCGCCGCCTCGGGCCGGACCGACCCGTCGTTTTCAAGGAGCGACTGCAGCTGTTCCCGCACGCTCAAGCAGAGTGCGACGTTTGTCGACGCGGTAGACCCCAGGCCCGCATCCTGTGTGGCCGCTTCTGTGTGCGCCGAGCCGCCCTGAGGTTGCGGTGTAAAATATGTTGTATTCCAGGCCTGCTGCTCAGGCTGGGAATGTTCTGATCTACTTTCCATCGGTTTCCATTTCCAGCACCGAGCGAAGACGGCCGCGCAGCATGTCTCTGGCTCGGAAGAGATGTGTCTTTACGGTACCCGTCGGCAGGTCGAGCGAATCGGCGATCTCTTCGACGCTCATCTCCTGAAGGTGCCGCATCACGACTACAACACGGTATTTCTCCGGGAGGTTCAGGATCTCGCGGTGCAGTATCTCCTGGGTCGCCTCTCGTATCGCTCGATCTTCCGGTGCGGTGTTTCGATCCTCCGATGCCGGCTCGCGCCCCTCCTCAAGCTCAACCTCCAGCGAGAGCGCGCCTTTTGCTTTGCGCGATCTCAACTGGTCGATGCAGAGGTTGGAAGCGATCTTATACAGCCACGTGAGAAAGCTGGCGTCCTGGCGAAACTTGGCTAGAGCGCTATAGGCGCGCAGGAACGTATCCTGCACCAGGTCACCCGCGTCCTCCGCGTTTCCCAGCATGCGGTAGGCGAGGTTGTACACCTGGCGTTGGTAGCGCTGCACAAGACCGTTGTACGCAGCCGTGTTTCCGCAAAGCGTTTGCCTTACGATCTCGGCGTCACTTTGTTCCAACAGCGTAATCGTCCTCGTGTCCCCCTGATTCCGAGTGCTATTAAAGGGGAATACGTCGCGTGTTTCCAGCTGGTTTCAGAAACTCCAAACCGCTCCCTTGGGCCGAGCGCGCCGG
Source organism: Chthonomonadales bacterium (assembly GCA_038211235.1). Lineage (GTDB taxonomy): Bacteria > Armatimonadota > Chthonomonadetes > Chthonomonadales > Chthonomonadaceae > DATGJU01. The sequence goes on along the minus strand of JBBQVV010000502.1, from coordinate 1,075 downwards.
TTCTGGTTCACGAAGCCGTTGCCGTCGCGCGTTTCCAGAATACCCGAAACGTGGGACACTGGACGGCTGCGACCGCTTTCGTAGGCTAACGCGGGCGTCCGAACGAGCGGCCGAAACCGAATCGCCCGAATCGATCGTCTCTCCAGGCGGACGATTCGTGTCACGGGAGTTAGACGGGAAGCGGGCTACAGTTTGTTCAGGGAAGGATTGATCGCGTTAAGCCAGTCAAACGTCAGCGGTGCGCGTTAAGGAATTTGGCCATTCGAATACGGTCAGGTGGTGATAGTGTGATGAACGTAAGGCCCAGGATGGAATGCCCGTGCGGCCCCGTCCGACGGTTGCTGACACGAGCCGTGGCTTTGATCGGTCGTATCCGCGTCGGTGGGTCGAGGGATGGAACTCGGTTCTCGCCCTGCATCTTATACGGGTTGGTCGGATCGTCCCCGCTCGTCTCGGCTTCCTGTGCCATATCGACGTTATGCGTCGGCAGAATGAACAGGATCTCCAGTTTCCCTGGCACTGCGATGCCCGGACCGACGACGAGCCCCATGCCTCCTGAGCTGATGTCCTTGGTGCCTCCGCTCTTCCAGGAGCCGAAGCACCCGTCATCCTGAATTGGCCGGAAGCTGACACCCAACTCCATGGGTATACGCTGCTCCTTACGTTGCTGAACGGAGCGTACTGGCGCTGCGAAAAGAAGTCGAAGATTGTCCTTCTCGATGCCGGCGATCTGCGTCGCCGCGGAAAACATATTGTCGCGGGCCACAACGACCAGCTCGACGCGATTATCCGGGGTGAAGATGTCGCGAGAGACAGGCACTGTGAATAGTCGCACCGTGATGTCCTGCGCGCTCATTCGCATTACCGTGCCATACAGACTCAAACCCTGATCGGCGAATCTGAGCTCTGCAATCGCTGGTTGCTTATCCAAGCATGCATCTCCCGCGAGAACACGCGTGCACGTGCGTCGAACGAATTGATTGTGGCGCTCGCCATTTCCGAGCAGCCCACGGCACCTTCACTGGATAATCAGGACGGATTGCCTGATGAACCTGTAACTATGCGTGGAACGCAG
>JBBQVV010000501.1:0-4426 GCA_038211235.1 Chthonomonadales bacterium | reverse complement strand
CCATTGATCGCCACCTGCGCGGCAGTGCTGCATTGTGCAACTTGTGGAACAGGCAGATGCAGTTCGCGGGAAGCAACCTACAGGCTTTTCACCATTGTGGCGGAACGGTGCAGGGTGGTGCATTCGCGGGCAGGCACGTTCGATAATATGGGCTATGCGCCGGAGGAAAAGGGCTTTTGGGTGGGCGCGACGCTTCATCAGTGCCTGCCCAAAACGCCCAACCACCTGTCCGCCGCATAGCCGCTATTATCGCTGATGTGCCGAGTCAGCGAGGCCGCGCTGCCGGATGCACTTAGTAGTGCGCGGGGCTGTAGGTGCGCGGATTCTGCGGGCTTGCTTACGCGTCGCCCACCGGCACGGCTCTTGTCCAGGCGCGACGCGAGACCCGGTGAGGGTATTTCGCGCTTACCTTCTGCAGGGATTTCGGCGCGAGCCGGCACGGGACGATTGGCGATGCGACCTGGTCGGCGCGAAGGAGGGAGCGGGGATCTCCCGCACCGGCCAGAGACGGCTGATCGGCGGGCGGGCTTTGCGGCTGGCGCTCGTGCCGTGGTTTTTTTGCGGCATGGGTGCGAGCCGCACCGCCTGGTGCACTTCAAGGAAAGCGCGCAGCAGCTGGGGCGCGGATTTTGCGCCCGTGTTGACCATCGCGCCATACCGACGCGGCTTTTGATGGTCGGGCCGATCGCCCTAAACTGATTGAGGCGGGATCAGCGGGTTGGGTCCGTGCGGCGCGGCGGCGATAGCCTGTTAACGTCGCGCGCAGGGGAAGTCCGTGAGGAACGAGCGGACGATCTTGCAGCCCGGAGAGAGAGGAAGGCTGGCGCGGGCGGCCAGGAGTGCTCAGCGGCGATGCCAGACCGGCGACGCGCGAGGTAACGGGCAATGTCGTGATTACCCGCTGTCAGTGTGAGCCGTTATCGACGTGGACGTGGCCGTAGTTGAAGAGACCTGTCTTCGGGTCGCGTTGCGGATTCTCAACGTATGTAACCCCGGGTAGCATTATGCATATGTCACGCAAGCTTTTCCAGTCGTTGCCGTCGCGAGTGCCGTTGCCGTTCCAATGGATTCCGTCCCAGTGAAATACCTGGAAGTCGATCGCTCGACCCCAGAGATGGTAGCTGCTAGGAGCGCCCTGCAATTCAAACGGACCTCCATCTGCGGTTATGAGCCGCACGGCCCTCGACGGCGTTGGCTGATGTGTACTGCGCGCTGATAGTTGGTGGAACCGGCATTGTGACGGGGTCTGGATTGGAAGCGATGCCAGTGATCTCAGTATACTAGAAATGAAACGGTTGCTTTCGACGGGTATGGTTGGGTAGAACTACACCACTCTCTGACGTAGTGTGGTTCTGTAGATTAAAACTGTTCGGAGCTAGACCGCGTCAACTGTTCAGCTGAGGGTCGGGAGAGCCTGGCGTCCCGGCGGGATCGCAAGGTACTGGCTCGTGCCACTGGAATGGCCCTGTGGTGAAGATGAGCGAGTCGGGGACGTGCTGCGCGAGCGGGATGGTTGCCGCGCAGAATATCGCGATTATTGCAGCAGGCCTCGCGAGGAAGGTGACGCGCGAGTACATTTGGGGCGATTTCCTTAGGTATGATGGCATCGGAGCGTTCAGCGGTCAAAGACATGCTGGCGGCCTGGCAGAACCGAAATTGGGAACCTATGAGACACGCGCCAGTTATTGACCGTATGGATTGTGCGTTCATGATCGGAGCAGTCGGCAATGGTGAAACCAGAGATTGCCCTGTGGCGGTTGCAGCATTCGGCGAGAATTCCGGAGTTGTCCTCGACATCGATTTTGACGAGTAGTTCGCACGCTAACTGCACCGTCCCCATGATACACTGTCGGCGGCGGCAATGATCCTTCCGGGCGACAATGCCTTCCTCGATCTGACCAAGTATGGCGGTAGAATCCTCAAGGCGGGGGAATACCTAATCCTATCGTGTTGGCACTTCAAGAATGGACGCTCGGCCGGACATGTCGCTCCGAACGAACGCAATGATCCCGAAGAATAGGGAACCGAGCAATAACAGCACTGCAACGGGCACCGGGATTGCTATCAGCGTCCACATGACAGCGCCCAGCACAAATGCTGGAAGTGATATGCGGTATCGTATACTCGGTTCGCCCAACGCGCTGGCCCCATAACCAATGACTGCAAAGGCGCTTGCAAATAATGTGGCGCCGCCACCGAAACCATACAGAAGCTGATATGCCAGTTTGACTCTAGTGTCCACTAAATCGGGCGGCATCCCTGAGAGGAAAACAACAGTTGTCGCTACAAATAGGGCCGGAGTAGCACTCGCGACGCCCAAGTAGCTGTACGTTAGCCGAGTAAGTCCGGGAAGTCTACGCACAACCGCAAAGTACAGAAGCACTCCTGCTAAGATTGCCAAAATCATGTTTTGCACAAAAGTAAGGCCGATCATCGTCCAAAACGAGAACCTCGATAGATCCCCGAATAAGCCACTCGAAAGAAATAAAGCGAACATGGCCGCGGCGGCCTGAATGAGTATTCCGATGCGGATGGTGGCAGGTCTGAAGAGAAAAAGTGTCGCATAGGAAGCCAGAACCGTGGCAATCGTGCCAAAACAAAGTATGGCGAACACAACGTCCGAACGGGTCATTGGAGGCGAGTTCAATGAGACGAATTTCTCGTCCCAATTCGGCCACGACGCTATGGCAGCTGCGAGCTTCGGAAGGAAAAGTACCACTCCAGCAACGGCCATGACCTTTAAGATCGTGATCTGGAATATTCTTCTCTGTCTTCGCAATTCCGCGTCAGGCATGTGTTCCGCGACCCAAGCGCGGTCAAATACATACTCGTAGATGCGATTGCGAACCCGGAGTAGACCGTCGTCCACTCTAACAACGCCGGAAAGCTTTAGGACGGACGTAAACGGGTTGGCCTCCTCGTCCGGCACGCGGCCGCCCACGCGCACCTTCTGGTAGAGCTCGAGGAGCGGCGCTAGATCCGTCTGGCTTCGCAGTAGGCAGTTTCGAACAAATGCCAGGTTATCGTCTGACTCACGTGCGGTATGTATCAGGAACAGCTCGGTGCAAATTCGGTCCACATCAGCCGAGGTCCTTGCTCCGCACTCCAAGCTTGTACGACAGAGCTTCTGTGTCAAGTAGGGATGTCCGCCCGTCCAGTATAGAATTCGGGAGAGCAAGGCGCTGCCGTCACTAGCAATGGCTTGCTCGTTGGAACCGGAAAGCGGAGAAAGGCCGGCCCTAAGCGAGGTGGCCTCTTCGGGTGTGAAGTCGCGCAACTCTATGCGCCGGCCGACGTTAAAAGGAGTGACGCGCGTGTCGCGAACGAGGTCGGAGGGTGCGGCCGTGCCGAATAGGCAAAAGCTTAGCCGATTCAGCCGCTCATCAGTCGCTCGGCCGACGCAGCACTGGCGGATAGCGGCGAAGAACTCATCGGCGGAGAAGGGAAAACTGAGCGTTACGTCGATCTCGTCGATCAGGATGACGATCGGACTATCAGCGGCCGCAAGGCCGACATCTGTTATCGCGCCGAAAAGTCGCTGAACCGGCGCTACGTCCAAGTTCGCTTTGCGATAGGTCAGGAACTCGGAGCGAAGTCCCAACTCCCGGCCGACCTCGGAGAGTAGTGACGCGTACCACTGTTCCGCGGTCAGATTGTTGCCGCCGAACTTGGCGAGGTCGCAGAAGGCGGTGCGCACGCCGGCTTGCTGAAGGCGCCGAATCGTCCGTACGCAAAGACTGGACTTTCCCATTTGCCGGGAATTGAGCACGTAGCAGGTTTCGCCGGCCTGCAACGCGGCAAAGAGATCGCGATCCGCCTGCCGTTCGACGTATGAGGGAGCGTCCGGTGGAAGTGTGCCACCGGTGATGTAGTATGGATCAGACTGGGGTTCGACAGCCATTCGGGCTCCGCTGGACGAACTTGCTCCAGTAAGTGAACGTTTGGCCGTCATATTCGTGGCGTGGTGGATCGATCCCTGCCCGGCAGTGCTTACGTTGGTGAGAGAGAGCGGGCAGGGAACAGCACCGAGCGCAACTGGACAATAACCACGCACCATCAGAGCCCCGCATCCCATATCACGTCTAGCCTCGACCTGTTTCGCCGGCACGGACACTTGCGCGCAGGATGTGGCCGGCCGGAGAGAGAATAGACCGGATGGCCGGTCATTGGTGTAAGAGCACAATCACACGTTTCAGGCCGTGTCGATCCCGATAGAAACAGCACAATGACCCCTGCGCCCCCATCCTTCTTCGTCACCGGCGGCACGCTCTCCACCTCGGCCACATCCTACGTCGTCCGCCAGGCCGATACCGACCTCTACGAGAACCTGCTCGCCGGCGAATACTGCTACGTTCTCAACTCGCGGCAAATGGGTAAGAGCTCGCTCTGCGTCCGAGCGATCGAGCGACTCCGAGCCGCGGGCGTC
>JBBQVV010000500.1:0-4428 GCA_038211235.1 Chthonomonadales bacterium | reverse complement strand
GAAACAGCATCGGATCGTCGGCATTGCGCGGCGGGCTGCCGAAGCCGGGTTCGACGTTGATGGCCTTCAGGCCGAGCTGCTTGACCGCGCGCACCACCTCTTGCACCGCAGCCTTGACGCCCCAGCGGTGCGGATCGATCGAGCCGACGCCTACCAGTTGTTTCTGCCCTTTCACGAGATCGTGAATCTCGTCGTTCGAGTGCTTGATCCCGGGCGTGTCGCGGCCGACGATGACGGACGCGGTGATGCGCGTCTCCTTGATCTCCTTCACGAACGATGCCAAGTTCTTGGAATGCGTGAAGTGCTCGATGTCATTGGAGCCGACGCGCCCATTGAGCCATTTGACGACTTCGAACTCGGGCGTTCCGCGCGTCTTGCCATAGAAATCGTGCAGGAACGAAGGGCGACTGCGCATATCGATCACTTTTTTGGCCACGTCCAGTTCTCCTCTTTGGATTTACTTGATGCTCGCTGTTCTAGGGCGCTCCGCGGCGCTCGCATGACGGACTAATGATCGAATCCGCGGAGCCATCAGGGCGCCTTGTCTTCCGCAGGCGCGCTGACACTGCGCTTCGAATACGCCTTGACGAAATCCGCGGCGGCGCGGCTGCCACCCGAGAACGACTTCATCGCTTCCTCGTGCAACAGCGATAGCGCCTGCATCTTCACTTGGTTCGCATGGTCGTTATCGAAGATATTCGCAAGGCGACGTGGACGCGGAATGTTCACCTCCAGCGTCTCTCGAACCCTGGTCGGAATGTTGGTCATGACGATCAGGCGATCGGCGAGAAAGATGGCTTCGTCGATATCGGTCGTGATGAAAAAGTTAGTTCGATGCGACTCTTCGAACAGCCCGGCGTAGTACTCCCACATCAACTCCTTGGACATCGCGTCCAACCCCCGAAACGGCTCGTCGAGGATCATCACGTCCGGGTTGTTGATCATCGCTCGCGCCAGTTCGGCGCGTCGCTGCATTCCGCCGGACAGTTGCGGCGGATACTTGTTTCTGAATGCCTTCAGTCCCACCTTCTCCAGAAGGAATTCAGCCTGCGCTCGTGATTGCGGCGTGTCTTCGCCGCGCGCGCGAGGACCGTACATGATGTTGTCGTAGGTGGTCATCCACGGGAACAGCGCTGATTCCTGGAAGACGACCAAACGGTCCTTACCCGGCCCGGTGATTGGTTTTCCATCGATCTGGATCGTGCCACTGGTGGGCTTTTCGAAGCCCGCAAGCAGCCGGATCAGCGTGCTCTTGCCACAGCCGGATGGTCCGATCATCACGGTGAGCTTGTTGCGCTCGATCGCAAACGAACAATCCTGGACGACCGTCTTGGTAAACAGACCGGTACCATAGGATTTGCTGATGTTGTTGACCCGAATTTCGCCAGCGGTGGCGGGGGCATTGCCGACGGAAGCAGTGACGGCATTCATCGAGTTGGTGTTTCGCATGGACGACCTTTAACGCTTCCGTAACCAGGGCGTCGCCAGCCCGCCCAGCGCACGCAGGATCTCGCTGCATGCGTAGCCGGCAATCCCGATGCTGATCATGCCAACGACAATTTGCTCGTACGAGCCGCCGACATATGAATTCCAAATGAAGAAACCCAGACCGCCACCCGAGCCGCTGCTACCTCCGCCCGAGATCATCTCCGCGGCGACCACGACGTTCCACGTAATGCCCATCCCCACCGACGAGCCCACCACGATCGATGGCAATGTGGCAGGCAGCACTACGCGACGGAAGATGTCCCACTGCGAAGCGCCCATCGCCTGCGCCGCTTGGAAGAAACGGCCGTCGATCGATTTCGCGCCACCGACCACGTTAATCACGACCGTAAAAAATGCACCCAGGAAGGTCACGAAGGCGATTGACAGTTCTTGCGTCGGCCAGAATATGATCGATATGGGCACCCACGCCAGCGGTGGAATCGGCCTCAGGATCTCGAAGCTCGGAAACGATAGGGAGTTGAACGTCTTGCTGACGGCCATGAGCAAGCCCAGCGGAATGCCGATCAGCATTGCGGCGACGAACCCGACCAGCACGCGCATCAGGCTCAGATACCAGCTTTCCCAGTACCCTTGGCTTGTGATAAGCCCGGCCCAGACGCGCATCACGGCACTAGGCGCTGGCACCTGGCCGACCCACGGCAACGAGTAGCCCAACCACGCCTTCGAGCGCGATCCCAATTCCCACAGCACCAAAAACACGACCAACGAGATGATTGCGCGCAAGCTGGCGCGACTGAGGAGCTTCTTCCGAAGGCGAGTGATAGACCTGTGCATGGCTCAGCCTTCCTTCTCGCCGGCAGCGAAGGATTTCTTCGCCTCCTCGTGCACGACGGCGCTCATCTCTTCCATCAGCTCGCGAAAACGCTGGCTGGTCAGAACGCCGTAATCACGCGGGTGCGGAATATCGACCTCGAGAATCTTCTTCGGCTTGCACGGACGCGAGGTCATGATGACCAGGCGATGCCCGAGAAAAATCGCTTCTTCGAGGTCATGAGTGATGAAGAAGATGGTGACCTTGTTCTTGTAGTAAATCTCCAGCAGCGCCTCATGCATAACCGATTTGGTCAGCGAGTCAAGCGCCCGATAGGGCTCGTCGAAGAGCAAGACCTTGGGATCGTTCATCAATGCGCGCACGATCTCGACGCGACGCCGCAGCCCGGATGAAACCTCTCCCGGGAAGTTGTTCTCGGTTCCGCTCAGGCCCGCGTCGGCCATCATGCCGCGGGCCTTTTCGTAGATCTCCTTCTTGCTCATCTTGCCTCGCATCAGCGGGCCGAAGGCAACGTTGTCAAGGTTGGATTTCCAAGGGAAGAGCGCGCCGTTCTGAAAGACCACGATGCGGTCCGAACCTGGATCGGCCATGGGCTTTTCAGGTCCGCACAGCAACTGTCCGTCGAGAAAGATCTTGCCGGAAGTGATGCTGTGAAAACCGGCAATCGCGTTGAGCAGCGTAGTCTTGCCACAGCCCGAAGGCCCGACGATCATGCAGATCTCGCCGGCGGGAATATCCAGGGAGCAATGGTCCACCGCCATCACGGCGGTGCCGTCAGGGTCGTAGATCTTCACGACATCCTCGATGCGGATTGCACCCTCCGTGGCCACGTTTTGTGAACGCGAGGTCGTTTCGAGCAACGCGCTCATCAGCGTCCTCCCAAGGCAAGTTCGCGGACGCGCCACTGCATCATGTAATCCCCCACCATACGAACCAGCGCGCTGGTGACGTATCCGACCGCGCCCAGCGTAATCATCCCGATCACGATAGTCGGATATCGCACCATCGTGTACGAGGTGTTGATCACATAGCCGAGCCCGAACTCGCCCGACACCATTTCACCGGCCACCAGCGAGAACCACGCCACGCCCACAGAGATCTGCAAGCCGGTAAAGATGAAAGGCATCGCGCCCGGAACGATGACTTCACGAAATACCTGCCACTTGTTTGCACCCAGGCAATACGCTGCCCGGCTGTACGATTCATCGATCGATTCGACGCCGAGCATGGTGTTTAATGCCGTGGCGAAGAATGACGCGAGGAAGGTCAAGAAGATCACCGGGGTTTCGTTGCCCGTGAACATCAGGATGGCGAGCGGCACCCACGCGAGAATAGGAATCGGCCTCAACGTTTCGAACACGGGAAAGACATACTCCCGAAACGTCTTCGACCACCCCAGGAACAGACCCAAGGGCACGCCTAGTGCGGTGGCGAGCAAAAACGCAATAGCCACCCGCCGGACGCTGACCCAGATGTGCTGGTAATACTCGGGCGTGTAAACCGACAGCCCATACACCGGGTTCTTGCTGAACATCTCCTTGACTACTGCTGTAAGACCCGGCATGTCCGCAAAGCGAGGCAGCTTCCAGACTTGGACCGTCAGGTACCACAAGCCGAGCATGATCGCGAAGCCGGTCACCATCAAATAGGGCTTCGGACTCTTGATCCATTGCGACAAGCGAAAGAAAGTCAAAGCCCAACCACTGGCTATCCCGTCGCCTTGCAACGCCACGGGCTGCTCGACCGGCGTCAAATGCGGCACGCGCGCAGCGACGGAGTCCGGCGCTGCGAACTCCTTGGTGATCATGCTCGCGAACCGGCTCATGACGACATCGCCGGTCGCGGGGGAACGCCTGATCAACTCCATCAACTCCTGGCCGTTGATCTGGATCACGTCCGTGCGCTCTAGGCAAACGGTCTTCGCAAGTCTTCGACGCTGGCCCTCGAGCACGGCAGCCCAGCCGAAAACGTCACCGCTGCGCATGACTTTTTCCAAAGCTGCACCGTCGCGCTCGGTGGCCAACAGATGTTGGACGCTACCGGACGAGACGATGTAGATGTCGTCGGCTTCGTCACCCCAGTCGTAAACCGTTTCGCCGCCGGCATACGATCGCGCATGCACCAAATTCGTAATTTCGCGAAGCAAG
>JBBQVV010000499.1:0-4430 GCA_038211235.1 Chthonomonadales bacterium | reverse complement strand
AGGGAAAAGCGAGACTTGAAATCTGTGCCAGTATTCTGATAGAATGGACATGTAGGCTCCTTGTATCTTTTGGTTTCGTCACTTAAAGATTCAACAAGGAGCCGAAATCCCCTACCTCCAGACTTTTGCAATTTCCTCATTCTACTGTGTATCCGGCGGTCCGTCGACGGCGGTGAGCCGGGAGCGCTGCGAGTCGATGCCGACTGCCTGTCGCGGATTACAATCCATGGTCGGAGTGCTCGGACTCGTCCAATTCCCACGGATCCTCCAGCGCGGTGTGCCGCCAATACTGTTCGCACCTTGGGAGAAAATCACAGTCGGAACACGCGGGCACCGGCCGCGGGCGCGCCACGGCATAATCGGTGTCGAGAATCTGGGCTCCCAGCTCAAGGATGTCCTGCTCGAAGGCTTTCATCTCCACGCCTTGAAGATCCGAGGAGACCTGGGCTCCCGATCGTAAACAGTAGATCGTGGCCCTGATGGGCGTGTCCGGATAGGACTTGCTCAGGATGAGCTGGTAACACGACATTGCCAGGTTGCCTGCGACGTCTTCCGGGGTGATCTCCGCACGGCCGCTCTTATAATCGATGACCTCCAGACGGCCGTCCGCGTGTCGATCGATCCGGTCCACGCGACCCGTCAGCTTGAACCGCCCCATGTCGCACGTAATGGTCTTCTCGGTCGCAATCGTCTCGACCGCAAGGATAGTTCGCTGTTGTTGAGCCTCGCGGTATGCTTCGACGATTCGCCGCCCCTCCTCGCGATGCTCTTGCTCCTGCTTTGCGTCGTCGTAGCCCGAGGATATCCAGCGTTGATCGATCTCGGCCATCATCTCCTCGGCCGTATGCCGTTCGCCCTGTTCGTGATACTGCTGAAGCACGTGGTGAAGCGTGCTGCCGAAACTGTATCCCGCTCGCGCCCGAAGATAGTACCGGCCAATCTTGTCAACGTAGATGTTCCTGTACTTCACGGCGCAATCGAGGAATGTAGAGATCCTGGTGGGACTCAGAGTTGGTTTGCGGCCAGTAACTTTCTGAGACCGCGCTGCGCTCATAACAGCGATTACTCCCTGCGGCACGGATGGGGCGAGGTGGTAAGTAGGTCGTCGGACTAGTGCCGCAACTGGCATTGTACCGTAAAGCCGCACGGGATTCTAGTATAGTTCATGAACGGGAGAAACGGTTCAAGGCCGGCGCCCTATGTTTCCATGGATGGGCGCCGGCCCTGAAGAGAGATTAACGCTGAGAATGGAAACGGTGCGCGCCAGAACTGCGAAGCGCGGCGGTCCCGAATATATTAACGCGCGGAAGGCTCCGTCCTCTCCGCACGGTACGGCAGGTAAGGGAAACCGCTACGCTGAGCGCGCGACGATCCTGTTATTGTCAACGGCTTCCAACCGTATTGTTCCCGAACGAATACCAGTTATGCACAGGCAGAGTTACGGTATTTGTTGGACGCTTTAGAACCGTAGCAACGCGGGTACGGTATCGGGAAATCGGACGATAACCTACGGGACCATTTGGATGATTGCCTGGAAGCGATCGAACCGCAGCAACACGGTTCGATCGCCTGCCATCGACAAACCCCGATAGGCGGAGCCTGGCAGAATGAAGTCCGGAACCTCCACCCTTGCAAGCCCGACTCAGCAGCACGAAGTCTGATAAAGAGTGGCGAAAGTACGCTCCCCTCAGTTAACTATATTGCAATTAACATGCCAAATGGTTCCTAGCCATGGCAAATATGGAATTATTTGCGCATCATCTATCGCCATCTACAGCATGCTCAACGGCTTGCACGCCGTCACTTCGGAGTCTGGACCGCCGCGATCGCCAGGAGAGCGGCGACGATGCCGCTGAGCGCGCAGAGCGCCACATTCATTCCAATCGATCCCGGCGGCGCCTGCGCGGATAGCTCCTGGATCCGCCGGATAAAGACGACGACGAGTCCCAGGGCCACTAGAGCGCCGAGTCCGAATCCCGTCCGGGGCTGCTGCCGAGTCAGGTAGAAAGCCACGCCCATCAATATGCCGCTTACAATGCCCGCGATGAGCGATGGCTTGCTGTGCGCTTTCGCATAGCCTCCGATCCCTCCAATGAGCATCAGCACTCCGTATACGGGGATTAGGATCCGAGCTAGCTGCTCCATAGTGAACGCTCCTGTTCTCCTGCTATCGCCGATATGTCCGTGCGAGCGCCTGAATTCTCTCCGCCACGGCGCGAGCGCTCATTCCATGCATCTCTTCCCACCAGCCTCGGATCTCCGCCATTTCCGGATCCGAAAGTATGAAGCCTTCTTGCGCCAGGGCCATCCCCAGGTTATCGATCATGCGTGTTCGGAAATCTTCGTCCGCGGCTGCGCGCAGTAAAATGCGGCCCACGGTGCTGCGTTCCATGGTACCTCCCGAATTCTCGTCTCCTCGTCCCATTATACCGTTATGTCGAAGTGGGGACGCCGACTGTTCGGGAGATCCGCCGCGGACGGCGAAAAGCCGTGGGCCAGGAGAGTCTCTCCCGGCCCGTGGCGCGAATGGTCATGGATGAGTTGTGAGCGACTACGGGAACAGCTCCTGCTCGCTTTGGAGATAGCTGCGCAGCCGAGTAACCGCCTGGGCGTGGAGCTGGTAGGCGCGTGACTCTGAAACTGTAAGCACTCCGCCGATCTCCTTGAACGTAAGGCCCTCGTGATAGTAGAGCGCCACGACGGTCCTCTCGCGGTCCGGCAGCCTGTCGACCGCGCAGACCAGGGCCCGCTGGCGCTCCCTGAGCGCAACGCTGTCGAGTGGGCTGGGATCGTCCGTGGGGAGCATGTCCACGAGTCGTTGCTGCTCGCTTCCGAGGCGCAGATCGTCCAGGGAAAGAAGGTTTGTGCGCCCGATACTGGCCAACAGCTTGTCCAGCTTTTCGGGCGATATCGCCATCTCCTCCGCGATCTCGTCTTCGGTGGCCGGCCGTCCGAACCTGGCTTCTAGTTTCGTGTAAGCTTGCTTGAGCTGCTTTTGCTGGTCTCGCACAAGTCTGGGAACCCAGTCGTCTCCGCGGAGCATCTCGAGGATTGCTCCACGAATCAGTGTAATCGCATATGTCTCGAACTTGATGTTGCGTTCCGGATCGAACTGGTCTACAGCCTTTACCAGTCCAACGACGCCGGCGCCCACGAGGTCGTCGCGCTCTACACCGGACGGCATGGGACCGAATAGCCTGCCCGCCGTGATGGAAACGAGGTGAGCATACCGCTGAATGAGCATGTTGCGGGATTCATGGCAGCTCCGATGCTTAAACTGCTGCCAGAGACAAACAGTAGAAACTTCGCCCATTAAAATCCTCCATGGATGAGCGCAAGCAGCCCGTCGATCCGTGACAGGCAGTATGAGAGTTGGCGGTCAAGGTAGTCCAATGACCAGAGCCTTCCAATGCATTGCCACGCGAATCCGTGGCGCCGCATCTGCTCGATTCCAACCCATTCGATTCTCGGATGCTTGCCGCTCAAACGTTATAGGTGTTTATTCCATGTTTTCCGCGAAACTACCATGCCAGTCGGTGAGCGAGTCACGGAGTTTGTTGTTATCCCTTTGCTTTACCGCCAATTGGAGAGGGTCGAGCCGGTCATCCGCGGTCCCGCTCGCGCGGTTCCGGTAGCGCGGATCGGCCCGCGGCGGCCCGGCGGGCGCCGGACCGATTGTGTCATAATTCAGCTGTCGGAGGCTGTGAACGCGCGTGCGGTCCGAGTTGAGACGGCGATGGAAGGGCCGTCGCAAGGGTTGACAGAGGCAAGAGGAATGATTTATGCCTTGCGCAGCCACTTGCAGACAAGCGGGCGCCGGAACCGGGAGGAGGCCCAACGAAGTGAAGTTTCGCGTGCTCGAGCCAGGCTGCATGTCCTACGAGGAAGCCAGGGAGCTACAGACGCAAGTGGCAGCGGCTCGGCGCCGCGGAGCCATTCCCGATACGCTGATCCTGCTGGTGCACCCTCCAACCGTGACGGTTTCCCGCCGCGCGGACCCGTCACATCTGGTTGCGTCGGCGAGTGAATTTGCCGAACTCGGGATTCACGTCGTAGACACGGATCGCGGGGGGGACGTTACCTACCACGGTCCCGGACAGCTCGTCGGATATCCAATACTTGATCTGAACGCGCCGCCCCACAAGCGGGACCTGCGACACTATATGAGCCAGATCGAAGAGGTGCTCATAAGGGCTCTGACTCGCTTCGAGATTCGGTCAGAACGGATGACGGGGCATACGGGCGTATGGGCCGGTCTGGACGCGGAGAAGCCCCAGAAGATCGCGGCGATTGGGATCCGCGTGAGCCGCTGGGTCACTCACCACGGATTTGCATTGAACGTCTGCCCGCGCCTGGATCACTTCGACACTATCGTGCCATGTGGCATTCACGAGTTGGGGGTGACGTCGATGAGGGAGCTTCTGGACCGC
>JBBQVV010000498.1:0-4459 GCA_038211235.1 Chthonomonadales bacterium | reverse complement strand
GGACTCACCTGGGCCGCGAACGTAATACGCTGGTGCCGCGATTGACTGGCGCTGATTATAGTGCATTAGTTGAGTTCAAAGGCCCATCGGCATGGGTAAAATAGCATTTGTGTTTCCCGGGCAGGGTTCACAAAGAGTTGGAATGGGACGGGCACTGTCGAACGACTTTCCAATTGCGCTTGAGACGTTCCAGAAGGCGGATCAGCTGCTCGGGTTCTCACTTTCCGAAATCTGTTTCGAGGGCCCTGAGGAGGCGCTTAGGGCGACTGAAGTGGCTCAGCCTGCTCTCTATATCGCCGCGGTCGCGGCTTGGAGATGCCTTCAGCAGGTCTGCCCACGAGAGCCGGACGCTTTGGCGGGGCACAGCGTTGGCGAGTACGCGGCGCTGACGGCCGCTGGGTCGTTATCGTTCGAGCAGGGTGTCATGCTAGTTCGCCGGCGTGGAGAGCTGATGCGGGATGCGGCTCGGCGCATACCGGGCACAATGGCTGCGGTGCTCGGAATCGATGCTGAGACGGCGCGTTCGGCTTGCGAGGAAGCCCGAGCCTGCGGCGCAGGCATCGTCGGCATCGCGAACTACAACGGCGGTGGACAGATCGTGATTTCCGGGGAGGTCGGCGCGGTCGAAAAGGCTGGCAAGATCGCGGTTGAGAAGGGGGCCAGGCGGGTAAAATCGATTCCTGTTTCGGGCGCGTTTCACTCACCGCTCATGGTCTCGGCCGGAGACGCGCTCTTCGGGCCACTTTCACAATCTTCGTTCCGCAAGCCTGGAGTGCCGGTAGTCTCGAACGTAACGGCACGATACATCGAGATGCCGGACGATGTCGTCGGCGGGCTGACGATGCAGGTAAGCAGGAGCGTTCGCTGGGAAGAGTCGATGCAGCTGCTGCTCGCGGACGGTGTGGACAGGTTTGTCGAACTAGGCAGCGGCGACGTTCTCTGCGGCCTGATGCGGCGCATCGATAAGGACGCAAAGTCCGTGAGCGTTCACGATCCCGCCTCGCTCGCAGCGGCATGCAACCTGATCGGGGAAACCGCGCAATGAGCCTGGAGGGTCAAACGGCGATCGTTACGGGGGCCGGGCGCGGAATTGGCCGCGCCATTGCTATCCGCCTGGCGCGCGACGGTGCAAAGATCGTCGTCAACTTTAGTAAGAGCGCCGACGCCGCCAATGACGTTGTAGGTCAGATCTACGCCGCCGGTGGACAGGCAATTGCCGTCAAGGCCGACGTTGCGGTTGCAGCCGATGTCGAGCAGCTCGTCTCTGCCGCAAAAGAACGGTTCGAGCGGGTGGATATTCTCGTTTGCAACGCAGGCATCACTCGCGATAAACTGATTCTCCGCATGACGGAAGACGATTGGGATACGGTTCTCGATACAAACCTCAAGAGCGCGTTCCTGTGCGCGAAGGCCGTGGCCCCGGGCATGGTAAAGCAGAGAAGCGGGGTCATTGTCAACGTCGGCTCGATCGTTGGTACGGTCGGAGGAGCCGGCCAGGCCAACTATAGCGCCTCGAAGGCCGGACTCGTCGGGCTCACGAAGTCCCTGGCCAAGGAGCTTGGATCCCGGAACATTCGCGTCAACACGATCGCTCCGGGATTCATTGATACCGAGATGACGCAGGCGTTAAAGGCGGAGTATCGTGACGTGATCCTGAAACGGGTTCCGCTGGGACGGTTTGGAACGGGCGAAGATGTGGCTGGCGTCGTCGCATTTCTTTGCTCGACGGATTCCGCATACGTCCATGGGGAGGTCATCTCCATGGACGGCGGACTATTCATGTAAGTAATGACGAACAGGAGACAACACTGAATGACGACTTTCGAGCGCGTACGCAAGATCCTGGTGGATCAACTTGGCGACATTAGTGAGGACGAGGTGACTCCTGCGGCATCGATCGTGGACGATCTAGGAGCGGACTCCCTCGACGTGGTGGAGATCGTAATGGCGTTGGAAGAAGAGTTCGAGATTGAGATCCCTGACGAGGATGCCGAGAAAATCAAAACCGTTCAGCAGATCGTCGACCACATCGAGGAGAAGGGCAAAAGCTGAACACTCGCACTGTACCGTCAGGTTGATTTCGAAAGCGGCGCGCCGGAGCGGCGCGCTTTCGCTCGCCTGTTTCTAGCGGGGTGCGGCGCCGGGATGGGCGTGTGAGGATGGAGCATCATGAGCGAAGCGAGTCAGACACAGAATAGGGCCCGTAGAGTCGTTGTTACAGGCGTGGGTGCGGTCACGCCTCTAGGGAATACGGCTGAGGCGCTATGGAAGGGTTGCCTCGCGGGTTGCTCTGGCGCTGCGCCGATTACGCTGTTTGACCCGACGGGATATGCGACGCGCTTCGCCGCGGAAGTAAAGGACTGGGATCCAACGCTCTACATGGACAAGAAGGATGTCCGGCGCATGGATCGATTCGTACAGTTCGCCGTCGCCGCGGCGCGGATGGGCATCGATGATTCCGGTATTGAGGTCACGGATGAAAACCGCGATCGTATCGGAACGTTTATCGGTTCCGGCATTGGCGGTCTGGGCACTCTCGAGGAGCAGCATTCGGTTCTGCTAGAGAGGGGACCGTCGCGTGTCAGCCCGATAACCATTCCAGGGATCATCTGTGATATGGGAGCCGGCATGATTTCGATCGTGCTCGGAATACGCGGTCCGAACTCGTGCGTTACGACGGCTTGCGCTACCGGCGCCAATAACATCGGCGACGCCTATCACGTGATACGGCGAGGCGATGCCGACGTGATCATCGCTGGCGGCGCAGAGGCATGCGTCACGCCGCTTAGCATCGCGGGATTTAACTCGGCACGGACGCTTTCGACACGCAATGAAGCCCCGGAGCGGGCGAGTCGACCCTTCGATGCCGATCGCGATGGGTTTGTGATGGGTGAGGGCGGAGCAGTCGTCGTCCTGGAGGCCCTGGAACATGCGGTGTCGCGTGGGGCGAGGATCTACGCCGAGGTCGTCGGTTACGCCATGACGGGCGACGCCTATCACATTACTGCGCCGGCGCCCGGGCACGAGGGCCTGGTGCGCGCGATCCGTCTGGCTCTGAAATCGGCCGGCCTTCAGCCGGGGGACATCGACTATTACAACGCGCATGGCACGTCGACCGATCTTAACGACAAGAATGAGACAGCCGCGCTGAAGACCGCATTCGGGGACTACGCGTACAAGCTCCAAATAAGCTCGACGAAGTCGATGACCGGGCATATGATCGGCGCCACCGGCGCGGTAGAGCTTCTTGTGTGTGCGCTCGCCATCAAGAATAGCATCATTCCTCCCACTATCAACTACGAGCGCCAGGACCCGGACTGCGATCTCGACTATGTGCCGAATACGGCGCGGAAGACGAACGTCGACGTGGCGATGTCTAACTCCTCGGGATTTGGCGGACACAATGCCGTCGCCATCTTCAAGAAGTACGATCCCGCTGCCTGACATGCGCTAAGGATATGTCGATGGCACAGGCAAGAACCTCAGTTCACGGTAAATATCAATACCCTGGCAAGATGACGTTCGAAGAGTACCTTGAGTGGAGCGACCACGACACGGATGCCGAATGGGTGGACGGGGAGGTCGTCTGGATGAGCCCTGTTACTCTGGATAATGGCGACTTGACACTGTTTCTAGGCTCGGTCCTCAGGCACTTTGTGGAGCACAATAATCTCGGTTATGTGTTTTGTGAACGCGTTCTGATGCGCCTCGACACGCGACCATCCGGGAGAGAACCGGACGTGGTATTTGTTGCAGCAGGGCGACGCTCGATTCTGAAAAAGGGCTACATTCACGGCGCTGCTGATCTGGTAGTTGAGGTAGTGGGAGAGGAGAGCCAGGTCCGCGACCGCCAGGATAAGTACCACGAGTACGAGCGCGCGGGTGTTGCCGAATACTGGATTGTGGACGCGGAGAGCGAGCAGGCGTTGTTCTTCCAACGAGACGCGGCCGGGATGTTCCAGCCTGTGCCGCTGGACGGCAACGGAGTGTATCACAGCGAGGTCTTAGCCGGGCTATGGCTCCGCGTCGATTGGCTCTGGCAGCGGCCCTTGCCGCCGCTGCTCTCTGTGCTTCGTGAGTGGAAGATCATCTGATCGCGATCTACTCGATCCGAACCCGCGGTGTACCGCAGATTTCGTGTCCGTTAGCCTGCGTCATCCATGAATAACTCGCTGGCAATTGCGTAGATTCGCGCCTCAGTGCCCGTCATTAGTAGACCTCGTAATAACCTAGCGTCGGGTTTACCCGTATGGGCCTCCGTGAGCACGCTTCCGTATGAGAACGTCATGAGTAGACCGGACCTATGTGGAGGAGCCATGAGCGGAGATGTGCGTCTTCACTGGGCGGGCAAGCGCGCTGCATCGCTGCCCGATCCGCCTCCTGCCTTACGGTCCAGGGAAGGCAGCACTCGGCTGTCAGGCGATTATTGGTGCAACAAGCTCATCCACGGCGACAACCT
>JBBQVV010000497.1:0-4462 GCA_038211235.1 Chthonomonadales bacterium | reverse complement strand
ACAGTGGATACCCTGCTTCGATCCGTAGTGTGTCTCGAGCACCAAGACCACAAGGCACGGCACCGGCATCTGTCAGGGAGCGCCAGACTTCTGACGCGTTGGCCGCCGGGACGATAAGCTCAAAGCCGTCCTCTCCTGTATAGCCGGTTCGACACAATGTTGCACTGCTCCCTGCAATGGTTCCGTGGGCAAACTGAAACCTGCGCAGGGAGAGGACCCCCACGTCATCGGAGAGGTCCCCCACCACTTCCGCGGCTCGCGGTCCCTGTACGGCGACCATCGCGGTGGCATCAGTCTCGTCAACGATATGCACTTCGCTGCCTGATTGCTCCCTGAGCCTCCGGAGATCCTTCGCAGTATTGCCGGCATTAATGACGACTAGAAACGAATCTGGACCCTCTCGGTAGACGATGATATCGTCTACGATTCCGCCCGCTGCGTTCGTCAGCAACGAATATTGCGCTTCCGAGGATGCGAGCGAATCGACGTCGTTGGATGTCACCTTCTGGAGAAATGCGGCTGCTCTCGTTCCGGCAATCCTCGTCCGCCCCATGTGACTGATATCAAAGATGCCCACGTTCGAGCGCACAGCGCGTGTCTCTTCCAGGATGGAAGAGTAGTATACGGGCATGGACCAGCCGGCGTACTCGACGAGACGTGCCCGTGCCTCCACATGTGCCTCGTAGAGCGGCGTACGTCGCACGGCTGTATCAATGGTCATTCTGTCGGGTCCCTCGAGGGATAGCGGCGCGACCGGAAATTGTTATCTCCTGAACACCGATCACGATTCTTGACAGCGTAATGTAGCCGGCGAGGCCGAGGTCGGTCGAGATGTCAAGCACGGGATTGATCTCTCGCAGCACGTTCGCGGTCACTTCTGACGTAAGCGTACGACCGTTCATCTCAATAGAGGGCATCGACAGGTCGACGTAGCGCCCGTCTCGCTGCTCCAGGCGGCCGGTCGCAATGAATGGTGACTGAATGCCGAAAATCGCTAGTTTGCCCACTATCATCACTCTCTCATCTCGAAACGAGACCTGGATATCGGAAAGGGTTCGACGATACTTCCTCAGGATGAAATCACGAAGTCCGTCGGCGCCTATTCTGACGGAAATCGATCCGTCGCCCGCACCTCGAATGACGAGACGGTCCCGATATAGCGCCTGACCGATATCGTACGTGACGTTTGGAAGGTCGGCGTCCAGGCGATCGATTGCCACGCCTCTCAGGACCATGTTGTCAAAGTGCAGCCGGAGATGACGAATGCTCCCCTTCCAGCCCGGTCTAGGAACTGCCACAAACGGGAGTTGATTCGTTGCCAATCCAGTGCCAAAAATATCGACCGCGTAGAACCTGTTGCCTAGCGCGCCAAACATCCCCCTGGGTTCAACCCGAGCGCGAACAGCGCTGGAACTAGCGAACGCATCCCTTACCTGTCTGGCGGCGTCGTGTGCCGCCCTTCTCTCCAAAGCGCCGTGGATGACAATGGTACCCAGAAATCCATAGATCAGAGTCTTTAGCGTGTCGTCCATTACTCGCCCAGATATGCCTTTCGCACCGAGTCGTTCACTAGAAGGTTCGCCGCGGAATCGGCAAGGACTATACGTCCCGTCTCCAGGACGTATCCTCGATGTGCTATCTTTAGCGCCTGATTGGCGTTCTGCTCGATCAGCAGAACCGTGACGCCTTGTCGGTTGATGTCCTGTATGATCTGGAAGATAGACTGGACCAGAAAGGGCGCAAGTCCTAGAGACGGCTCATCCAAGAGCAGCAGGCGCGGACGAGCCATGAGCGCACGGCCAATGGCAAGCATCTGTTGCTCTCCGCCAGACAGGGTACCCGCAATCTGCGTCGCACGCTCTTTAAGACGCGGAAATAGTATGAACACCCTGTCCATGTCGCTGATGATCTCGGCGCGGTGACCGTGACGCGTATACGCCCCGAGCTCCATGTTCTCGTGCACAGTCATATTGGCGAAGATGCGGCGCCCCTCGGGCGATTGCCCAATTCCGAGCGCGACGATCTGATGCGTTGCCAGTGTGTGCAGAGGGTTTCCCTCGAAAACGATCGTGCCCTGGCTCGGACGAACCAGACCGGAAATGGTGCGGATGGTCGAGCTCTTACCGGCTCCGTTCGCACCGATCATCGTCACGATCTCGCCTTCGTTGACCTCCAGTGATACTCCCTCCAGCGCACGAACGGCGCCGTAGTGAACGTGGAGATCCGTGACTTGAAGCATATCGTTATTCGCTATTCCTCAGCGCCTGTGCGCGTATCGGCACCGCCGTCCGAAGGGACGAACTCCTCGCCGAGATATGCCGCGATCACCTTGGGATTTCTGCAGATCGCCTCGGGAACTCCGTCAGCAATAACCCGCCCGTAGTCGAGCACATAGATCCTTTCGCAGATTCCCATGACAAGCTTCATGTCGTGCTCGATCAGCAATACGGTAAGTCCGAAGTCATCGCGTATGCGCCTAATAAGCATCATCAGGCTCGTCTTCTCCTGCGGGTTCATTCCAGCAGCCGGTTCGTCGAGCAGCAGCAGCGCAGGCTGTGTCGCCAGTGCGCGAGCTATCTCAAGCCGACGCTGAAGTCCGTACGGGAGACTTCCTGCCTGGACATCGAAGTAGTCGACGAGATCCATCCTGGTCAGCATTTCGCGCGCGAGCGCTCCAAGGCGAGCATCATTCTTGAGCAGTGCCGGAGTACGCAGGATCGATGCCATCAGGCCGACACCGGTATGGAGGTGGCTTGCAATCTTCACATTATCAAGCGCCGTCAGGCTCTTGAACAGGCGAATATTCTGAAAGGTCCTGGCCATTCCCAATGCCGCTACCTGGTACGGCCTCTGCCCGTCTACACTCTGTCCGTTGAATAGAATGCTGCCTTCGCTCGGTGTATACACTCCGGTCAACAGGTTGAATACCGTCGTCTTGCCCGCCCCGTTGGGGCCGATCACTCCAACCAGCTCGCCTCGTTCGATCTTGATGTTCAGGTCACCAACCGCGACCAGACCACCGAACTGCTTTGTCACGCCGTTAAGATGGAGTAGTGTGGTCATGCCGCGCCCGCGTCACCAGGCGTGGATCTACGCCGAGACAAAAGCCTTCGGAAAATACTGAGGCTGAACTCCCCGGTTCCGAACATACCCTGGGGCCGTGTAAGCATCATCACGATCAGCATCGTCGAGAAGATTACCATCCGGTAGTCCTTCATGAACCGCAGCAGCTCGGGCAGGACGGTCAATACGGATGCAGCGACGACTGCCCCGGTAATACTCCCGGTCCCTCCAAGAATCACCATGGTCGTGATGATGATGGAGTTGTTCATATCGAAGTAGTCCGGGCTTATGCCGGTAAAATAGTGAGCAAACAGGACGCCCGCGGCACCCGCGAATCCCGAGCCGATCACGAAAGCCGTGACCTTAACCCTGGTTGTGTTCACTCCCATTGCGTCAGCGGCAATTTCATCTTCCCGGACGGACAGCCAGGTCAGACCCCTCACGGATTGCAACAGGTTACGAGAGACAGCGACAACAAGCGCAACGACGAGGAACACCCAGAATACACCGAGGTCGTACGAACGGACGAGACCCGGAATGCCGCTTAGCCCGCGAGGTCCACCCACAATGTCGAGGTTTAACAGAACGCCACGAATCACCTCGCCAAAACCCAGCGTCACGATTGCCAGGTAGTCCCCTCTCAGCCTGAGAGATGGTAGTCCAACCAGAAAGCCGGCAAGAGCGGAAGCAGCGGATCCCAGAATCAATGCAATTAGAAGGTTGAGCCCATCCCCCACTGGATTGCCGATCGCAAATACAGGAACTGCCCTGGCAACGTGCGGTTGTACAAGGAGCGTCCATGCCGCACCAACATAGGCTCCGACAGCGTAGAAGCCCGCGTGACCGATCGAGAACTGGCCTGTCACTCCGTTGATAAGATTCAGACTGACTGCGAGCGTAACGTATATGCCGCTAAGAATAATCAACTGAAAGTAGTACGGGTCTACATTGGCGCCCAGTATTTTGCTGAGAATAAACAGGCCTATCGTAAACCCGACGATTATAACCAGCCTTATGAGCCACCAGGCCGCTATCGATGTTACAGGCTCCGCGCTTGCGGGCGGAATTCCATTACCCACCACTTCAGACCTTCTCCGCCACGTTCTTGCCGAACAGACCTGCGGGCCGAACCAACAGGACAGCAATCAGGATGCAGAACGCGATGGAGTCTTTGAACGAGTTGAGCTTTGAAGCCGCGACAGCCGTCTCTGCGACCCCCATGACGAGCCCGCCGACAACGGCGCCCGGGATATTGCCTGCTCCTCCAAGAACCGCGGCTACAAAGGCCTTAAGGCCAGGCTGCAGACCGAACAACGGTGTGATCTTGATGTGGGTAAGTACGGCAACCATGGCGCCGCCCGCCCCGGCTAGAGCGGCACCAAGTGCAAATGTGAAGGAG
>JBBQVV010000496.1:0-4468 GCA_038211235.1 Chthonomonadales bacterium | reverse complement strand
AGCCAGGGCACCACATCCCGCATGGATAGGGAGCAACGGTTGCGTGTGACCCCACGCGACAGTCCCTACATCGGTACGCTTCGGCAGGTCTATTCCATTCTTGAAGATGCTTATGATGATCGCCCTGAGCACGAAAAAGATGTGTGGAATCTGCAGCGGATGTCGGTTCCCACCAATCTTTCCTTATCCAACTTCACCCTGAGCTTCCATCGCATCCCGCAACTGTGGCTACGAAAAGCAGTCAAAGCTTACATCACGTACTCGCTGCCGATCTATGCAGGGGAAACCTGCCGGACGCGGTTGCAGTCGCTAACGTGTTTCTCCGACTTCCTCGCACAGAAGAGACCCAAGACCACGCCCAGGATGATCACGCGCCGGCTACTACTGGAATATCTGGGCTATCTTCCCAGGCGGGTCTGTACTTCGGTTCGGAAGGGTCACGTGCTCAACCTTCGGAACTTCCTCGAAATCGCGTCGCGCGAAGGTTGGCTGCCCATTGCGCGGGAGCGAATGATCTTCGACGACGAAGTCCCCCGGCCCGCCAAACTGCAGCCTCGCTACATCCCAATTGCCGTTTTGGACCAACTGAACTCGCACCTCGGCAGCCTAAAAGCTCCGTGGATGCAGATGGTTCTCATTCTTCAAGAATGCGGAATGCGCATCAGCGAACTCCTACAACTTCCGCTGGACTGCCTGTCGCAGGATGCTCACGGGACATTCTATCTGCAATATATGCAGGGCAAGATGAAGCGGGAACATACGATCCCGGTGTCGCAGGAGATCGCACGCGTCGTACAGGAACAGCAGCAAGCAGTTCGTGACACCCGACAAGCGGCCACCTTGCTGTTTCCGAGTTCGAGGGGTGCAGTGATCAAGCAATACAGCTTCGCGAACCGTATCAACCGCCTGGCTTATGACCAGCAAATCCGCGACGCAAATGGCAATCTGTTCCGCTTTCAGTCCCACCAGTTCCGTCACACGGTTGGAACGCGAATGATCAACCTCGGCGCGCCTCATCACTTTATTCAGCGCTATCTCGGCCATCTCGGACCGGAAATGACTAGCCGCTACGCGCACATCCATGACACCACAATGCGGGAAAAACTCTCCGAATACCTGCAAGGAACGTTGGTGGATGTAACCGGCAAGGCAATGCAGGAAGATGGGCCACTGGATACCGGCGACCTCCGCTGGTTCACTCGCAATGTCCTCGCCCAGGCTCTAACCAACGGCTACTGCGCCATCCCGGTGGTCGCCGGGCCATGCCCGCATCCGAATGCCTGCCTGAACTGCGCTCACTTTCGCACTGACGTGAGCTTTCTCGATGTGCATAAGACGGAGCTCGGAGAAACCGAGCGTTTCATCTCTAAAGCAAACGCGAATGGATGGAAACGGCAGATCGAAATGAACGAACAAAAACGAAACAGCCTAATCAATATCATCACATCTCTGGAGCGAACCCATGCCTAGAAACACCGAAGGCCTAAAACGCACCGCACGCCTGCGCAGCGAGGATGCCTTGCAGCGCACCTTCGCCGCGCTACAGCGAATGGAAAGTTCTGATCAGGAGATCAACTTCCGGACTGTGGCCGCCGAAGCCCGCGTCTCGACGGCATGGTTGTATAGCCGACATGAATTGCGCGGCCGTATCATGGGTCTGCGGAAATCTCAGAGTCATGCCGCCTCCGCTGCCTCGGCCTTGCAGTGTCGCGAGCGCATTTCCAGACAAAATATCGTGGCGACGTTGCGATTACGGATCAAGAGGCTGGAGGAGAAGAACCGGGAGCTCACTGAACTGCTGGAGCACGCTTATGGTGTGATCGCCCAGACTCGTGTCGACAATTGCAACATAACTTCCGGTTAGCCCGTCAACTGGACAGGATCCAGCGAAACTTGCCGTTAGGCGCGCGAACGCCCTTCTAATGGATTTCGAGGATTCGCATCACCGCTCGTCTTCCCGGCACGCGATCTCCCGTGACCAAGAACGCCAGAACCGCTCCCTGGAACGCCTGCAGCACCTCTTCGACGGTCGGACGATCGGGCAAATACTTCATGAGGAGCTCCATCCACAGCCTTTGCTGCTCGGCATAAAACAGCTTCGCGCGTTTCGAACCCGACCAGGCGCGCCTGGACAGATCCATCACCAGCAAGAGCACACCTCTGGATTGAGGAGCAGTGGTGCGGTCCCAGAGCACACTAACAACTTCCTTCACCGTCGCTCCCGGCGGAAATGCCTCGGGAACAAATTGCGCGCGCAGCCGGTTTTCGAGACGCGTAATCGCCTGCTCCTCGAGGTTCTCGCGCCCGCCAAAATAATGAACCAGCATGCGCTTGCTGCTCCCGGCTCTGCGCGCCAATTGGTCGAGGCTTAAGTCTAGAGTTCCCGCTTCGATGAATGCCGCGAGGCAGCGATCGAGCAGCACACTTAATTCTGGCGTTTTGCGACGGCGCATCTTGTCTCCTGGTGTACCACGTGGTACATTAGACGTACCACGTGGTTCATTTTAGCCCCTGAGGAGCCCGTATGAAGATCCAAGAAACAATGCTGTTGCTTTCGCTCGGCCTCATCATCTGGATTTTTGGGACCCTCTACTACGCATACGCCGGTCACCGCGTTTTAGAGACGACACCGGCGCGATACTGGGTGAGCTTTGCACTGTCTCCCATCATCTCCGCCGCGTTCTGCCTCCTGATTCTGCGCTGGCGTCACATGGCCCCGTCCAGCTGGGCCGTCGCCACGCTCCTTCTCGCTATACCCGGAATGGTCGGAGAGGCGGTCGTGCTTTCTCATTTGGGAACTTTCATCCCCAGAATTCAGGAAGCATCTGGCGGCCGCTACGGCGCCTTTCTGTTCGCCACTTACGCCGTCGTTCTCGGCATCGCCGAATTCGCTACGCTGCGCTCCGCGCATTAGCAAAGAGCAATGCGTCAAGCGTTGGAAGCGGCGGCATAAGGTCAGCTCGTGGCGTAGGCTTCACGTTCACCGCCTTCCGAACGAGTGGTCGGCAAACAGGAAACTGAGAATTTGATCCGATGACTTCAGACTTGCCCGTCATCCGCCCACAACGTCAATGAGTGACTTGGCGATTATGCGCTCGATGAGCATCGTTTGACCCTTTGTTAGGAGCTTGTAACGATAATCCTTATGCCTGATAAAAGGACATTATGATTTGTGAAAAGACCAAACATTCATCGGCGAGGCTCGATGTCCATCTGTCTAATCGGTTCCGTGGATTTGTCCGTGGCAGAGCATGTTAAAGGCTTTTGTTCCGGATACGTCAACATATCACGTTGCGATACAATTTGAGTATGCCTGCCTTGCGTAGACGCACTTCCCATGATCGCCTGGAAGATCTCGCCGAATTTCGGTATCACCTTCGGAACTTCCTGCGGTTTAGCGAAGAGGCGGCTAGCCGGTGTGGCCTTCAGCCGCAGCAGCATCAACTCCTACTTCAAATTGTTGGCGCGCCGAACGGTGTGGTGGCCACAATCGCCTACCTTGCACAGCGACTCGGCCTCCGCCATCACAGCGTCGTGCAACTCAGCAAACGATGCGAAGAGGTTGGCTTGATCACACGGACTCATGCCGAGGACGACCGGAGGTGGGTGGTCTTACAGCTCACAGCCGAGGGGCAGAAGATTCTAGCCAATCAAGAGGTACAAGCCAGAGCAGATCGTGACGATGCTGCGGCAGATTGAAGTGAGCATCGCGAACGGAAAAACCACCCCACGAGCTTGCAAGGAAGCCGAAATCACGGTGCAGACGTTCTACCGCTGGCGGAAGGAATACGGCGGGTTGAAGATGGACCAGGCGAAGCGGCTGAAGGAACTGGAGAAGGAGAACGGCAAGTTGAAACGGCTGGTGGCGGAGCTGGCGCTGGACAAACAGATCCTGAAGGATATTGCGGAGGGAAACTTCTAAGCCCGGAGCGACGTCGGTGCGCGGTAGAGCATGCCCGGGAGAAGTACGTGGTGAGCGAGCGGCGGGCATGCCGAGTAGTAAGGCAATGGCGAGGGACGCAACGCTATCTGCCGCTGCGGCGCACGGACGAAGATCCGCTGACGGAGGCGATCCTGGCCCTGGCCACGAAGTATGGGCGGTACGGGTACCGGCGCATCACGGCGCTGTTGCAGAGCGCGGGATGGCCGGTGGGGAAGGATCGAGTGCAGCGGATCTGGCGACGCGAAGGGCTGAAAGTGCCGCAGAAACAGCGGGCGCGAGGGCGGTTGTGGCTGGGAGAGGGTTCGTGCGTGCGGCTGCGGCCCGGAGCGTGCGAACCAGTGTGGAGCTACGACTTCGTGAAAGCCATGACGCACGATGGACGAGCCCTGCGCATTCTGGTGGTGATCGACGAGTATACGCGGGAGTGTCTGGGGTTGCGGGTGGCACGGCGCTTGGGAAGTCTGCAAGTGATCGAAACGCTGGCGGATGTGATGTTGGTGCGCGGGATCCCGGAGCATATTCGTT
>JBBQVV010000495.1:0-4497 GCA_038211235.1 Chthonomonadales bacterium | reverse complement strand
CTGTACGCGGCAGCGGCACGGCACGAATGGGTCCAGAACCGCGAGGAGATCGGCGAGGAGTCCTATCGCCGGTATTTCGAGCACTTTGATCCGGACCTCTACGACCCGAAGGCCTGGGCGCGCGCCGCGCGCGAGGCGGGGATGAAGTACTTTGTGATTACGACCAAGCATCACGAAGGCTTCTGCCTGTGGGACAGCAAGCACACCGATTGGAAGGCGCCGAACACACCGTGCGGCAAGGACTTGCTGCGCCCGGTCGTCGACGCATTTCGGGCGGAGGGGCTGAAGGTCGGGTTCTATTACTCCGTGATCGACTGGCACCATCCCGATTTTCCAGTCGACGTGTTTCATCCGCTACGCAACCGTTCGGACGCCGCCGAGCTCAACAAGGGGCGAGATGTTCGGAAGTACGCGGCCTATATGCGCGATCAGGTGCGGGAGCTGCTAACCGAATTCGGCAGGATCGATGTACTCTGGTTCGACTTCTCATATCCGACGAACGTATACAAGGGCCTTCAGGGCAAAGGACACAACGACTGGGAGAGCGAAACGCTGCTCAAGCTGGTTCGTGAGCTCCAGCCGCACGTCATCGTCGACAACCGCCTCGATCTCCCGAACGAATTCGCAGACATCCAGACGCCGGAGCAGTTCCAGCCGCGCGAGTGGGTCCACGTGGACGGCAAGCCGGTGGTCTGGGAGGCATGCCAGACATTCAGCGGCTCCTGGGGCTACCATCGCGATGAGACGAGCTGGAAGAGCCCCGAGCAACTTATCCGCATGCTGATTAATACTGTCTCGAGCGGCGGCAACCTGCTGATGAACGTCGGGCCGACAGCGCGCGGGACGTTCGATTCCCGAGCGCTCGATGCGCTCAAGGTCTACGGCGACTGGATGCGCCTGCACTCCCGATCGATCTACGCGTGTTCGCAGAGCGCGTTCACACCGCCGCAGGATTGCCGCTTCACACAGAGCGGCGATCGGCTCTACCTCCACATCCTCGCCTGGCCGTTCGAGCGACTTCACGTCGACGGGCTCGCCGGCAAAGTCGCCTATGCTCAGCTGCTAAACGACGCGAGCGAGGTGCGCTTCACGGAGTCGGACGGAACCCTGACGCTCAAGCTTCCCGTCCACAAACCGGACGTTGTCGTACCGGTCGTCGAGCTATTCCTCAAGTAAGGAACGGGGCCAGATAGCAGGAACGGAATTCTCAATCTAAGGTTCCCAACCACGCAGAGCATGTGGCGAGCGGCTGAAAATAGGATCTAACTTACCAGGGTCGAAGGGCGGAGCCATTCTCATGAAGGCATGGTTCTGGTGGGGTGCGGCAGCGGGACTATACGGAGCGGCCTGGCTTGCCGCCCGCCGTCAGGCGCGACGAGCCGAAACGGATTTCCCGCCCACAGGCGAGTTGATCACGGTCGAGGGCGTTCCGATCCACTTTGTCCGGCGCGGAATCGGTTCGCCGGTAGTTCTGCTGCACGGCAGCGACGGCTTCCTGCAGGACTATGCCCTGACCATCCTGGACCGTGTCGCGGCGGAATTCGATGCGATCGCGCTCGATCGGCCTGGCCACGGCTACAGTGAAATTCCGCCTGGCGAGCGCGCGACCGCTCCAGTTCAAGCGCGCCTCATCCACTCCGCCCTCGGTCGCCTGGGCGTCACGCGCCCGCTGCTTGTCGGCCACTCATGGAGCTGCTTGCTCCTGCTTTACTACGCCTGGCGATATCCGCGCGATGTCGCCGGTCTCGTTCTGCTGGCTCCGTGGGTCTATCCGGGGCGGTCCGGAGAACCGCTATTGCGCGTAGTGTCGCAGCCGTGGATCGCCCGAGCGTTGCATCCGATCTTTGCCCCTGTACGAAGGATCGTGGTTCGCCACTTTCTCAGCGATGCTTTTCACCCAGAATCCATACCAACAGAATATGGTCGGCAGGCCGAATCGCTCTGGCTGCGGGCGCCACGAAACCTCGCTGCGACAGCCAGGGAGAACAGCGGAAACCGGAAGGCGCTCGCCGGGTTCTCGCCTTCGCGCGTCTCGCCTAACATACCGATCCTGATCATAGTTGGCGATTGCGACCGCGTGACGAAGGCGGATCGCCAGGCCCTCAGGCTCCGAGCGGAGCTACCACATATCCGCCTAGAGGTCGTCGCCGGGGCCGGACACATGCTCCTGCACTCCGCGCCGCAGGCCGTTCTCCAGGCGATCCGTACGGTATCTCAACTCTCAGGCGAGATCCAGGCGGACGCTCTATCGCCGCAGGTTGCGCCGATGGCTGTCGGAAGCGATCCCCCACTGGCGGCAGGCGTCGGTCATACATCCTCACTTGCGCACGGTTCAGAAGATTCCCAAAACAGCCACGGACTAGCGCGAGCCCTCGTGATGCGATTCGGCTGGAACTCGGCGGCGTATCAGATCCTGAATGCGGACATCGATCACTGGTTCTCTGATGATGGCGAGGCGTGTGTCGGCTACGTCAACCGGGGAGGAGTGCGAGTGGTTGCCGGCGCGCCCATCTGCGCCGGAGACCGGCTCGCCGCCGTCGCGCTCGAGTTCGAAAATGAATCACGACAAGCCGGGCAGTCGGTCTGCTACTTTGGCGCTGCGGAGAGGCTGCGTTCCGCGCTGCTTGCGCTCCCGGCGCACTCCGCCGTGCCCATTGGAGCGCAGCCGGGGTGGCGACCGGAGAGTTGGGGGTCGATCGTTCAGAAGCACAGGTCTCTGCGCGCACAGCTGAATCGGGCGCGTAATAAAGGGGTCGGTGTAACGGAAGAGTCACTCCGGAATCCCGATCTGGCTGTTGAGCTCCAGCGCTGTCTTGACGAGTGGCTTTCAACGCACGGCGGCTTTACGCTTCACTTCCTAACCGAACCAGTCGCGCTTAGCAATCTCGGCGACCGGCGCCTCTTCGTCGCCCGGCGACATGACACCGCGATCGGCTTCCTCGTGGCCACTCCGGTCCCGGACCGTCACGGCTGGCTGGTCGAGCAGATCGTGCGTGGAAGTGCCGCTCCGAATGGGACGGCTGAGCTGCTCATCGATACTCTAGTACGTTCCCTGGCGCAGGAGGGCGCCGAGTTCGTGACACTGGGACTGGCGCCGCTGTCACGGCGCGCGGGCGTTGCTCCCGCCCACAGTCTATGGCTGCGCCTGCTCCTCGGCTGGGTGCGCGCACATGGAAAGCGCTTCTACAATTTCGAAGGACTCGATGCGTTTAAGTCGAAGTTCCAGCCCGACTTCTGGGAGCCGATCTACGCCATCTCGAACGAGCCGCGGTTCTCCGTCCGGACGCTCTATGGAGTTACGGCAGCCTTCACTGGCGGCGCCCCGCTAGCGGCGATCGCCCGCGTTCTTATCGGCGCGGTTCGGCAGGAGTGGTTCTGGCTGCGTGTCAAGGCGGGCGGGAGATCCGCGAACCGAGGCCCTGACCAGCCTGCGGCCTCATCTGGAGCCCGTCACTGATATGCCGTGCGTTAGGACACTCGCTCGCCTTTCGCGCAAGTTCGTTGGCCCTGGAACCTGACAAGAACCCCGGTATTGGCCTCGTGAGCGGCGCGATGAAGCCCAAAACGAGCATTTGGCACAGTTCGTGCTGAGTAAAATACGCGCCCTTTTAAGCTGTTTTGGCCGCTTGTAGTCCGACGGGCCCGTTCGGGACGGGGCGAGTAGTTGGCGCACTGAGGCGGCGTCAAGTTTGCACTGCTCGCCAATGCGCGTTCCGAAGGATCTCCCTTTTTAAGAGGAACAATCGCAATGATTTCCGTTCGCAACGGGGCTGTGACCCTGGCTCTCGCCGCAATTGTCGGCATCCTCGGCGGTCCCGCAATGGCCGCCCCGCAGTACGTCAATCTTACGGCGGACTTCTATCGACTCGGCATGCACAATCCAGACGTGGGCCAGGCCGGCAGCTTCGTCGAAGTACATGGGCAGGTCCTTTCGAACATGCTAGCCGGCCTGCCGGTAGCATCCACGCAGGCGCTAAACGGTTCTCAGGATCCTAACAAGACGTTTCACGACATCGACGGAACCAACCGAATTCAGTGGTGGACTCCCCATCAGTTTGTCTCCACTGACGGGGGCACAACGACAACATCGAACGCCTATGACAGCGGTCCCAATTTCTTCCCGACCGGCAAGACGACGGACAGCAACGATTTCCGCTCCGCGCACTACTTCGGGACCTTCACGGGAGCGGGCACCTTTACCGCGAGCGCCAGCGGCGATGATGACACCTGGATGTTCCTCGACGGCAAACTGATCGTGGACAACGGCGGCATCAAGCCGTTCGGCACGGTCGACAACGGATCGGGGTCGTTCATAGGCGGGACGCATACCCTGGACGTCTTCTTCGCCGATCGCCAGGTGGTTCAATCGCAGGTGGCGTTCAACTTCCAGTACACGCCGGCCGTGCCGGAGCTTTCCGGACTGGTGTCGATGGGCGGCTTGCTTTCGGGCGGAGCCCTGCTGGCGCTGCGCTCCAGGAGGCGACGCAGCTAGTCCCG
>JBBQVV010000494.1:0-4513 GCA_038211235.1 Chthonomonadales bacterium | reverse complement strand
CACCGCCTGCTCTGCCTCCATGTGCTGTGGCGGGACGCGATCGAACGGGCCGACATGCTGGGTCACGCTGCACACCTCCGGTTGAGGAGAAAGGCCCTGATTCGACACAACCGCATTACCCGGCGTGGGACAGCCGGTCAGGAAAATCACGACGCCGGAAACGAGAAGCAAATATAGCCCTCGTGAGAGGGCTATCACCAGGGGAACGGCGGATTTCGTCCGTTCCGTTATTTCAGGCTTCGACGGCGTCGACGACCTCGGCGGCGGGTTCGTCCTCCGCGGCCTTTTCGTCTTCCACGGCAGCTTCGGGTTCGGCAATAGGAGCGTTCGCCGCCTGTCGCGCAGCTTCGATTGCAGCCAGACGCTCGGCCTCTTTCGAGGCCTTTTCTTCCGCGGCGACGCGTAGTTTTTCACGCGCTTCCAGCTGCTCGGGAGTCACCACCTCGATCGAGAATGGTACTATCACCTCTGGATGGAGTCGCGCGGTCAGCTCAAAAGTGCCTGTCACCTTGATAGGATCGATCAGACTGATGCGACGCTTGTCGACAATTACGCCGGTTTCATTCTGTATCTTCGCGGAAACATCGGCCTCTGTCACCGATCCAAACAGTCGTGTTGACTTGGCCGAAGCGCGGCCCACGATCTGGAACTGTCTATCGCGGAGCCTCTCCGCACTCTGCTTGGCGGCAGCAAGCATGGCGGCGCCCTTGGCGGCTTCCCGCGAAATCCTCGCCTCATGAGTCTTCATCGCGGCGCCTTTTGCCACAACAGCCAACTGGCGGGGAAAGAGATAGTTTCGCGCGTAGCCGTCCGCAACCATCACGACCTCGCCGTCCTTGCCGACGTTCGGCACATCACGTGTCAATATCACTTTCATCGTCGAAACTCATCTCCTCAGCGAATAACCGCGCCGCGATACGTCGGCACAATTCGGGCGCAGACTCCGCTTCAACCGGGAGCCTGGATCAGTTTTTCAACTGCACGCCGAGTATCGGAACCGGTCGGCGCAGCATGTTGTCGGCTCCTAACCAGATCGAAGCGTTGTTATTTACCCTAAAACTGCTTCGCAAGTCAAGGCGGAGCCGCGACGTATCCCAGAGATCCGCACGGAGTTGCGTTGCCGGATTCGCTTGAAAGTCGATACCAGCTCCGATCCTCGAAGCATAGAGCCCATACCGGGCCGTCAGCGTGTCCGTGACCCTGTTTCCGGCCTGAAGTGTCAGCCGGGTATCCTGGCCGAGATCGTACAGTCCGATGTAGGCTTCACTGTTCTTGCCGAAGCCCAGGCGGGCGTTCAGGTCGAGCCTCAGCCTTGTAGGCGATAGCTGTTCCGATATGTCGCTGGTCAGCTCCACGCTTGGCAGCTTGATCTTTGTCCTTGGTCCGGACCCGGTTCCCACGAACTTGCCGAGCAGTGAGTTGAACCTATCGACGACCTGTTCGCTCTTTTCAACGGTAGATCTGAGATTAGAAACGGTGAACTTGAGATCGTTTTGCAGCTTGGGATCGCCAGTAATCTCGTGCAGATCCGTGGCGATCTGGTTGAAGCGCGCCAGCGTGGTGCGAGCGAGCTCCGCCGTCTCCTGAAGGGCCTGCTGGAACCTGGGATCGGTCACCTGCTCCGTGAGCTTGTTCACGACGGCATCCGCGTTGTCGAGCATCGCGTCTACGTGGCCGAGAAGGTCGTTCAACTTGGACGGCAGCTTCTCGAGTGGCCCTTTCGTCTTGGTCGTCAGGTCGGTGACATAGTTGTTAAGCTGGGAAGAGGCCGAGGTTGCGTCGTCGGAAACCTTACGGAAGTTGCCGATAGTCATGTCAAGCTGCCGCTTGTACGCCGGGTCACTGATAAGGCCCTTCGCGGTTGCTGCTGCCTCCCTAGCGGTCACCATGAACTGGTCGGTGTGCTTCAGAATCGGCTGTGTACTGTCCAGGGTCCGATTTAGCTTATCAAAAGTGACCGTGAGTCGCGTGCTAAGCCCTTTGATCGATGTCCGAAGCTCCGTAAACGAGCTCTCCAGCTCGGGGCTGATCGTGGCGAGAATGCCTGTCGCGGCATCTCCCTGAACGATGGAGGAACCATTATGCGCGAGGTATACCGGCTGGATGCCTGGTCTTACCTCGACTTGAGGCGTGTTGATGAGGATCCCGGAGATAATGGCGAAGCGGGAATCCGCGGGAATACTGAACTTTCGCTTGATCGCGAGCGTTACGATAGGACTGAACGGGAGCCTGCTGGTATCGAGTTGGACGTCACTGACCTCGCCAATGCTCACTCCCTGCATCCTCACGATACTCTGCTTGCTGAGGCCCCGCGTGTCGTCGAATCGGACCTTGACGGTGTACGTGTTCGGATCCTGGTGTGACAGATAGAGGAAGAGAGAGAAGAACGCGACCAGTGCGATCAGCACTACCGCGCCTACCCAAATGGCCGACCTGGTTTTCATGTGAGCTGCTCCTGCCGCGCGGCAAGAGCCCGCGACACGTATTCACCCGGGTTATGCATGACGGGCACGGAGGCCCATACGGGCAAGCCCGACGCTAAGTTGGTACGGGCGAATAGTTCGTGAATAGTGCAGGTTCATTCAGGATTACCGAACGCCCGATCCAGCGCAATTATGCGGAGGCTTTCATCTCCGGGTGTATGAACTCCTGAACGATCGATTCAGATGCCGATTGAACCTCGTCCGGTGTTCCGTAGGCTACGATCGAACCCTGGTGGAGCATTGCAATGTGATCGGAGATGCGAAAGATCGAAGGCAGATGATGCGATACTACGACGGACGTAACCTGGCAACGACGGCGAGTTCCCATGATGAGCTCGTCGATGGTATTGGACGTAATCGGATCTAGTCCGCTTGTCGGCTCATCGTAGTATACGATGGACGGGCCCATTGCCAGAGCGCGCGCCAGCCCGACGCGCTTCTGCATCCCACCGGAGAGTTCAGACGGAAATCGATCCTCAACACCCGTCAGCTCTACCTGTGCAAGCAGCTCGCGTACCAGCGAATCAAGCTCACTCTTCTTAACGCGCTTGCGATGGCGAACTACCGCAAAAACGATGTTTTCATAGATCGTAAGCGAGTCGAGCAGCGCCGCGTACTGGAAGACCAGACCCATTTTAAGGCGGACCTCGTCGAGCTCATTTTCGGTAAGCTGCGTGATGTCTACGCCATCAATGACGATTTGACCGGATGTCGGCGTCAGCAGGCCTGTCAGCAGCTTCAATAGCGTGGTCTTGCCGCTTCCGGACTGGCCCATGATCGACACGATTTCGCCCTGTGCTACCTCCAGGTTCACATTATCAAGTATTCGCTTTTGCGGCACCTCATATATTAGATTTGTTACCTTGATCACGCTCATCGGCCAAGAAATGACGCGAGATCGGCCCCGCGCACGGCCGACGATAGAAATCGTGCTCCGGGTAAAGTGCAAAACGAGCCTCCGGTGGTTGCGAAGGCAAGGTGTGTGCGCGTCCTCGGGTGTACCGAGGCTTGCCGACCGTTGTCTCGCGCAGTCAGGATCTGAGCCATAAAGAAGTCGGCGATGAAGATCAGTACCACGCAGAGAACCACCGAACTGGTCGTGGCCTTCCCTACTCCAGTAGCTCCACCCTTCGTTCTCAGTCCCTGCTGGCACGCGACCATTCCAACGAGAAAGCCGAACACGAGCGACTTGGAGAGGCCACTGGTCAAATCGGAAGCAAGGGTATAAGTTCGGACTGAATCCCAGAACGACTGCGGGGGCACGCCCTTTGCCACGGCAAACACGTAACTGCCATAGAGGCCTGCAATGTCGGCAATCACGGTGAGCAGGGGAAGCATGATCACGGACGCGAGCACGCGCGGAACGACGAGATATCGAACCGGCGAGATCGCCATGGAGCGCAGTGCATCGACCTGCTCCGTTACCACCATCGAGCCGATCTCCGCCGCAATGGCGGCGCCTGAACGTGCGGCAAAGGCGACGCCGCCCAGAACCGGTCCAAGCTCATTGAGGAAACCGTAACTCATCGTGCCACCGACGAACTGCGTGAATCCGATCTTCAGCGCCAGGCTCGTGGTATAGAGGGCGAATACGGCGCCTGTCGCTGCCGTGATCGCAAGCACAATCCATATGGAGTCCGCGCCGATAAGGGCCATCTGTGTCAGCAGATCCTTGAGATCGACGGCCCCGCGCACGATCCAGCGAATCGTCTGACCGGTGAGAAGCGCGACCTCTCCGAGGAAGGTGAGGGTTCCTGTCCAGATGGCGACAGCGCTTCCGAGTCTCGCGCCCTTAGCGGACGCTGCCGGCGCCGTGGACTCACCTCCAGGTTGTGTCACACGGGTAGCCATGATGGTAAGTATACGGATAACGACAGCCAGTGTCAATGTACGTTAACCGTACCCGCGTGAGTCAAAAAATGTGTAGACTCACATTTGTATACTAGTTTGCGCTGACATACTTCTACATGGGTGAAGGAACAAAAAGCCTCTTCAGGGAAGTGGGAAGTGATCATCCAACCCAACCCTTA
>JBBQVV010000493.1:0-4521 GCA_038211235.1 Chthonomonadales bacterium | reverse complement strand
TTTCGCATCCTGTCTGCTGGCCTCCTCAATTTTCCGTTTCGTCAGTGGGCCCATTGCAGAAGCTCCTTCTAAAGTGCCTGTTCTTATGGTCGGTCCGGCATTCCATAGGGCTTCCACGAACTCATAGAGGTATCAAATCCTGACGACGTCCATGGGCTATCCACGCGTCCATGGGCTATTCAAATCGATCGATTCCCACCGCCGCCAAAACGTACTAAAACTGCGGGCGGCCAACAATCACCACTTTCTATCGGTACACTCGGCAGCGAAGGCAACGGCTTCCCGTCAAAACCCGCAAGAGAGTCCAACATGCGATTAGATTTACCCTTCGATTTCTTGCTGTCCGATGGCGCTACGGTTCTAATTGCCGGAATGGGGGGTGGCTTCGATGTGTTCTGCGGCCTTCCCATCTATTTCGAACTAAAACGGCGGGGGTACACCGTTCATTTGGCCAACTTGAGCTTCTCCGCACTCAAGGATTACCAGGATGGCGAATGGTTGTCACCGACACTTGTAGGGGTCGGGCCCGGCCCCACAGATCTTTCCGGTTACCATCCGGAACGCTTTCTGGCTCGTTGGTTCCGCGAGAGTCAAAGCGACGAGGTTACCCTCTGGTGCTTCGACGCAGCCGGAACACAACCCCTGGTGGAAGATTACCGACAGCTCATTCAACGCCTGGCTATCGATTCGATCGTCCTCATCGACGGCGGCGTCGACAGCCTGTCGCGGGGCGATGAGGAGCTCTGCGGCACCATTCTGGAAGACTACATCACCCTGGCAGCAGTCAGCACGTAGCAACAACAGTCACCAGACTTTAAGATGGAATTGTCTTCAAACCTAAAACTAAAGTCAGGTCGGCAAATTGCAGTACATCTGTTAGCCCGCGGCCAGCGTCAACGAACCGTCGTCTTTTGTCATCCTTCCCCGGGAGCAGGTAATCTGGATCCCGATCCTGAAGAGACGGCGAAGCGCCAGATTACGCTTATCGCCGTTGAACGACCGGGATATGGTGCTTCAGAACCTGTAGCTGCAAACGAGTGGGCGAGTGTCGACTCCGCTGCCGACGACCTGGCTGAACTACTTCAAACAGAGCAATCCGCGCCAGTCGGTATTGTCGGTTGGTCGGCAGGAGGACGAGTCGCTCTGGCTGTCGCAGCCCGTCATCCGGATATCGTCGACAGGGTAGTCATTATCGCCACACCGGCTCCCGATGAAATCGTGCCGTGGATTCCGGTCGAGCAAAAGCACGTGCTACAATCCTTGATTCATCTCCCGCCTGGTGAAGTACACAGAAGACTTACGGAGCAATTCGAGAACATGTTGCCGAAGAATGCGAAGGACGAGGCACTACTGACGCTTCTGGGCAGAAGTCCGGCCGATGATGAGGCGCTTGAGGATCCTAACGCAACTGAGCGACTCCTGCACATGCTTCGCGCGGCGTTCGCCCAGGGCGCGGTTGGGCTGGCGTCCGACATTGCCGGTTACAGCTTGCGGCCCTGGGGTTTCACTCCTGCAGATGTACACGCCAAGACTGTCTGCCTGTATGGTTCAAGAGATCCTATTGTCGGCTCTCGCCACGGGGCCTGGTGGCAACGCAACCTACCTGATGCTCGATTGGAGGTGGCGCCCGGAGCCGGACACCTTCTTGTCATTCCAATGTGGAAGCGCGTGCTTTCGCATCTCGCTCCAGGCAAACTGTGAGGCGCCAACTAGGTTTGTCCGCTTTATCTCGCGTGCTACGGCGCACTTCAATATCTCCATAACAGGCGGTGTCTTTGGTGTGAACTCCGTCAGGAGTACCTGACGCGTCGGACAAAGCGTGTGGCTAATGGTTTCCCGCGGATTCCGTCGCCAGAAGTTGATCAGGGCTAGTCCGATACTCCGCGCACAGGCTCCAGACGGCTGGGCCGTCTTACTTCCGCCGAATATTTCGGCTGCCGGCAGGTATTGGGCGAGTTTCGGATTAGTCAACAGCGGCACCCACGCATTCGACAGAACGACTTCGACACGACCTCGGCAATCAGCGTTTGCCAGCCGAGGTAGGAGCCGCGACGATGCCGCTGTGGTAGAGGCGGGCTGCTTTGTGAAACGGGCCGTCTCGAACCGCAGCAAGCTGCAGAGGTAGGAAGCCTCCCTGCCAGCCATCGGAAGTTTCAATCCATCCATAGCGGTCGGCCAGACGATGGATTGCGCCTGTAGAGAGACCTGCGTCGAGCAGCACGGTGGGCGTCACTCTGTAGGTCGGCGCCTGTTCGTTGGGCCGGTCACTCTTAGTGGAGTCAGGAGCAGCTGCAGCAATGTCGAGCGCATGGGCGACTACAGAGGCGCTTTCACAGTGATAGCACCATGCGATCGCGGTCATCCGCTGCTCCGAAGTGGAGCTCTGCAGGGTTTCCACGAGTTGCTCCGCATCCTCGATCGTAAACCACCGGGTGGATACGTCAAGGCGGGACGGTGGCAGTAGCGACAGGGAATCGGCAGCGATCTCCGTAGCGAGCGGGTCGGACCCGCGCAGTGCGCAGAACGGTCGGCTGATCAGTACATGGGGCTGGTCGTAGAGGAGTGCGTCCTCATCGTAGCGTGCGGCGGCAGTATCTACGACGGCGCTTCGATCCACGTGAATGCCGATCGTTGAAAGGTGAAACTTGCCTACAGGCAGGTGCTGCGATGCCGGTCAATCAAGGAGCGGTAGCGATTTCGGTGCGAAGCCAAGGTCCGCCATGCGGTAGTCGATACTCTCGCGCCAGGCGCTACCGAGCAGTCCGCCAGGCGGTACGATTACCGGTGGAATCTGCCCGCCGCGCTCTGGAACTCCCAGCAGCGTCACAAAGAGGTGCCGGGTGTGGATACACCGACTTTACTCGACGACGTTCCATCGGTTGCAGCTGCTGGCGGAGTCAAAACGGCGGGTCGTACTTCATGCGGCAGAGGCACAGTTCCCTCCACTGCGCGAGAATGGACTGGAGGAGTAGGTGAGCATCGATCTACAGGACGGAGAAACAGCGGGTGCTAAAGCAATCGCGACTTGAGAGGGGTTGGTCGCAGTCGTTGCCCAAATTTGCAAGATTCCATGGCAGAGAAAAGTCGCTTCTGTTCCCTGCCACAGCTCGTTCTCTAAATGCTGACGATGTTGTCGGGCGAGTTCCGTTCGACGTGGCTGCCATGGAACGTCAGCGTGCCGGGCAACAGATTTCATTGGACGCGAATCCGAGCGAGAGCAGATCATCTCGCTGCTGCAGGCGACACGCCTGGTGACACTCTGCGGAACTGGGGGAGTGGGAAAGACGCGTCTGGCAGTCGCCGTAGCCGAAGCGATTGCGGACGAGTACCTGGATGGTGTCGCGCTTGAACTGGCGGCGGCTTGGTCCCGGATGATGCCTGTGGAGCAGATTGTCCCGCGGCTGCGAGAGCGACTCGACCTGCTGCAGAACCGGCAACGGGGCATACCGAAACGCCATCAGACCTTGCGAGCGACGCTGGACTGGAGTTTTGATCTGCTGGAGCCGGGGGCGCAGCGTCTGCTGATGCGTTTATCGGTGTTCATGGGTGGCTGGAGTCTGGAGGCGGCTGAGGCGGTATGCGCGGAAGTGGAGGCGTCGCCGGAGGACGTGCTGCTGGGGCTAGCAGATCTGGTGGACAGATCGCTGGTGATTTACTCTGAGCAGGAAGGAATCGGTCGGTATCGTCTATTGGAGACGACGCGCCAGTATGCGCGCGAGAAGCTGCGGCAGAGTATCGACGAGTTAACTATTGTCGCGCGACATCGGGACTACTTTCTCCACCAGCTGCAGAGCGGACTTGACGGGAAAGTGAAATGCTACGACTGGGATAGAGTCAATTGGCACGATCGGGCGGAATGCTACAGGTGGTGCGAAGCCGAACGCGACAACTGTCGCGAAGCACTGCGTTTTTCACTGGCGGACCCGGACGGGGCGAAGGCGGCCCTGTGCCTCTCAGCATCCCTGGTCAGTTTCTGGCTTGACGTAGGGGACCCGAGTGAAGGACGGACCTGGCTTTCCGCGGCGCTGCATAAGGACGATGGATCTTACAGCCACGATCGCTTGAGAGTCCTCCGCGCCACAGGCTTGCTAGCGATGGTGCAATCGGACGCCACTGCCGCTCGAACCTGCATTGACGATGGTCTCGCGATGGCCAGGATATATGAGCCGGGATTCGTCGTCCATCTATTGGATATCCGCGGGTTGCTCACCGATCCTCCCCACGAACAGCCGATTTGGGAGGAGCGAGTGGCTCTTGCACGAGAAAATGGCAATCCCGCTCTGATCGCCGACGCGCTTAACACGCTCGGAAGGAGTCTCATGCATATCGGCCGTAATGCCGAAGCGCGCCCGGCACTGGTCGAGGCACTGAGTTATGCGATTCGTTCTGAGGACACGAACTACATCAATTATGTGAAGGCAGCCACTGCGGACCTGGAGTCTATTGAAGGCAATTATGGCATGGCAGTACATTTGTTGCAAGAAATTATCGCCTCATTTCGTGACTCGGATGACTACCCTC
>JBBQVV010000492.1:0-4526 GCA_038211235.1 Chthonomonadales bacterium | reverse complement strand
CACCTGCGTCACGTCGGTCCCGGTGATCGTCACCGTCTTCACAACGCCTTGCGTGATGAATGCAACGAGCTTACCGTTAGGGCTTACGGTCGGTGTAAACTTGTTCCCGGTACCGTACGTCAGCTGCACCGGGGCTCCGTCACCCAGTATGTAGAGCTGCGTCGTCTTAAGGTCCTTCATGTTGGACGAGAATACGAGAGTCTTGCCATCGGGTGTCCAGCAGGGATGCTCCTTATTTGATGGATCAGAACCGGTGGTGAGCCGCCTGAGATCGGATCCGTCCGCGCGAATCGCGTAGATCGCCGAGCTCCCATCCGGTTCGTGTCTAACAAACGCGATATACTTCCCGGTAGGAAAGTTGACGCCGTTAACGTATCCGGTATGCCCCTGCCAATTGACGTATGCGAAATATCCGATCAGGATAAGTATGAGAATAAGACACAGTAGTACGCGCTTGAGAAAGCGTTGCCTCTCTCGCACCCACCAGTCACCGGACTTTGTCTGCACCATGCGTACCCTTCGCTTGCTGACCCATGGAAACGCTCCCCGTGACGACAGCGAGCGCCGCTGTAAGAGCTATTGAATGACCGGACTTCTGCCTCGATTGAGTCGATTGGCCGTTTTTGATACGGACGCGAATCGCACCGGCGTTCCGTCCGGCATTCCCAGTTCTGCGCTAACGCGAGTGGCTCCAACATACCGTCGGGTAGATTAGCACGCTTCGGGACGCGATTTCTAGCAGACAAAAGGGCGACGCCCGGGAAATCGGGACGTGCTCCTGCGGGTCGCGATTTGGCAGCGACCCGTGCCGAATCGTTCGGCCCACCCGGGTAGGCGTCAAAAATACGGTATAATTTGGCATGCCATCGCCGCTTGACGCCATCAAGCGGGCGGATTGAGGACAACGACTGATGAATTGCTTTCGCCAGCGGTGTCGGGCAGCGGCTCCAGTCGTGCTCGGCGCGGCAGGCATTCTGTTATTCTCGACAACGATCTGTACTGCCGAGCTGCAACGCCGATATACCGACCCAGAGTACGGCTACTCCATCTCCGCGCCGCGGGGCTGGTCGCGCAAGACCGATATGGCTCGACCCTATGTTGCGTTCCTGGGACCGGAAGACAACGGCTCGCTCCCGAACTTCCATATCTTTACTGAGCCTGCCGTAAACAAAACGCTCGCCGAATATGTCAGGGTATCCAGGGAGTCGATTGCGAAGAACCGCTCGATGCGCCTCCAGAGTCAACAAAGGACGGCGCTGTGTGGCGCGCCAGCCGCCGTTTTACAGTCCATAGTCACAGCGGATGGGCGTCCTCCGATGATCGTCCGCCAGGTCGTGACGGTTCATGAGGGCCGAGGTTACGTTGTAACGCTCACGGCGCCGCCGGCAGGGCTCAAGAGATATCTGCCGTTGTTTGGAAAAGCGCTCGCCTCGTTTCAATGGCGGCGGACTACAATTCGCAAGGCGTCCTGAAAGGCAATCGTATGCCAGTGCGACATAGTTCGAATTCCAGGTACTCAACCGGTAGCCCCTCGGTCGTCCGGTTCTTCGAGATCGAGATTCCGCAGGCGGCGCTGACGGCCTGACGCGGCTACACGATCCACGTCAAACGGCCCCGGCGTCGCCGTAACACGCGCTAAGCCGAAATGCATTTGCGCATTTCAGCGGGCGCGCTTTTTTGTGTCTGAACGAGGGCTGCAGATAGGGCTTGTGAAACCGAGGCAATATGACTACTTCGAACGAAAACGACGCGCGTCGCGACTATCGCACGACGCTTAATATCACGCTGAACGACAAAGACCCCGGCGCCTTTCCCCAGCGCGGGAATCTGCCGGCAAAGGAGCCCGAGATCCAGAGGCGCTGGGAAGCGATGGATCTCTACCGGAAGAGCCTGAACGGGCCACGGGGCAGTTTCGTTCTCCATGACGGACCGCCCTATTCTAACGGAGATATCCATCTCGGCCATGCACTGAACAAGATTGCCAAGGACATCATAACGCGATTTAGAACGATGCAGGGATACGTGGCTCCCTACGTGCCGGGTTGGGACAACCACGGGATGCCGATCGAGAACGCGGTCGCCCGTCAGTTCCGAGAGCAGAAGAAGAAGTTCGACCGCGTCACCCTTCGCGCGGCCTGCCGCGAGTATGCCGCAAAGTGGGTCGACGTTCAGCGCGATCAGTTTAAGCGACTCGGAGTTCGCGGCAACTGGGAAGACCCATACTTAACGATGAGCTACGACTTCGAGGCTAAGATCGTTGAAGTCTTTGGTGAACTTGCGGAACAGGGCTTTATCTACCGAGGGCTGAAACCCGTCTTCTGGTGTGCGACATGTGAAACCGCTCTTGCCGACGCGGAAGTCGAGTATGAAGACCATACGTCCAGCAGCATCTATGTTCGATTCCCGGTGCATGATGATCCGAACGGGGTCTTCCGCGAGCCGTTCGACGACGCAGTTTCCGGACGGACACCCTACGTATTGATCTGGACCACTACGCCGTGGACGATACCGGCTAACCTCGCGGTCGCGGTACATCCCGAAGCGGAATACCTGGTTGTCGCGGTAGGAGACGCCGCCTATCTCGTCGCCGATCCACTGCTCGAGGCGACCATGCGGGCGATCGCGCAGGCGTCCGAAGGCGACGCCGCGTCTCAACCACCACTTCAGTCATACGACCCGTATGGGAGTTCGGAGCCGGGTCGCGAAACCGTCGCGACGCCGCGCATACTGCGCCGCCTGAAGGGAGCCGAGCTAGTCGGACTTGTGTTCAAACACCCCCTATTCGAGCGAACCTCACCGGTCGTGCTTGCGGACTACGTGACGATGGATACAGGAACGGGCATCGTTCACACGGCGCCCGGGCATGGCAAGGAGGATTTCGAAACCGGACACCGTTACGGCCTCGAGGTCCTCAATCCGGTAGACGCGTCTGGGCGGTATACGTCCGCGGCGGGCGCCTACGCCGGCCGTTCGTTCGAGGGTCTGCGGGTCACGAC
This sequence comes from Chthonomonadales bacterium, assembly GCA_038211235.1. Lineage (GTDB taxonomy): Bacteria > Armatimonadota > Chthonomonadetes > Chthonomonadales > Chthonomonadaceae > DATGJU01. The sequence continues at coordinate 1,530 of JBBQVV010000492.1, read as the reverse complement.
AACCGGCCGTACGGACAGGGACAGCGAAGCAAACGTGGCGCTGCTGGAGGCGCTGAAGGACTCCGGCAGCCTGCTGAGCGCCACAAGATACGTTCACTCCTATCCGCACTGTTGGCGCTGCCACAGTCCGCTGATCTTTCGCGCGACCGTGCAGTGGTTTATGAATATCGATCACGCAGCAAACGGCGTGGGGTTTCGTGAGACGGCGCTAAAGGCCATCGAAGAGGTGACGTGGTATCCCAAAGAGAGCGTTAACAGAATAACGACGATGGTCGCAAACCGGCCGGACTGGTGCGTTTCACGTCAGCGCTCATGGGGAGTCGGAATACCGGCATTCTATTGCAATCGCTGCGGCGACCACATCGTAACTCGCGAAAGCGTTGGCGCAGTGGCCGAAATGGTACGAAGGGAGGGATCCGATGCCTGGTACTCGAGGGCACCCGGAGAGATCTTGCCCGCGGCCTTTGCGTGCCCGCACTGTGGGGCGCCCGCCGACGAACTTCGCAAGGAGACCGACGTGCTCGACGTCTGGTTCGATTCCGGCTCGACCAATCGCGCCGTTCTCGAGAACAGCGCGCACTGGCCGGATCTTCAGTGGCCCGCGGACGTTTACCTGGAGGGCGGTGATCAGCACCGAGGCTGGTTTAACTCGTCGCTTATGATAGCAACAGCGACTCGCGGTCGACCGCCATACCGCGCCGTAATCACGAATGGTTGGACGCTCGACGAGAACGGCGAGACCTTTAGCAAGAGCAAAGGGAACGGTGTCAATCCGCTCACCGTAATCGAAAAGTACGGAGCCGATATCGTACGCTGGTGGGTCGTGTCCCAGAACTTCATGGAGGATACGCGGTGCGGCGATAATCTCCTGAAGCAGGTGAGCGAGATGTATCGGCGCGTCCGGAACACCTTTCGCTTCCTGGTGAACAACCTTTATGATTTCGACGCGGTCGCTCACGGCCTGCCGGAGCAAGAGTTGGAGGAGTTGGACCGCTGGGCGCTGGAGCAGCTGAACCTGGTGGTGCAGACCGGTGAAACCGCGTATAATAGGTACGAATTTCACCGGATCTATCAATCGGTTATCAACTTCTGCTCCGTGGAGCTTTCCGCCTTCTATCTCGACGTCTTGAAAGACAGGCTGTACGCGTCGGCCGCCGACTCTAGAGAGCGCCGGTCCGCCCAGACTGCCATGCACCGGATCGCCGAAACGCTTGCCAGGCTGCTCGCGCCCATCCTGGTGCATACCAGCGAGGAGGTCTGGGATTTTCTCAAGATGCCGGACAAGCCGGAGAGCGTGCATCTTGCACAGCTGCCTTCACCGCGTCCTCCGGATCTTGAGATGCTCGCTCGCTGGGCGCCGCTGCTGGAGGCTCGCGAGCTTGTAAAAAAGGCGATAGAAGAGGCTCGACAGTCGGGGCGGATAGGCAATCCACTGGAGTCGCGGGTCAATCTGCCTGAGGCGTATCGTCCACTCGAGACATTTGCGGATCGGCTGCCCGGACTGTTTCTGGTTTCACAGATCTCCATCGG
>JBBQVV010000491.1:0-4550 GCA_038211235.1 Chthonomonadales bacterium | reverse complement strand
ATGAAAGCCATCCAGCCGCAGCAGCTGGCCCCCGATGGGACCGCCCATGATCCCCAGGACCGCGGTTAGCGCCAGGAAACGCGCAATCACCCGCGTCCGCACCGATCCGGGAACCCAATACGTGATATAGAGGATGATTCCGGGATAGAAGCCCGCCTCCGCGAGGCCAAGAAGGAAGCGGAGCGAGTAGAAACTCATGGGAGAGCGCACGAACATCATCGAGGCTGAAATGATCCCCCATGAGATCATAATGCGGGCAATCCACCGCTGTGCGCCTACGCGCTCCATGATCAGGTTACTGGGAACCTCGAGCAAGAAATAGCCAACAAAGAAAATGCCAGCGCCAAATCCGTATATGGAGTCGCTGAAGTGCAGATCCTTCTGCATCGTAAGCGCGGCGATGCTGACGTTAGTCCGGTCCAGTATGTTGAACATATAAAGTAGGGCCAGGAACGGTACCAGTCCCCACATTAGCTTCTTCACGATGGAGCGCTCGATCGCCTCTGAACCAGTTAGCTCCTGTTGCGTCATTCATCATCCTTTTAAGCGCGCCGCGAGGTCCGCTGGCCGATACATCGTGGTTAGCCGAGTCGCTTTAGCACCGGTGCCGTGAGCGTCGACAGCGAGGTCTTCTGGACTCCGCAAGCATCGAAATTCTCCGGGCTTAGCCAGTTTGCGAACGCAGCCTGCAGCTCGGGCCACTCCGAGTCGATCGCGGCGTACCACGCGGTATCGCGATTCCTGCCTTTCGCTATCGTCGCCTGCCGGAAAACCCCTTCGTACGAGAGGCCCAATCGCTGAGCGGCGCGACGAGACGGTTCGTTCAACGCATTGCACTTCCACTCAAGTCGGCGATAGCCATGGCGAAATGCACGCTGCATCATCATGAAGAGGGCTTCCGTTGCCGCCGGCTTGCGCTGGAGCAGCGGGGAGAAGTGGATGTGTCCGATCTCGATCGATCCGGCGGTTGGGTCGACTCGCATATAACTGGCGACACCGACCGCGCTGCCGGACGCCCGATCGACGATGGCCCAGAACAATGGGTCGTCCTTCGCGGCGGCCTGAGCAACCCACTCTTCGTAGGCGACCGGTGAATCGAACGGTCCGTAGGGTAGGTAGGTCCAGCCCCGGCCATCGACGTCCAACTGGTGCGCCTCGAACAGGGCAGTCGCGTGCCGAGAAGCCTCCAGCGGCTCTACACGGCAGTGCCGGCCAACCATCGGCTCCCGAGAAGTGCGAGCGGGGGGCGTCCAGTTCGGTACCGGAACGCCAACGGGCTGGCCCAACGCGTTGATTTCGTGCTCCAAATTCCACTCCACCGTCGCGGATCGAGCCTGGAAGATTCTGTACCCCCCAACGGACCTTCTGTTCGACAAAGCGGTGCCGAACGCCTGCTCGTCAAAGCACGGGACGGGGTCATTCAGTTCACTGAAGTCGGTGCCCGTACGGGTAAACCTGACATTCCACGACGCCAATGCGGGCAAACGGCATTTCGTCCACCAGTACTTCGTGTTATGTAGAGCCGGGCCGGATCGTCGAATGAGACCCTGAGAACGGGCCGGGCTGCGGGCCGCGACCACAGACTATGGACTGATTGACCCGGTCGAATGCGGAGTGGAGACGGTATTCTCAGCCCGCCGATACTGAACAGAGGACGGCCTCCAGCAGGATATCCGCGCCGTATCGCACGACGTCCGTGGTGGGCAGGCCCGTTTCCTGTCTAACGCAGTCGATAGCGTCGCGGGCCGCCGCGTCGTCGAGATACGCGGTATTGAGGGCGATGCCGGCTACCCTGGCGGCGGGAAGCGCTCCGCCCGCCGAGGCAGCGGTCTCGTACAGCGCGGCAACCTGGCGGAGCGGAGGAATCTTGACCCAAGATTCGCGAGAAATACTCTCGTGACCGGCTCGATGGCACAGGACGAGATGGGTTGGACACGCTCCGCGCAATAGGGGCAGCCATGCCGTCGACGCCGGGTGCAGAAGCGATCCCTGTCCCTCGACCCACAGGATTTCGTGATCGCCGCCGTACCTCATCACAAGCTGTTCGACGGCGCCGGAGGCAAAGTCCACACGGACGGCATCCAGTGCGACGCCGTCGCCCGCTATACAGATTCCGATCTGCCCGCTGGCGAGGAACTTCGAACGCAAACCGCGCCGTTTTGCGCATCTGTCCAGCTCTATCGAGGCGGTCATCTTGCCGATGGCCATGTCCGTTCCCACTGTCAGGACGCGCTTTGCCGATAGCGTCCGTGCGGCGCCCGTACCGTTTTTCAATCCGGCTGGCTCCAGCCGAACGTCCCAGATGAACCGTCCGGGCGCCAGTGCGGTGCGAAGGCGTGGATGATCGGAGAGTGGCGCATGAAGCCCGTTTACGAGCGACGTCCCCGATTTCAGGCCTGCCTCCATCTCATCCCACCAGTCCGGCGGCAGGAAGCCTCCCGGCGTGGCGACGGCGAGCACCAGGGTGTCGGCGCCGAGGGAGACGGCTTCGCGCACGGACGAGACGATGGGCGCCGTCCGTGCGATGCCCGTTAGCAGTCGCACGTCCTGTCCGGCTACCGACCGGTCGATGACAGCGACGATCTCGGCATCGCTGTATCGCAACAGGCCGTGGCCCATCTTACCGTAACCGCTGGTCAGGTAGTCGTGCATGAGCAGCGCGAGCCTGGCGGATGGGGCAATGGTAGGATGTTCTGTATTGGGCATTGACGTTGTGATAGCCTGATCGGATCGGACCGAATCAGACAGGTAGGATAGGTCGGACGAGTCTGACGGGTGTTATGGGCTGCGGATTTAGGCGATTGCTCTCACGCCGAGGCCGGGCAGATCGTTCGGAATCACGAATCCTCCAGAATAGTCCGCGCCAATAAATGGATCGTCACGCAGGTTGAGGTGGCTGTCCAGGTCGAGTGCGTCCGCAAGTGGAGAGATGTGGGCCGCCGCGGTGATCGCCAGAGACGACTCGGACATGCAGCCGATCATCACCTTCAGACCGTGCGCTCGCGCCGTGTGAATGATCCGCAGGGCCTCCCGAATGCCACCGCATTTCATCAGCTTCAGGTTGACGCCGTCGATGCCGGCTGCAATTGGGGGGATATCGGCCGCCGAGTAGACGCTCTCGTCGGCGAAGATTGGCAGCGGGCTGTTGGCGTGGATCGCCGGGAGGTCGCACTCCTGGCCGCGAGGCAGCGGCTGCTCCACGAACTCGACACCGCGGGCAGCCAGCCACGTAATCATCCCTGGTGCGCTCTCTACGGTCCAGCCTCCGTTCGCGTCCACCCTCCACGAGACCTGTCTATTTGCGGCCTCCTGCGCCGCAGCTAAGCTCTCCATATCGGCCTCGATACCGGCAGGATTGCCCAGCTTCACCTTGAGTGCGCGCGCACCGGTGCGCTCGAGGATCTCCGGAACGATCTCGCGAATAACCTCCGGCGGATTGATGCCGACCGTCATTGATGTCGGCACGATGCGCCTCCGGTCCAGGCCGAAAATCTCCCACAACGGCGCGCCGAACCGTTTACCCAGCCAGTCGTGCATGGCGATATCGAGTGCGGCGCGCGCGGCGCACCCGCCCTCGCCCACAATTAGGTGTTCCGCCTGCTGCATGGAATCCGGCGTTACGTCTTGCAGTCGGTCCTGCAGAGTGCGAAGATCGCGCTCTGCACTGTCAGCGGTTTCGGCGACGGCGCCGCCGGAGGTGGGCGCCATCTCGCCGATCCCGACGATTCCATCGTGCTCGACCTTCACCAGTAGGTTTTCCGAGCCGGCGCTAGTGCCGCGGCTGATTGTGAGGGCGTGCCTCTTGGTAACCGTGAATCTCTCAAGCGTTATTTTCATCGTTACAATCTGATGGTACCGTTCATGCAGGCGCGATCGGTACGCCGATCATACCGCTGAGAACTTCCGCGAATGTGCGCGACGCACTCTCTTGCCCGCCCAGAACGAGCGGAGTCATCACGTTCTCTTCCCAGTAACACCAGTCCGGCAGGATTCCGTTATTCACAAATCCACCCTGGCCGAAGAACCGGAAGAGCCTCAACTCGCTTCCATGGCGAAGTCGCAATGCGACGCTGAACAGGTCTATCGACCTGTGCGCGCCCAACGGCGAGATCTGTCCGGGCGACATGTCGACATAGGAGTAGACCACGGCCTCGACGACATCGAAAGGCACGCGGCGCCAGCGGACAATGAACCAAAAGCTGCGCTCGCGGACACGAACCGCCCGCTGCGCCGGATCGATCGTCACGCGGCGCGAAGCCGCGAACAGGCTCAGGATCCGACCGCGCCATCCCGTCGAGGCGACCAGTAAGTGGTTCTCCTTGTGGATTTCGGGCTGTATATTGAACAGGCGCGCAAGCCCGATTCCCGCCGCCAGGTCAAAGACCAGATCGATCATTGGGCGGTCCTCCTGCCGGTTACCAGAATAAGTCGGGCACGAGCACTGAAGTCGCCACATTACCGCGCCAACCTGCCGGGTATTATCTTACCATCACAGGGCGCATGATGACGAACCGAACATGAACACACATCCTGAATCCCGTAACCAGACG
>JBBQVV010000490.1:0-4551 GCA_038211235.1 Chthonomonadales bacterium | reverse complement strand
TGTCGCGTTCTACAAGACCGTTTCCGCCGACTTGCATGGCCTGGAAGCTCGCGAACATACCGCTCAGGTGCCATACGCCGAGAGGCAAGAGCGTGAAGACCGGTTCCGCAAGGCGGATCTGCCGATTCTCTACTGTTCCCCCACCATGGAGCTTGGGGTGGACATCTCTCGCCTGAACGTGGTCAATATGCGCAATGTCCCCCCCACCCCGGCGAACTATGCCCAGCGTAGCGGGCGGGCTGGGCGCAGCGGGCAGCCCGCGCTCGTCTTCTCCTATTGCACCACAGGCAGTCCTCACGACCAGTACTTCTTCAAGCGCCCGGAGCGGATGGTTGCAGGAGCCGTGACACCACCGCGCCTGGACCTGGCAAATGAGGACTTGGTTCGCGCTCATATTCAGGCGATCTGGCTAGCCTCTACAGGGGCGGGCGGTCACGCCCTCTCACTCGGAAAGTCGCTCAAAGACATCCTGGACTTGTCCGGAAATCCACCGCAACTAAAGGTGCTGGACTACGTTCAAGCCGCTCTGGACGACCCAAATGCCCGCAGTCGGGCTCAAGAGCGCGCGGAACGCGTGTTGAAGACCTTTGAGGAACAGCTTGTCGCTGCGGACTGGTGGAGCGCACGCTGGTTGGAGGACACGCTGGCGCAGGTGGGACGTAATTTTGAGGCGGCCTGTCAGCGCTGGCGCGAGCTCTATCTCTCCGCGTTGAAGCAGCAGGAAGTCCAGAACGCGATCGTACTCGATGCCTCACGTCCGCCGCGAGACAAAGACGCGGCGAAGAGGCTACGCGCCGAAGCCGAGCAGCAACTCAAGCTCCTCACCGAAGTTGAAAATGTGGCACAGTCGGACTTCTACTCGTATCGCTACTTTGCGAGCGAGGGCTTTCTTCCGGGTTATAACTTCCCGCGTTTGCCGCTCTCCGCCTACATTCCGGGGCGAAACCGAAAACAGCGCGATGAGTTCCTCTCGCGTCCGCGGTTCCTGGCGATCTCCGAGTTTGGGCCGCGCTCTATCATCTACCATGAGGGCGCACGCTACGAGATCAACAAGGCCATCCTGCCGGTTGGAGACCACGAAGAGGGAGATGACCTCTTTGCACGACGCGCCAAAATCTGTTCTCACTGTGGGTATCTCCATCCACTGACAGGTGGAGCTTCCTACGACACCTGCGAACGATGCGAAGGTCCGTTGGAGGGAGTGATTACGAACCTCTTCCGGCTTCAGAACGTCGCAACGCGGCGTCGCGAACGGATATCGTGCGATGAGGAAGAGCGACAGCGGATGGGTTACGAAAACCGCACGGGCGTCCGATTCGCCGACTATGGCGCCGGGCCGGCTTGTCGCACGGCCTCCGTTCAGAAAGACAACGAGACGCTGGGAACACTGGCTTACGGCCAGGCTGCGACACTCTGGCGCATCAACCAGGGTTGGAGCCGACGCAAGAACAAGCAGCAGCTTGGGTTCGTTCTCGACATTGAGCGCGGATACTGGGCGCGCAATGAACAGGAAGTTCCCGAAGGAGCAGACCCTGATCCCCTTTCTGCTCGGACTGCCCGCGTCATTCCGTATGTGGAGGACCGTCGTAACTGTCTGCTGGTGACGCTGGAGAAAGAGCAGCCGATTGAGGTGATGGCATCGCTCCAGGCTGCGCTGAAAAACGCCATTCAGATCACCTACCAGCTGGAGGACAACGAACTCGCGGCAGAGCCGCTTCCAGGACGTGACGAACGCAGCCTAGTCCTGTTGTATGAGTCGGCAGAGGGCGGTGCGGGCGTGTTGCGGCGTCTGTTGGATGATACGAACGCGCTCCGTGAGGTCGCAAAAGAAGCCCTGCGGCTCTGTCATTTCGATCCGGATACCGGGGAGGACAAGCGCCGCGCGCCGATGGCGCGGGAAGACTGCGAGGCTGGCTGCTACGACTGCCTGATGAGCTATGCCAATCAAAAAGACCACGCGCTTCTCGACCGGCAGGCTATCCGCGAAATTCTGCTTGCGCTGTCCCAGTCGACGGTTGTCGCATCGCCCGCTACGGTGCCGCGCGCAGTACATCGGGACTTGCTTCTGTCCAAGACGGGCTCAGAGTTGGAGAAAACATGGATTCGGGCGCTGGACGCAAAGGGCTACCGCCTGCCGACCGACTCCCAGAAGGTGATTGAAGAGTGCAGCACACGCCCGGACTTTCTCTATCACGACCAAGGCCATCAGGCGGCGATCTACATCGATGGACCGCCGCACGACTTTCCGAGCCGCCAAGCGCGAGACCAGGCGCAGACCGACTGCATGGAAGACCGGGGCTATCTGGTCATCCGATTCCACCATACAGACGATTGGGATAAGACCCTAGCTACGTATCCGTCCCTGTTCGGGAGGCCCGCATGAGCTTTGCTGTAGGTTCCCTTGTGAAGGCGCGAGGCCGAGAATGGGTCGTGCTGCCGGACTCAGAAGAAGAAATGCTGGTGCTTCGTCCGTTGGGCGGTACCGAGGATGAGGTCACGGGTATCTTCCTGCCTCTCGAACACGTCGAGCCCGCACAGTTTGACCTGCCCGATCCGGCGCAAAATGGCGACTATCGTTCCTGCCGCCTGCTCCGTGACGCAGTGCGGCTGGGGTTTCGATCCAGTGCAGGGCCGTTTCGCTCCTTCGCTCAGATCGCTGTGGAACCACGCCCGTACCAACTGGTGCCACTTCTCATGGCGCTGAAATTGGACCCAGTCCGGCTCCTTATCGCGGACGACGTTGGTATCGGCAAGACCATCGAGGCGGGACTGGTTGCGCGTGAGTTGCTGGATCGCGGTGAGGTGACGCGCCTTGCGGTCCTGTGTCTGCCGCAATTAGCGGAGCAGTGGCAGGCGGAACTGCGGGACAAGTTCCATATCGAGGCGGAGCTGGTGCTGACCTCGACCGCATCCCGGCTGGAGCGGAACTGCCGCCTGGGACAATCGCTTTTCGATGTCTATCCGTTCGTGGTGGTGTCTACGGACTTCATCAAATCGGAGAAGCGACTGGATGAGTTCCTTCGTACCTGTCCGGAACTCGTCATCGTGGACGAAGCCCATACCTGCGCCTGGGGAGGTGAAGGCCGTGGAGGACGCCACCAGCGGCATCGGCTTGTCTCCGGTTTGGCAGCTGATGCTAAGCGCCATCTCATACTCGTAACGGCGACCCCGCATAGCGGGAACGAGAACGCATTTCGCTCTCTTCTAAGGCTATTAAACCCTGAGTTCGGCGACCTACCGGAGGATATGACGGGGCCGCAGAATGAGGCACATCGACGCCGTCTTGCCGCGCATTTTGTCCAGCGCCGGCGCGCCGACATTCACCGCTATCTCAATGCCGAGACCCCCTTTCCGGAGCGTGAGGAAGCAGAGGACACCTACAAGCTCTCGGACCCCTATCGCAAACTTTTCGAGAAGGCGCTGCGTTACGCACGAGAGACCGTCAGCGATGACACCGGAAGTCGGCAACGCCAGAGGGTGCGCTGGTGGTCGGCGCTGGCGCTATTGCGTTCCATCGCGTCCAGTCCGGCGGCGGCGGCGGCCACATTGCGGAGCCGCGCTTCCACTGCTGATACAGAGACGACCGAAGAGGCCGATGCGATTGGGCGACGCACCGTTCTCGACCTTTTGGACGATGAGTCGAGTGAAGACGCCGACCTGACACCCGGTAGTGACGAGGGCGATGAAGAGGAGGCCGGGCAACGTAATCGGCGGCGCCTGCTCGAAATGGCGCGCGAGGCGGATGCTCTCCAAGGGGCGGAGGACGCCAAGCTGCAAAAGGCCATCATCCTGCTCAAGAAGCTTTTGAGAGACGGTTTCCGGCCGATTGTGTTCTGCCGCTTTATTCCGACCGCCGAGTATGTCGCGCAGGCGCTGCGCGAGAAGCTCCCGAAAGATGTGGAGATTGCCGCCGTTACCGGCACGCTACCTCCTGCAGAACGAGAGGCGCGGGTTACCGCGCTCGCTCAATCGTCGAAGCATATCCTGGTCTGCACAGACTGTCTCTCCGAGGGCATCAACCTGCAGGAGGGATTCGATGCGGTCATCCACTACGACCTTTCGTGGAACCCGACACGACACGAGCAGCGGGAGGGCCGCGTGGACCGCTACGGCCAGCCGTCTAAACTCGTGCGCGTTCTCACCTACTATGGAGTGGATAACCAGATTGACGGCATCGTACTGGATGTGCTGCTCCGCAAGCACAAGTCGATTCGGAACAGCCTTGGCATCTCAGTTCCTGTACCGGTGAACTCGGATCAGGTGGTGGAGGCGATCTTCGAGGGGCTTATCCTGCGAGGCGCAAGCGGCTCCGCACAGCATCAGCTCGCACTCCATTTCGATGAACTTGTGGAGCGCCAGAAACAGGATCTCCACAGCCAGTGGGAGGCGGCGACGGCGCGCGAGAAGCGTTCCCGCACCATGTTCGCCCAAGAGACGATCCGGGTGGACGAAGTTGGCCGCGAACTCGAGGCGGTCCGTTCCGCCATCGGCTCCGGCGTTGAGGTGGCGGCATTCCTGCGTGAAGCGCTGGGTTCCTGCGGCGGCACGGTA
>JBBQVV010000489.1:0-4552 GCA_038211235.1 Chthonomonadales bacterium | reverse complement strand
ACTCACGGCGCCGCGTGATCTATCGTCCGGCGCAGATGACATCGTGATCGATTTCGATCTCGCGCACTTCGTCCTGGCGAACGGGAAGATCAAGCCGTCTCTGCGCGAGGGCGATCACACGGGCCTTCACGACACGAAGCGTCATGAGGGCGAGGACCACCAGGGGACCCTATCCAATCTGAGCGGTGCGGCGCCAAGCTTTACCTTCACTCTTCAGATGGGAGGAACGAACGTCACGGTTATAACCGACGCGTCGACGGTGCTGTTCAAATCCGATGCAAATACGAACCCGACGCTCGCCAATGGCCAGACCGTCGAGGTGACGGGCGTATTCGACCCGGGCGCTAACCGAATCGCCGCGACGAGCGTCAGAATCGAGGACGTTCAGCAGAACGCAGCACGTGCGACCGTGGAGGGCGCGCCATCTGGCGGCAATGCGTCCGCGGGAACCCTATCTGTCACCGCGCTGCAGGTGAATGGATTCGTGCCCTCCGAGACGTCCGTAAAGATCGTTTCTGATAGCACGACCGTCTTCCGAAACGGCGGCGTGATTGTGACGGCGGCGGAGTTCTTCGCTCTTCTGGCGACGACCCAGGACGCGAAGTTCGAAGGGACGTACGACTCCGGTTCCAACACACTGACGGCGGCCCGCGCGCGAATTATCGTTACGACCGGAGGCCATGAGAGCCACGATGCCGAAGTGCGAGGGACGGCCGTTATGCTCGATTCCGTGGCGAAGACGTTCGCGATCGATCCCGTTACCGTTTTTGATGGTTTCGAGCTCGTGGGGCACGGCATCAACATTGCGACAACCTCGACGACGGAATTTCGATCTCACGGCGCCGTCGTGACGCCGGCCGAGTTCTTTGCCGCCCTGACGCCTCCGCAGGTCGTGCGGGCTGATGGGACGGTGACCAATGGCACGCTGACTGCGACAAGCGTGCGAGTTGAGAACGGCGGCAACAATAACCACTAACGCGACGCAAAACTACGCCCTTCTCTCCTCCCTTCGACTAGCTAAGAGTCTCGGGACGAGGGAAGGGCGTAAATCTCAGTGCGAACGAGTCTGCTACGCCTTGTTGCGGCGGCGCAGAGCGAGTCCACCGAGTCCGAGGAGCGTGCCGAACAGGGGCAGCATGCTCATCTCAGGCACGGCCGGACCGTCAACGGTGCCGGTGTTGCCTTCGAGTGAGTGGGTGCTGCCGGCCTTGCGGTCCTGTCCGTCGTATCGGATCATGTCGCCCGCTGAGGCCTTGTAGATCGACTTGATGCTGATCGTCGCAACGGTCCCGGGCCCTACGAAGTTGGGTCCATTGTAGATGAATCGCGCATTGAGCATGCCTGAATTGTCTACTGTGTTCTGTCCGAATGGAATCGGGCTGGAGAGCTCATCGACCTCGGTGAAGCTTCCGGTCAGGACTGTCCCGGATCCTGCGATGTAGCCCGGAATGTCGTACAACGTGAGATAACTCTTTCCATCGTTTGTGATTAACGATTTCGACAGATCCACGTCATAAAAGAACGTCCCCCCGGAAGTAGAGGTGAGCGTCGGGATCAGCGAGTTTGCATTCGCTGCAACCGAGCCCATTACGGCGGACCCTGCGATCACAACGCCGGCCATCAATTTAGAAAACAAACGCATTTGAACCTCCCCTAGTACATGACCACTTGCTACTTGCAAACCACTGCCACGAAGCGGGGCTGTTGTCCGGCCGGTAGAGTATGGCATGATCGATCCGGCAACGCCCGTATGAAAAGTCGGTTCTGATCGGAGCGACCCATACTCGCTCGTCTCGAAGCATGAACGGCTGCAGTGCTACGGTTCGCTGTCCGGCGCGATAGGATGGCTGTCGTCGCATCACCATACCCCGACAGTTGCTGTGCGAACCGTTTGTGCAGGTAGCTCATTGCCACCGACATCCCTGATAGTGCATGAAGTGTACCAACCGGGGAAGTAATTGTGAATGTACACGTGAATTCCCGCAAATCCGCTGTGAATCGCCTTCAGTCGGACGCGCGCTCGCCGGCGGCATCCAGGCGCCGCTTGGCCTCCTTGTACGTGGCGGCCGACAGCGCGCCCTTCGACGCGGCAGCGATATTCTCGTTCAGATGCTCGGGTAGGAGCGTGCCCACGATCGTTGTATGAATGTCCGGATGCGACAGCAGGAACCGCAGCAGGAAGCCGGAGCGTGATTCGCCCTCCTCGCGAAGCTCGTCCAGCTTGCCCGCCTCGAACTTCGCCCAGCGGTCCGTGCTTCCGAGGCCCACGCCCGGCTCACCGCGCGCCACTCCGCCCCGGTCAATGATCCCGGCGCCCGCGCGCGCCGCCTGCGAGATGACGTTCTCGTGAACCCGCTCCAGACCCGAGTAGGGGATCTGGAAGATGTCGAACACGCCCCACTCTATATAGGTTGTGATGTGCGGAAGCGTGGATGAGCAGCCGATCCATCGTACCTTGCCCTGCTGCTTCATCTTTTGGAGCGAGGCGACCAGGTTTCCCAGCTCGCACTGCTCGACGCTCGGGTTGTGAAGTTGCATCACGTCGACATAATCGGTCTTCATCCTCTCCAGGCTTTCATGAAGCCCTCGGAAGAGGTTCTCTTCCGTCCACACGTGAGGAGTATCGTCTGTGTTGTTGTCCTTGCGCACGACCGTGCAGCCGCACTTCGTTGCAAGATAGTACTCGGGTCGGCGCCCGCTAACGTATCTGCCGATAAACTCCTCGCTACGTCCATAGTCGTTGGCGGTATCGATGAAGTTTATACCGGCATCCAGCACGGCATTGAGGATCGTATCTGCCTGCCTCTCCGTTACCGGCCGGCCGCCCCAGATTCGCGAGCCGCGAACTTCCATGGCTCCATAGCCCAGTGCGGTAACGTGCAGCCCGGTCCGGCCGAGCGTCCGTTTTTCCAATCCAGTCATATGCTTCTCCTCTCCTTTGAAAACCGATCATACCACTCGCTCTGTGTCCTCACCTAGATCGCGTATCCGCCGACGGAAGCGGAGCCATGTCAGGAATGAAGTGATCGGCGCGGTGATGAGGAACGCGGTCCAAACTAATGGCAGACCTCCGCCGACGAAGTGCAGCCCCAGCCAGACCAGCACGACCGTGATCCACATACCGCCAGAGCCGATGAGCAATGGAGACCGGGTGTCTCCGGTACCGCGCAGCGCGCCCGACTGCACCATACCAATCGCCCAGAAGGGCTGCGCCAGCGCGACGATGCGTAAGCTCCTCGCGCCAATGCTTACAACGTCCGGCTCGGAGGTGAACACGCGCATGATCGGCGTCGCGCAGATGAAGACGATCAGTCCGATCGTGCCCATCCAGATCACGGCCCAGAACGTGGCGACGCGAGCCACTCCAGCGGCGAGGAGCGGACGCCGCGCACCGATGCTCTGACCTACGAGCGCCGTGGCGGCCATTCCGAACCCAAATCCGGGCAAGAACGAGAAGGACAGCGCGGTGATCGAGATTCTCTGCGCGGCGAGCGTATCAGTTCCCAGTCCGGCCACGAGGATCGTCAGCACGGTGAACGCCGTCGACATCAGGATCTGTTCGAGTGATGCCGGCACACCGAGCGTCAGCACTCGCCTGGCAATCGACCAATCCGGACGCCATCCGCCTCGGCCCGCGATGCTGACGCCGTTTCGGCCCATCCAGAGCGCGCGGAGTAACAGTATCAGAGCTATGGCGCGCGCTATAAAGGTTGCCCAGGCGCTGCCAACGGCTCCAAGTGCCGGCAGGCCCAGTTTGCCGTAGATCAAGCCATACGCTAGGATCACGTTGATGACGTTCGCGACGGCGGTAACGACCATGGGGGTTCGCGAATCGCCCGCGCCGCGTAGGGCGCCTCCACCGATAATGAGCGCGACCAGCACTACTACCGTGCCCATGGTTACCCGGAGGTAGCCCGCGCCTATTGGGGCGACGTCCGGCGCAAGTCCAAATATCCCGATGATGTGGTCCGCCGCGCCCAGCCCGATGAGTGCGATCGGAATCGAAAAGAGCACGCTCCAGAGTAGCGACTGCCGCGCGATGCGCCCGGCGCCGCTGAAGTTGTCGGCCCCTACCGCCTGGGAGACGAGAACTGCGCTGCCGACGGACAGGGCGGAAAGTGCGGACAGCACGAAGAACATGACCTGAAGGCCGCTGCCGACGCCGGCGATAGCGACCGTCCCTAATCCGGCAACCAGCACGGTATCCACAATGCCTAGAAGCGTCTCGAGCAGGTTCTCGCCGATCACGGGCCACGCCAATCCCAGAACACGCCTCCGCAGCGCTGCAGGCTCCAGGGAAGGCGGGGATGGCTGACTATCGCGTTCCTCGACTGGGGAAACCGCGGTCGTTTCGTGGTGGGTCGTCATTTTCGTAGGTAAGTGTACCCACCCGCTCAATAATTGCGGCTCGTCCGCCGAACCGTAGGGCGGATGCGTAATTTACCCGTAGTGGCGTCCGCCGAACCATAGGACGGCCATCCATACCCGTAGAGGCGTCCGCCGCTGAACTGTGCAGCGCAACCTGCGGCTATTGAGCCTCCTCAGGAGAGTG
>JBBQVV010000488.1:0-4587 GCA_038211235.1 Chthonomonadales bacterium | reverse complement strand
AGCTTAAGAGCCGCCTGTTCGTTCTCGTCCACCAGAAACGAGGTATATTCGGTGATGATCCCATAGTCCTTGGAAAGGCGCACAATCTCATCGATCACCTCATTCTGTCCGGCCGGATTGTCAGAAAGCCGTACCTGATCGATGAGGTAGCCTAGCTTGCGCGTTGCCCAGATACGCGGCAGAAACGAGTTGCTGCCGTCTGCCTCCCCAAATCCCGTCTCCATCTTAAACGTTTCGTCCGTACCGTTCGACAGGCCGGATAGCCGCACGGTGCCGCGGCCGGCGCCGCGAAACCTCCCGGCGATCACAAGCTGCGATCCCTTGAACAGGTCTGGGAACACTTTAGGGTAGATGTCGTAGACATCGGCGCCGTCAAATGCGACCTTGATACCAGCCAGAATCGGCGCGGCGACTTTGGCGTAGAACGCCGAAACTTTCGCTTCGACATCTTCTTCAGGTTTTACGTAGTCCGAATCGCCGCGACCGAGGTCGGCCAATCGATCCAGGAAGGGAACGTTGACGTCATAGCCCAGCCCAAAGCTGAACAGGCGGATGTGCTTTCCGGCGTCCTTCTTGGCGACAACGTGAGCGAGCTTTATTCCCGGCTGCGCGTTTTCGGCCGCGCGATCGCCGTTTACGTCCTTGAAGTGCTGAAGAATCGTGTTAATGTTCGTCTCGCCTACCGTTGGAAGCCCATCCGTGAGAAAAACGATCATATTCTGGCGGCTGCCGTCGTCGCCGAAGAGAGACATCGCCGATCTAAGCGCATCGTCGATATTCGTGCCGCCGCTCGCCTCGATGTTCTCCACGAACCGGCGCGCCTTGCTCAGCGTCTCGTCCGTCACCGCGACGAGACCCGGGAATAGTGCATCCGCCGACTCGTTGAACGTAACCACGTCGAATCGATCCTTCGGATTAAGGTTGTTGATGCAAAACAGCAGCGACTTACGGGCCTGCTCGATCTTTTTGCCTTGCATCGACCCGGTGCGGTCCAGGACGAACACGACATGCTTCGCGAGTATCTTTTCCTTTGGAACCGTCACGCGCGGAGCCGCCAGCAGCATGAAGTAGCCGTCGCGGTCGCCGCTCTTGAACGTCAGCAGCGATAATCCGACATCGTCCTTGCTCGTGCTATAGAATAGGGTCAGGTCGCGATCCGAGATGTCGTTTGTCCCCTCCCATGTTGCGATCACGGTTCGCTCGTCGCTCTTCCGGACCGAGAATTCGTGCGTTGGAGAGTAGATATTCTTGATCGGCGAGGTAGTCATCAGCTTGATCGTGACGATCGCCGTGCCCACGGGGCGGCATCCAAACCGTGACGTCGACAGCGGGTAGACGTACTTACGCGCATCGCCCTGCGGCTTAAGGATCTCCGTATATCGCATCCGTATCGTCCGCTCGCCCTGCGGCGGTATAGGGTAGATGTTGATCTTCACCAGGCTCCTGCCGACATACTCGAGCAGCGCCGGATCACGATAACGGCGAACGTATCCCTCGTAGATCGAGTGAGCCTCATCGTGGGAGAGAATGCGCGGCTCCATCGTCTTGTCGCCCACGGTCATCGTGAACCCCGATGGAGTTGCGCCCTCCGGCAGCGGATAAAGATACGTTCCCTCCTGGGCGACGCTGGCGGTGTTGACAAAGGTCTGCTCGACGGTCGTCTCCGCGACCGCGTCGTTGATTACCGTGGCGACCTTCAGATTCTTTACATAGCACGGCTGCGACGGAATGGGCCGTGGAATCGGCATTGGCGGACCGGGATGTGTGGGGCGCTCCGGGAACAGGATTCCCTGGGCTCCAGCGCTCGCGGCGCAGAAAGCGAGCCCGAGCAGGGCCGCGGCCGATCTGGCCGGACCACGGAGTGAGAAGTGACTGCATGCCTGCATGGTAACGAACTCCTTTGTGGTGACGCCTATTCCACGACGACCTTAATCCACGTATTTCGGCCTCTGCCCCAAACAGGGGTGCCGCTCCAGTGGGCGCCTGCGTGCCGGCGCATTAACGCATCGCCTTCACTCCATGGATTGTCTATGACCTCTACCGGGCAACGTGCCTGGTACGACCTTCGCGCGATGAAGCTATGTGCGGCGCGCGGATCGTCGCACGCGCTCCACTGCCGCGACGCGCGGTCGCTCACAAACCCAAAATCGTCCTGCGCGAAGCATCCCGCGACGCCGAAATACCGCGCTCCTCCCCACCGCAACCGATTATTGACCACGTTGAAGACAATCCAATCGCCTCTGCGGACCTGGACGTCGATGCGCTCAACCGTCGCTCCGAAGCGCTCCTCGAGCATCGTACGCCTGGAATCCGGCACTGGCTTGCCATTGAGATAGATGTCTACGATGAAATCGTCGGTGGTTGTAACGAGGTATGCCGCCCGCTGAACCGCTTGTGATACGACACCGCTGTCATCGAGAGCGCCACGCATGAATATAATAGAGATAAGCAATGGTATCAGCATGAACTACGACTCACTCCATGGCCTTCGTCGATTCGACACGCGAGGTCCGGCGACCCGATCCTAACTCAAGGTCGGTCGGCCGCAATCAACTGCGCCCGCCCCGTCTATTGGATTGCGGCCGCTCACTGACCCGTACGAACCAGGGAGCGGCCGGTGAACGGGGAGACTGTTCGGGCATTAGACGGGACGGGTATCACGGGGGTTACATTGCAGCGAGTAGTGAATGGTCGCGGCAGCTCCATGCAGCGTCGTCACAGCATATCTGAAACGTCCATCGCCGCCCGCGCGTCACATGTGCAGGAGGATATCTCGATGATGGTAATAGTCTTGTTCACTACCTATTTACTGATCAGCGGCCTGTTCATCGGCCTCGCGGTCCCTCTCGTCCAGGGGAGAGTCAAGCCCAATCCGTGGTACGGCTTCCGGGTCCGCAAGACGCTTGAGAACCCGGATACCTGGTACGCTGTGAACGCTTATTTTGGCCGGCGCTTTGCCGTGGTAGGGCTGCTGGTCGCCGTGTCGGGGGTCATGCTGCTGCCGTTGGCGCTCATCCCGCATGTCGGAGCGATCGGCTACATGATGGCTGAACATACACTCCTCATCTTCAGCCTGATATGGATCACTGTCGATACATTTCGATATCTACGCAAGTACTGACGACCGTGGAAGTCCGAGACACCGATGAGTGGTATACACGACTTCAGCTGACGCGTGTCCCGTACAGGCCTCACGGCGCCACGCCAGGCTGGCCCGACTACGGTTTGCGGGCTACGGTGACGATCGTTATGCCGAATGGGAAATCCAGCCTCTGAGCGAGCGAGTTCTCGGCAGTGACGATGCCGGTGAGCGCTGCATTGACTGGAGGCGGAAAGAGTGGCATGGCGGCCTGAGGCGGAACGTGAGGTGGCTGTGACGCGTTCATGCGGCGCTGCATCGCAACAATGGGATACAGCAGCGCCATCGTGTGAGAAAGCTTTTCCAGGAGAAAATTTGATTGCAGTAGGCGATCTCGCAGTTCGGTCCGCCGATATCGCCGGTAATGCATCAGCGCGAGATCGTGTTCGCTCCACAGGTGGGGATAGGCGGGAACGGTCGCGAAAAGCCTCCCACCCGGCTTCAACACGCGTTGGAACTCGCACATTGCCCGGCAGTCGTCGGACAGATGCTCGAGCATGTCCATCGCCACAATTAAGTCAAAGCAATCCGGTGCAAAGGGCAGGCGCATGGCATCCGCGCCTACAAGATTCGTCAGGCCACGGCGACGCGAGAACTCCAGCGCGAGCGGAGAGAAATCCGCGGATACGACATGACCCCAAGACGCAAGTCGGACGGACATCGCTCCCGTGCCGCAGCCGACGTCAAGGATCACTAGTGGCCGGGCGTGGGGATCAGGCGATCCGTAGCGAGCTCTGATTAGAGCCTCGATCAGCCTGTGGCGAGCGACAAACCACCAGTAGGAGTCTTCCAGCCGGAACATGCGCTCGTATTCGGCTGCGTTCATCTGGGATTGAGTTTAACAGCGGAAGCAGGCGGCTGGTACCGAGTCAGGCGGATCTTGAACAGAGTTTTGGACATACGTATTGCATCGCGCCAGAACACCACACTAGAGCCTTCCTGGTGTGCCCAGCGTATGGGATTTTCAGCGATTCGGTAGCCGAACACGCGCATCGCGATGTAGAGGACCTCGACGTCAAATGCGAAATGGTCTACCGTGCAGCGGCTGAAGACCGACTGCGCCGCACCGCGAGAGAACAGCTTAAACCCACACTGGGTATCGTGAATGCCCGGTACGGCGATCAGCTGTACCATTTTGTTGAACATCTTGCCGCCGGTTTCGCGCAGCCAGGACTGATGCTTCATTAGCTCGGAACCCTGAACGTCGCGAGAACCGATTGCGATATCGTATCCTTCGTTCAGTCTCGCACTCAGCTTCTCCACCTCTTCGATTGGCGTTGCCAAGTCCGCGTCAGAGAGAAGAAGGCGTTCGCCCTGGCCCGCAAGCATCCCCTGGCGCACTGCGTAACCCTTTCCACGGTTCGGCTTATATGAGATCAGCCGCACCTCTTTGCGGAAGGCTGCGATCGACTGGGCCAGGTCGGCAGTGCGATCCGTGCTTCCATCGT